>DIDN01000037.1 GCA_002418185.1 Deltaproteobacteria bacterium UBA5799
CTGAAATCCAATTGGATTTCAGGGGGTTTTGATTTTTAATCGCCCCCGAACAGAGAAGGCGCAATGTGATGGAGACCGAGAGACCTCTTCGCGTAAGGCATTTTTATGTCCCGGCCATTCCGCGGAAGGATAGAGTTAATTAATTTAAAAATCGAATAAAGGAAAATGGGGGTTACGTGCAATGCCGTAACCGCGCCATTTTCAGGGCGCTCCCTAACGCCCCCTGTGCTCTTGTCTGTCCTTTTCCCGCTCCCGGTGGTGCTCCCTTCTGTCCTTCTCCCGTTCCCTCCGCTCTTCCCTCATCTCCTTATGCCGTTCGCGCTTTTCTTCCCTTATCTCGCTCGCGCGTTCCCATCTCTTCTCTTTTTCCCACTGCCGCCAGTGCTTCCTTAGCTGGCCGTAGGGGATCTTCCGGTGGCCGGGTGGCACCCTCCTGTAATCCGGAGGGAGCTTGATGAGCACCCTGGGGACGCTCCCCATCTCAATCACTACCCAGGGGTCGCCGAACTCGACGGCCCTGTACCACCTGCCCCTGTGGGGCCTCCACCAGTATCCGCCGTAGAAGAAGACCTCGTCGCCTATGTCCGGGGCGAAGTATATGTACGTGCCCGGTATGACGACCACTTCCGGAGGGGCCTTGACCACTACGGCGGGCGGCGGGGCGTTTATGCCTATGTTAATGCTTATTTCGGATAAGGCTGCGGGAGGGGCGAAGAGCAGGGCGATTCCGGTGGCTGCGAGCGCAAGCGACAGTCTTTTCATCCGTTCCTCACAGGGTTTATTTGTGAAGAGTATAGCAGAACGGAATCAGAATCCCGTATCAAAAGTTACATCGCGGGCTGGGGAACGAGATCAAGGTATTGGCAGTTTTTTCAAAAAAAACCGGGGTTGGCGTTTACAGTGTTAACCTCCTGTCAATGAATCGCGGACAAGGGAGTGAGGGCCGCGCCTTACGCCGAAAGGCGCGGCCCTCTGCCTTTCTCGGGAATACCGCTTTCCTTCTGATGCGCCCCTCGTTCAGCGTCCCGGTAGCCAGGACCTCGTTCAGGTATGCTGAAAAAGAAGCTTGCACCCTCTCCGGGAGCGGATTCCACCCAGACCCTGCCGCCGTGCCTGTCGATTATCTTCTTGCAGACGGCGAGCCCGATGCCGGTACCCGGGTATTCCCTGCCGTGCAGCCGCTGGAACAGCTTGAATATGCGGTCAGCGAACCCTGGCTCCATCCCTATGCCGTTGTCCTTTACGCAAAAAACCCATTCTCCGTCCGTCCGGCTGGCCGATATCTCGATTGCGGGCGACTGCGCCGGCTTCCTGAACTTGATGGCGTTCTCTATGAGGTTCTGGAAGACCCTCGCGAGCTGTGTTGCGTCCCCGTGAACTACCGGGAGCGCCCCGGCGCACCTTACATCCGCGTTCGTCTCCCTTATCGCCGCCGCGAGGTTGGAAAGCGCCTCGTCGCAGGCCTCCGCGGAGTCTATCTCCTGCATAGGCAGGGCGCCGTTCGTCACCCTCGAATAGGCCAGTATGTCGTTGATCATCGCGCTCATGCGCCTTGCGCCGTCCACCGCGTAACGGATGTACTCGCCGGCGGTATCGTCGAGCCTGGATTTGTAGCGCGATTCAAGGAGCTGCATGTAGCCCGCGACCATCCTCAGCGGCTCCTGGAGGTCGTGTGAGATCGCGTATGCGAACTGCTCAAGCTCCATGTTTGAGTCGGCGAGCTTGTCGAGCGCGCCGAGGAGCCCGGCCTCGGCCTCTATTCTCGTGCCCACCTCTTTTTTAAGCGAATCGTTCAGGGCGGAAAGCTCCGCGGTCCTTTCGCCGACCCTTTGCTCAAGCTCGTCCTTTGCCCTCCGGAGCCCCTCTTCCGCCCGCTTCCTTTCCGTAACGTCCCTCAATATCTCGAGCTTGGATATCGTGTTGTCCGGGTTCCTGAGCGGCGTGTCGAGCAGGTCGTATGTCCTTCCGCTATTCGGGTCCGTCCATTCCCAGTGGACCGTCTCTCCGTCGAAGACGCGCTCATTGGGACACCAGGGGCAGACGCTCTGGCGCCCGTGGAAGTACGAATAGCACTTCCTGCCCTCTATCGGCCCGAACTTCCTAAGGAGCACCGGGTTTATGTACTCTATCTCGAAATCTCGGTTGGTTATGTAGACGCCGTCGTCCATGGTCTCGAGGATGCCCAGGAACTTGTCCCTCTCGAACTGCGCCGACTGCTCCGCCCTTTTCCTCCGGGTAATGTCCGAGAAGACCGTGACGAAATAATGCGGGCCCGGGCTGTAAGCTGACACAGCGAACCATTTCCCCAGCGCCTCGCCGTAGGTCTCGAACTCCGTCCCCTCGCCGGCGAGCGCGACCTTCCCGTATATTTCGATGAAATCGGGTTTCGAATCCAGGAAGCCGGGGACGACTTCCGTCACCCTCCTCCCTATTACATCCTCCCTCTTAAGGCCCGTTATGCGCTCAAAGGCCCTGTTCACGTTCAGGAAGACGTAGTCTACCGGCTCGTTGTGCTCGCCGATTATTATCCTGTGGTAGGCCGCCCCCTCCAGCATGTTCTCGAAGAGCGAATAGTACTTCGCCTCGCTCTCCTGCAGCGCCTGCTCCTGGCGCTTCCGCATTGTGATGTCCCTGTATACGCAGTGAAGGTACCTCTTCCCGGCGATCTCGACCGCCCTCACGTTGACGACTACGTCGCGGATCTCCCCGGACTTCGTGCGGTGTTTCGTCTCGAATTCGCTTTTGCCGTAGCGGAGGACCTTTTTGATATGCGCTTCGGTCTGGCCCGGGGTCTCTATCGCCTCGTAGTCCTGCACCCGCTTGGTGGCGAACTCCTCGCGCGTGTAGCCGAGCTGGGAGCAGATGGAGTCGTTGAATTCGACCGGGAGCGCTGTCCCGGGGTCCAGCACCATGAGGCCGTAGGGTGACTGCTCGAAAAGGGTCCTGAACCGGCTCTCGTATTCCCTGAGCCTGTGCTCCGCCTCCTTGAGCGTGGAGCTCTCTGTCAGGGTCCACTTACCCCCGCGCCGGACGAGGGCGGAGCTGTGGTTGCAGACGACGTCGATGATGTCGGTTATCGTGCATTTCTCGATGCAGTAGGTGCATACGGCCAGAACCCTGTGCCTGCCTATGACTCCGTCGACGGCGTGCTCGTATTCAGCGAACTCCGCCCAGTCCTCGCGTTCGAGCCAGAAGGCGTTGCCGGAAAGGCGGAGCCCGTCAAAACCCCGCTCAAGCGCCTTCTCGAGCTTTTCTACCCAGCCCGAAAGCACCCTGCCATGGTCGAAGCATCCGTCCTTCAGGTACCACGAGTCATGCGGGACTATCTCTATCCGGCCCTCGGACAGGTGTCTGTCGAAATCCTGGACAGCCTTTCTCATGGCCTCGATTGCCTCGTCCGCGCCAAGGGGCTCGGAGGTGACCCATAAGCAGAATTCGTTATTCTCGAGTCCGGATTTGAAATATGGGACAAGGATGTCCAGGAGGTCCTGCTTATCGGTATAGAACTGGCAGAAGTGAGTGCCCCAAGGGACGTCGCCTGCCGTCTCGATGCCTGTTTTCCTGATATTTCCGTCCATCTCTCTTGCAGCCCTATTTTAAAACGCTCCGGTAAAACCCGGCTAACCAGTCGATATTTCACTTGAAATTATAACATGGGCGGGTGACGGCAAAAACCGAATTCCAGAACGGAAAATTTTCTTCAAGACAGTGCGGCTCATGTGCCGAGCGGCGGGCCCGAAATTGTAAAATCCTTTTCCAGCCAGGCAAATCCTTTCAGGGCCCGGCGCTCTTCCTTGAACCCTCATGATTTCAGGGGTCTGCCTGAGCCTTCGGGGCATGCGAACTGTAAAAAGTATTTACATCGGCGTTTTCCAGGGCCGCGCCATTCCCGGTGAAATCAGCGTTTTGGAGATGGTACGCTAATTGCGAACCTGAAAGAGGCAACGACCTTGGGGGAGGTTAAAATGAAAAAACCGAGATTAAGCATCGGTCTTCCAGTGTACAATGGGCAGAAGTACCTTCGCCCCTGCATCGACTCCATACTGTCTCAAAGCTACGGGGATTTCGAGCTTATCATCTCCGACAACGCCTCCACGGATTTTACCCCCGATATATGCACTGAATACGCCTCAAGAGACGGGCGAGTGAAATATTTCAGGAACAAGAAGAACCTTGGGGCTTCGATAAACTTCAACTCCACTTTTCACAGGTCCGCGGGGGAATACTTCAAATGGGTCGCCCATGACGACGTATACGAACCGAGCTTCCTCGAGGAATGCGTTGCGCTTCTGGACAAAAACCCAGCTGCCGTGTTGAGCCATCCGCTGACCAGGCGCATAGACGTCGAGGGAAGGCCGATAGGCGACTATGAACTCAAGCTGCGCACCACGGACGAAGACCCGGTGCTCCGCTTCCGCGACCTCCTTCTTATCAAGCACGCCTGCTTCCAGGTCTTCGGCGTCATAAGGAGCGAGGTCCTGAAAAGGACCAAGCTCTTGCACAACTACTCGGGTTCTGACAGGGTCCTCCTTGCCGAGCTCGCGCTTTACGGCAGGTTCCTGGAGGTGCCGAAGCACCTGTTCCTCAGGAGGAGCCATCCCAGTACGTCCGTGAACCTTTTCCCGGACGCAAACCGCCGCTACGAGTGGTTTGACACGTCTTTGGCCGGGAAGCTCCACTTCGCACAATGGAGGCTCCTGGCCGAGTATTCGAGCTCGGTTGCGCGATCGCCAATCCCGGCCCGCTCGAAGGCCGCCTGCTATCTTCATATCAATCGATGGGCGGCAGAGCACTGGAGATACTTCGCGCACGATATAAAAAATGCCGGTAAAGAGATGCTCCACGTAGAAGCCTTCTCGCGACTCATGCTGAGCGGGCTTCGCGCCACAAGGCACGGCGTGGTTTCCGTCTCGGGTATTTTAGGGATTTACAGGAGGTAATCCGCAGGCTTCGCTTTGCTGCATTTCAAAAAGCAGTATCGAAAACAAAAACAGAGCAGCCCTGAAAAGGAGTGCTCTGTTTTTGTATCTTTTTATCTGAACGAGCAAAAAATCTCTAATGGAAACGAGTGCTG
Organism: Deltaproteobacteria bacterium UBA5799; assembly: GCA_002418185.1. GTDB lineage: Bacteria > Desulfobacterota > GWC2-55-46 > GWC2-55-46 > GWC2-55-46 > UBA5799. Next base: position 5,075 of record DIDN01000037.1, read on the forward strand.
ACCGGAGAATCATGGAACGAAATGAAAGAAAACAGGCGTCGGGTGGGCTGCTTTTTGCCAATCCGCAGGTTTCCTGAAGGCCTCTTTAGCCCTCCGGGCCTTCCCCTCGATGCCCTGACCGCTGTCGTTTGAGGCCGCGGCCATTCGGGGCACAGCCTCCAGGGCCTCTTTGGGTGGTTTGCACGCACCTTGCGGATGGGGGTCCAAGAACCCTGGCTCCAGCCCAGGCAACGCCTGTCTTTCTATTTATATTTTATCAGGTAACAAGGACTGTCGCAAGTGGAAGAACGAGGGGTCCGGGACCTAATTAAGCTTGAAAAACTTAAAGGGCGCATCCGACGGAGAAAAGACCAAATGAGCAGGTGGCGGTCCAGGAGAACGGTTCAGGCTTCCCTCACAGAGGATACTCGCGTATACCCTTGAGGGCTTGCTCACCCCGTTCCGGAAGGACCCCTAACGGGAACTGTAGCTCATCTCCATCAGATGCGCCCTTTATTCCATCTTTTTCTATCTTTATATTATCTCCAATGGAAATACTTGTCAATCTTGTCCGGGGCCGTTTTTAAGGGCCGGCTTGCCGCCTCTGCCCTTGCCGGCGTCGCCCGGTACTGGCCTGGTCTTCCACCTGTTATGCACCCAGAACCATTCCTCTGGATGCCTTCTGACCATCTCCTCGACCACCTTGGCGAACCTTGCGGTATTGACGGCAGCGTCCTTTTCCCTGTCCCCGGTATCGGCGACCTCGACCTCCTGCTGCACCTCGATCAGGTGGCCGAGGCCCTGCCTTCTTATGAAGACCGGGACAACGGGAGCGCCGCTTGCGAGCGCAAGCAGCGCCGGCCCCTTGTTCGAGCAGGCCGGCAGGCCGAAGAAGTCCACGAAAAATCCCTCCCGCCGTTTCGCGTTCTGGTCTATGAGGATGGTCACAGCCGAATTTGCGGAAAGAGACTTCAGGAGTCTCCGCATAGCGGCCTTTTTGTAAATCATATTGTTCCCCGACCGGGTCCTGACCCATGTAACGAATCTCTCGAAGAGTTCGTTATCCAGCTTCCGCACTACTACTTCGGAACGGTATCCGGCAAGGCCGAGGCACGCGCCCAGGAGCTCCCAGTTACCGAAGTGCGCCGTGAGTATGATGACGCCCCTGCCCCTGGCAAGCGCCCTGTCCATGTTTTCGAGCCCGCTCCATTTGACGAGCCCCTCCATCCTGCCGCGGCTGAGCCACGGGAGCCTCGTGAACTCGAATAGCATTATCGCAAGGTGCCTGAACACGCCCCTTGCTATCCTCTCCTTCTCTTTTGCGGAGAGCGCGGGGCCGAGGGCCCGCTCGAGGTTTTTGTGCGCGATCTCGCGGTGCTTCCCAAGGACGCGGAAAGCGATGGTCCCGAGCGCGCCGCCGAGAAAGACCGCAGCCCGGTAGGGAATGTGGCCGAACACAAATGAAAGGGCCTTCAGAAAAAAGAGCATCAGAGGACACCCCTCAAGACCGGGGCAAGCGAGGAATCGAGGATGCGCCTATCTATATCCACCTTGACCCTGAGCGCGAAGACCGGCGTCCGCCTTGCCGTCCCCCTCAGTTTCACCCCGTCCTTTTCGGTGGCGACGACGAGGTCCGCTCCCCTGGCCTTCTCGGCTATGGCCGCGGAGTCCCCTTCAGTGTACGAATGGTGGTCCGGGAATTCAAGCGAGGAGGAGACCAGGCAGCCCAGGTCCTCAAGGCTCTTTAGAAAAGAGCCGGGGTTCGCGATGCCCGAGACGGCCGCTACCCTCTGCCCTTTCAGCGATTCGAGGGGGACCTCTTTGCCGGAATCTATGTCGTAGAGCGAATCGGGCCTGTAGGAAAAGGCGATGTACGGGACCGAGTGCTTTCTCAGGAGTTCGAGCGCACTCCCTTCGGGCTTGCCGCCTTTCACCAGCGCGAAGTCCGCCCTCTTGAGCCCCGAGACGGGTTCGCGTAAAACCCCCCTGGGCAGGAGATAGCCGTTGCCGAAGCCCTCTTTCGAGTCCATGAGGACGATATTGATGTCCCGCTCAAGCCGCACGTGCTGGAAGGCGTCGTCGAGTATGACGACATCAGGGGCGAACCTTTCGAGAGCGAAAAGCCCTGCCTTCACCCTGTCCGGAGAGACTACCACAGGCACGCCCGGAAGCCTCGTGGCCATAAGGTACGGCTCGTCCCCGGCACCAGCCGGGTCCATGAGCACGCCTTCATCGTCCGAGACGACCGAAACTCCNNAACTCCCCTGGCGCTCCCGCCGTAGCCGCGGCTAAGGACAGCCGCCTTTTTGCCGTCCTTCCTGAAAAACTCTGCAAGGAATATGGTTACAGGCGTCTTCCCCGTGCCGCCGACCGTCAGGTTCCCGACGGATACCACCTTCGCCGGGATCCTGTGGGTCGGGAGTATCCCCGACCTGTATGAGAAGAGCCTGGCCCGCACCCCCAGGCCGTAGGCAAGGGATGCTGCGTAGAGGAGCGCGCGGGGCCCGGGCCCGAGCCTTTCACCCCTCATTCCCGCTTCTATTTTCCTTGCTATGGACACCCCTATCTCCTGAGGAGCTTCTCGATCGCAGAGGCGGCGCGCTCGGAAGCGCCCCTGTTCTCCTCGACCACGCCCCGCGCATTCCTGCCGGTTCTTTTCCGGAGCACCTCGTTTGAAAGGAGCGCGTCGAGCGCGGAGGCGAGCTCGTTTCCGCTTCCGGCCCGTATGCCCCCGCCTTCTCTTTCAAGCAGCCCGGCCATGCCGAGATAGGACGCAAGGTGCGGCCCATAGACCACGGGCACGCCGTAGTACGCGGGCTCAAGCAGGTTGTGCCCGCCTATACCCGGGACGAGCGAGCCACCGACGACAGCGATGTCGGACAGCGAGTATACGGTCATGAGCTCGCCGATGGTGTCGAGGAGGACGACCTCCGCTCCCCCTCCTCTGGAGCGCCTTGCATGGCCGAGGCCGCTCTTCCTGATTATCGACTCGACCTCGTTGAACCTCTCGGGGTGCCTGGGCGCCAGGACCAGCCTGAGCCCCGGGAACTTCCCCTTGAGCTCCTTGAACGCGGCAAGGACTATCTCCTCCTCGCCCGGGTGGGTCGAGCCGGCGGCAATGACGAGCGTTCCCGGGCCTCCGCCCAGGGCCTCTCTCAACTCGGCCATAAGCCGGGCGTCGGAAACCGGCGGCGAGAGGTCGAATTTCAAGTTCCCGGAAAACTTGACCCTGTCTTCAGGCACGCCGACGAACACGGCCTTTTCCATGTCCTCGCCGGTCCTTGCAAGAAACAGGCTCACGTCGTTGAAGACGGCCCTGAAGAGAACCGAGAGCTTTTTGAACCTCCCGGCGGATTTATCTGAAATGGTGCCGTTTACGACCACGACCGGCGCTCCGGCCATCCTCATGGCCCTGAACGCGTTCGGCCATATCTCCTTCTCGACCACGATGAAAAGAGAGGGCCTTACGAGCGAGACCGCGCGCCGGACCGACCAGGAGAGGTCGAGCGGGTAGTAGATGAGCGCGTCGATGAGCCCCCTCCCTTCCTTCTCGGCTGTCCTTTGGCCGGTTGTAGTCACAGTCGAAAAGAGTATCCTGATATCAGGCCGCCGCGTTTTAAGGAGCTTAAGGACCGGCAGCACGGCCTTCGTCTCCCCGACGGAGACCGCGTGGACCCACACAACCCTCCCTTTCCCCAGGTTCCTGAGCTTATGTTTCCTTATGAACCCGAACCTCTCGGGTATGCCTTCCCTGTACTTGCGTGAGGTGGCCATCTTGAGAAGGAAGTAAGGTATAAGGAGCAGGGTGGCCGCGTGCAGGAGTGCGTTATAGAGGAAATACGTCATCGAGGACGAGATGCTATCTCTTGAAACGGTTGTCAGCGGCAGAGGTGATCTCAATCAGGGTCTTCTCCAGTCTGGCCCTTGCCTCTTCCATTTCCCCGGGGCGCGCGTCACCCCTGACCTCTAAGGGCTCGCCGCAGATGAAAACCCCCCTGGAGAACGGGTACGGGACTATGAAGCCGTCCCAGCTGCCAAAGGTTTTTTTTTTGAGGCCCCGAAGGTAATCGGGAATATTGGGAGGCCCGTGGCCTTGGCTATCTGTATGGCCCCCATCTGCGCATTCATCGCCGGCCCCTTCGGGCCGTCCGGGGTGATGGCCAGGTCGTTCCCGCCGCGCGCCGCCCTCAAAAGCCCCTTGATGCCGGCTACCCACCCCCTTGTGGTGGACCCGCGGACCGAATCCATGCCGAAACTCCGCACGGTCCTCGCAATAAGCTCCCCGTCCTTGCTCTGGCTGACCATTATCGATATTTTCTTCCCGAGGTAGCAGTAAGGCATCATCAGGAGCCTGCCATGCCAGAAGGCGATTATGACCTGAGCGCCCCTTGAGGCGTGCTCCCGGTAGCGCTCGTACCCTACGTAGTCTATGCGCATGGTCGCCCGAAGGAGCCTTATGACCCAGGCAGCCAGGAAAGGAAGCGCCGCTATTACGAATTTTTCTCTCAACCTGCTCATCTATAATGGCCTGCCCGGCGGTGTTCCGGAATCTCAGATGCGCTCATAAATTAGCACGGACCGGGAATTTTCTCAATAGGTGCGCCCCAATCGAAAAGCCGGGCGATACCGGGACCACCATTAAGAAAGAGGCGATCAAGACGGTTTACGAATGAATCCACCTTCTCAGCGGCCTCCGCCCCCCTTGTATGTTTCCGAATCAGCTTTCAAACTGCATTGAATAGAGGCGCGAGTATTCCCCGCCGGATGAGAGGAGATCCTCGTGCCTGCCCGTCTCCTTTATGGAGCCGCCGGAGAGCACGACTATCCTGTCCGCGCCCCTCACCGTCGAGAGCCTGTGGGCTATTACGAAGGTGGTACGCCCGGATATGAGGTTCGTGAGGGCCTTCTGCACCTCCATCTCGGACTCGGTATCGAGGGCCGAGGTGGCCTCGTCGAGTATGAGGACGGGGGCGTCCTTGAGTATGGCCCTGGCGATCGATACCCGCTGCCTCTCACCGCCCGAGAGCTTCAGGCCGCTGTCGCCGATCACGGTATCATAGCCCTGCGGGAGCCTCGTTATGAAATCGTGCGCGTTAGCGGCCTTTGCAGCCGCGGTTATCTCCTCGTCGCTCCTCTCGACGCCGTATGCGATGTTCCTCTTTACCGTGTCATTGAAGAGTATTACCTGCTGGGAGACTATCGCCACCATTGACCTGAGGGACTTGAGCGACAGCTCCCGTATGTCCCTGCCGTCCATTAGTATGGCCCCCTCGTCGACGTCGTAGAACCTCGGGACGAGGTTCACGAAGGTGGACTTCCCGGCGCCGGAGCTGCCGACTATGGCCAGGACCTCGCCCCTCCTCACGCGGAGGTCTATGCCCTTCAGGACCCACTCGGCCCCGTACCTGAAGCCCACGCCCCTGAACTCGATGGAGCCCGGGGCGCCCGCTTGGAGCCCCTCTTCCCCGCTTTTCTCCCCCGGCCTGTCGATTATCTCGAAGACCCTGGCGGCGGCGGCAAGGCCCTGCTGGATATTGAGGTTGACCCCGTTAAGGGCCTTTATCGGCTGGTAGAGCATTATCACGGCCGCGAAAAATGAAATGAACGCCTCGGGCTCCAGGGTGCCCTGGCTTATCCTGTATGCCGCGTACCATATGGTGACCGCGAAGGCGACGGCGCCGATGGTCTCCATGATGGGCGATGAGAGGTGGCGGACCTTGGCGGTTTTTATCTGGTTACGCGTGTAGTCCTCGTTTTCCTTGCGGAACCGGTCGGACTCGTACCCTTCCATGGAAAAGGCCTTCACTATCCGGATACCGGCTATGGCCTCGTGGAGGAGGGCGGTCATCGCGCCCATGGTTATCTGCCCCTGGGTCGAGACCTTCTTCATCCTCTTCCCGAGCTTCTGCATGGGGTAGACCGAAAGCGGCAGCGCTATGCCGGCTGCCAGTGCGAGCTGCCAGTCGAGGCTCACGACCACCGCGCCGAGGACTATTATCGTGAGGCTCTGCTTCAAGACCTGCGTGACCGCCTCTGCGGTCGAGGTCTGTATCATGTTTACGTCGTGGGTTATCCGGGAGGTGAGGACCCCGGTGGAGGTGTCGGAAAAGAAGCCGAGCGGCTGGTCGAGTATATGGGCATATAGCTTCTTCCTCAGGTCGCGGACCACCCCCTGCCCGACATAGGCCATGAAATAGGACTGCCCGTACGAGCTTGCGCCCTTTGACGCCGCGACCAGAATGATCGCGAACGGAATGGCGAGCATCATCTTGTCCCTGGGGATGGTTAAGAGGCCGAAGGGGACGAGGTTCACCTCGCCTCCGCCGCCGCTAAAGAGGAACTTCATGACCGGGCCTATGAGGTAGGCCATCGCCCCGTTCGAGACGGCGAACCCGACCATGCACAGGAATGCCATGACGAATTGCACCTTGTAGGGCGGCAGGAGACTCAGTATACGGATATACGCGTTCATGTCCTCCGAACCAGGTCCGGGCTTACGTGGTAGTCGTGGTAGTCGAGGTTGGTAATGAGGTCGTATACGGCCCTGGCCGCCTTTTCGGCGGCGCCTCCCCTCCCGAGGTTCTTCCTTATCTGGTCGTAGCCTGAAAGCATCTCCTCTCTAAGGGGACCTTCAAGCATGGAGAGGACCTTCCCGGCGATACCTTCCGGGCTGGCCTCGTCCTGGAGGAGCTCGGGGACCACCTCCCGGCCCGCCACTATGTTCGGAAGGCCGGCATGGGAGAGGTTTACAAGCGCCCGGGCTATGCCGTAGGAGAGGGCCGCCATCCTGTAGGCGATGACCATGGGCGTGCCTATGAGCGCGGTCTCAAGCGTAGCAGTGCCCGAGGCGACCACCGCCGCGTCGGACGCCCGTAGAGCTTCGTACATCCGCCCGCGCACTATCCTCATGTCCGCTTTTGCCTTCCTGACGCTCCCGTCGAGAAGCCCGTCGTCTATGCTCCGGGCCGCCGGGATGAGAAAGACGGTCTTTCCATGGAGCTTGCCCGAGATTATCTCGGCCGCCCCGGCCATCGGGCCCATGAGCCTTTTGACCTCCCCGGTGCGGCTTCCGGGGAGAAGCGCAACGACCCTGTCCGCCTCCCCGAGCCCCAGTAAGGACCTTGCCTCCTCCCTGGTGAGGTCGCATTTGACGGTATCTGCGAGCGGATGGCCGACGTACTCGACGTCCACCCCGGCCTCCCTGTAGATGTAATACTCGAACGGAAAGACCACGAGCATCTTGTTCACGAGGCCGGCTATCTTCTTGAGCCTCCCTTTCCTCCACGCCCAGACCTGAGGGCTTATGTAGTAGATGACCGGGATGCCGAGCTTTCGGGCTTCCCTGGCTATCCTCAGGTTGAAATCGGGGAAATCTATGAGGACGACCGCGTCGAAACGCTCGCTTCGGAGCTGGCGCTTGAGTGTCCTTATGGATTTCAGTATTGTTGGGAGCCTGGAAGCCACCTCCACGACCCCAACGACAGAGACCTCGCGCGAATCGAGCCCCACGAGCCCCTCTTCCTTCATGCGCCAGCCGCCCATGCCGGCCACGTTGAGCCCGCCCTTGACGAGCTTCTTAAGCGCCCTTATCAGGGCCGCGCCGTGGAGGTCCCCGGACTCCTCTCCGCTTACCATCAGTATGCTTTTATCCATGGGGCACGAAAGCGCTCGCTGGAAAGCCGGAAAAGGCCGGTCCTCCCGGGCTGCCAATCCACCGGAGCCGCGGCCCGGCACAAGGGCTCGCCGGCTGTCCGAAGTCGTTCAGGGAACGTCTCAAGGCGTCCTGAGCGTGGAGCCGGCGGCCTCCCGTATCCTTTCGGCAAGCTCGAGGGCCCTCATCCCGTCCCTGCCAGAGACGACCGGGGGCAGCCCGTCCCTTACGGAAATAAGAAAGCTCCTCAGTTCCTCAAGTAGCGAGTCCTTCTTGTCGACTTTCAGGTCTTCGGCTGCCTGCGAGGCTACCGGGCCGCTGCCGGGCACCGTCCTGTCAAAAGAGAGGGTCTGGGCAGCGTAGTCTATCGATATGACGGCCCCGGGCTGGTAGACCGTTATCTTCCTTACGCGCTCCCTCGCGACCCTGCTCGCGGTTATGCAGGCTGCGCAGCCGTTACGGAAAACGACCCTGGCGCTCGCGAAATCCGCCTTTCCCGGCGATACCACCGGAAAGGCCGTGGCCTCCACGCGCTCCGGCTCCGAGCCGGCCATCGAGAGGACGAGGTCGATATCGTGGACCATCACGTCGAGGATTACGTCCACGTCGGTGCTCCTGTTGGGATATGGCGAGGTCCTCGCGGCCTCTATGTAGAGCGGGTCCCTTACTGCGTTACCGAGGGCCGTCATGGCCCCGTTGAACCTCTCGATATGCCCGACCTGGAGAACAGCCCCGGTCCGTTCGGCCTCTCTTACAAGCTCCCCGGCCTCTCTCGAATCGGCGGCAAGCGGCTTCTCCATCATGACGTGGACGCCCTTTGAGAGAAACTCCATCCCGATCGAGTGGTGGAATTCAGTGGGAGTGGCTATGCTTACCGCGTCGACGAGCCCCGGGAGCTCGGCGCGGCTCCTGAGCGCCCTTGTGCCGACCTCTTTCGCGACCGCCTCGGCCCGTTCGGGGTCCGAGTCGACCACGCCGACGAGCTCGGCGTCCTCGAGCGAGGAGTACTTCTGCGCGTGGAACCTGCCCAGGTACCCGACCCCTATTACCGCTACCTTAATCCTCTTCCGGGAGCTCACTTTTCCTTTTCGTCCTTTCGCGCGCTATGCCCCTCTTCGAGCCCTTCAGGAACTCCGCGAACCGTTTTGCGTGGACGGAGTCCGGCATCTCGGCTACGAGCCTCTCCACGGCCTCCGCGGTCGAGATCGCGGACCTGAATATGATGTCGTAGGACCTCTTTATCTCCTCGATTGCCTCCCGCGAAAAGCCCTGCCTCCTTATGCCGACGGCATTGAGCCTGTACACCCTGGCCCTGTTGCCCACGGCCATGACGTACGGGGGGATGTCCTTGCTCACGGCAGAGGCGCCCCCTATTATGCAGTACGCCCCTATCCTCACGTGCTGGTGGACAGCGACGAGGCCGCCCACAATGGCGTTGTCGTCGATGGAGACATGGCCGCCCAGGGTGGCGGAGTTGGCCATTATGACGTTGTCCCCGATGCGGCAGTCGTGGGCTACGTGCACGTAGTTCATGAAGAGGTTGTTGTTGCCGCAAACGGTCATGAGCCTGTCCTTGGTGGTGGCCCTGTGTATCGTCACGAACTCCCTGATGGTGTTCCCGTCCCCTATTACGGTCTCGGTCTTCTGCCCCTTGTACCCCAGGTCCTGCGGGGCCGCGCCTATCGAGACGAACTGGAATATGTTGTTGCCCTTGCCGATGGTCGTCCACTTGTCGATGACCACGTGGGCGCCGACCTTGGTGTTCTCGCCTATCCTCACCCCTTCGCCTATGACCGTGAACGGGCCTATCTCCACCCCGGGAGAAAGCTCGGCTGTCGGATGGACCGACGCGGTCGGGTCGATACAGACTTCCTTGAGGGACGCAACTGACTCGCTCATGTTATTTAATACGCCTTTCGTGGTTGGATTACCTTTCCATTATGGTGGCCATGAGCTCGGCCTCGGCTACGAGGTTCCCTTCCACGTAAGCCTCTCCCTTGAAGACCCAGATGACCCCCCTGCACTTTGTCACAGTGAGCGAGAACTCGAGCGAGTCGCCCGGCAGGACCGGCTTTCTGAACCTGGCCTTGTCGATGCCCATGAAATAGACCACCTTGTTCTTCACGTCCGCCGACTTGAAGGCCAGCACCCCGCCGACCTGGGCCATGGCCTCTATTATGAGGACGCCCGGCATGATCGGGTGGCCCGGGAAATGGCCGTTGAAGAACGGCTCGTTTATGGTGACGTTCTTGAGACCCTTGGCGAATTTCCCCGGCTCGAGCTCGAGTATCCTGTCTATAAGGAGAAAGGGATAGCGGTGCGGCAGTATGCTCATTATCTCGTTCGTGTCCAGGAGCGCTGTCTTTGAGGGCGGCGCCTCTGCCTGCAAAGTGTCGGTCATATCTCCTCCTTCATTCCTTTTCAGCCTTGTCGGCCTCGAGCCCGGCTATCCTTTTCTCGAGCTCCGAGATCTTCTTCCTGAGTTCCGGAAGCCTGGAGTACAGGTTCTGGGCCCTGAGCCATTCCGTGTGCGGAATGGCAGGGTAGCCGGTATATACGCTCCGGGGAGGGACGTCCTGGGCAACGCCTGACCTGGCGCCTATACCCGTATCGTCTCCTATCGATATGTGCCCGTTCACCCCGGACTGGCCCCCTATCTGCACGCGGCTCCCCACCCTGGAGGAGCCTGCGATTCCGGCCTGGGCGACGATGATCGTGTCCTCGCCTACCCTGACGTTATGGGCTACCTGGACGAGGTTGTCTATCTTCGTCCCCCTCCCTATCACGGTCTCCCCCATGGTGGCCCTGTCAATGGCGACGCACGCGCCTATCTCCACGTCGTCCCCTATCCTCACTATGCCTGTCTGGGGCATCTTGACGTACCTTGCCTTGTCCCTGGCATAGCCGAAGCCGTCGCTCCCGACGACCGAATTGCAGTGTATTATCACCCGCGCGCCTATTTTGCAGCCTTCCCTTATCGCGACACCGGGGTAGATAACGCAGTCCGGGCCTATCTCCGCCCCCTTGCCCACGTAAACGCCAGGGAAGAGCACGGTCCGGTCGCCGACTCTCGCCCCGTCCTCGACGACTGAGAACGCCTGGACCGAGACGGATGAGCCGAGCTTCGCGCCCGGATGGACCTCTGCACGCGGGTGCACGCCCGGCGCGGGCGCGGCCTGGGGCCTTAGGACCCCGAGTATCCTGGCAAAGGCGAGCTCAGGGTTCCCGGCAAGGATCAGGTTGAGCCCGTCCGGCGCCTCGCCCGCGTCCCTCACGACGACAGCGGAGGCGCGGGTCCTTGAAAGCAGGCCGGCGTGTTTCCTCCCGGACACGAAGGAGACGTCCCCGGGGCCCGCTTCCCCGAGGGGCGCGGCCCCGGTTATGAGCGCGTCCCCCCGGCCTTTTATCTCGCCGCCGACCAGCTCCGCAAGCTCTGAAAGGCGCTTCCCAGCCATATCAAGCCCTATTTCCTGCCATTCCTTGAGTTATGCATCCTTATGACCTCGTCAGTTACGTCGAGGTCCTTCGGCGCGTAGAGCAAGCCGCCCACGGACCTTTCAAAGACGAAGGTCAGCCCGTTCTTCTTCGCGATCTCCTCGACGATATCGCGGAGCTCGTCTATTATTTTCGCCTCAGTCTCCTGCTTCCTCTGGTTCAGCTCCTCGCCGTACTCCATGAACTTCTTCTGGAATTCCGCCGACCTGGCCCTGAACTCCTTTTCCTTGGAGTCCCTGGTGTCCTTGTTCCAGACCGCGCCCTTGGTGTCCAGCTCGTTTTTGAGCTTCTTGAGCGACTCCTGCTCCTTATTGAGCTCTGATTCGAGCTTCTCGGCCTCGTTCTTAAGGTCGTCCTTTGCCTTCATGCCGGCCTCGCATTCGTTGAGGGCCCTCTGCAGGTCGGCATAGCCTATCTTCTGCTCGGCGGCCAGGGCCTGCCCGGATGCGAACAGCGCCAATGCGATTATAACCGCGCCTAAAACCTTTGTCATTCTCATTGTAGTCTCCTTTTTATATGCGGGTCAGAACATGGTCCCTATGGCGAAATCCCATTCCGACCCGCTCTCGCCCTCGTCGGGGTTGAGGTTGAATCCCAGCTCTATCCTTATGGGGCCGATGGGAGAGAACCACCTGAGGCCCGCTCCCACGGACGTCTTCAGGTCCCCCAGGTCTATGGAGTTCAGGTATGAGTTGCCAGCGTCGAAAAAGACGAGCCCCCTTATGCTCCGCTCCGTGAAGAGCGGGAAAAGGTACTCGGCGTTGAAGACCAGCATGGACCTTCCGCCTATGAGGTCCCCGCTCGCGGCGTCCCTGGGGCTTATGGACCTCGTCTGGAAGCCCCTAATGGTGTTGATGCCGCCGAGGAAGTACCTCTCGTATACCGGCGGCTCCCTCCCGTCATAGCCCTGGACGTGGCCTGCGGAGGCGTGGAGCGAAAGCACCGTGTCCCAGGGCATGGGGAAGAACTTGACCGCGTCCGCCTCGTACTTGACGTAATAGCTCGTGCCGCCGAGCGGGCCGCCGGCGAACTCGGTCGTGAGCGTCACCACAGAGCCCTCGGACGGGAAGAACGCGTCGTCCCTGGAATCCCTCCGGGCCTGCAGCCTTATGCTGCTCTCGGTGCTCGTGCCCTCCTGCTCCTTTATGAGCGTGGACGCGGTTTCGGCGACGTCCGTTATGTGGACGTCCTCGAGCTTGTAGGTTATGTAGCCCCTCGTATACCTCCTCGTAAGCGGGAACCCGGCGCGCAGGTTGAAGCCTTCCTTCCTCAGGTCGAAATCAGGGTACTCCCTTTCCGTGTTGTAGATGTCGAACCCCGCGGAGATGGGCCTGTCGAAAAGCCACGGCTCGGTTATCCCGAAGACGTAGCGCGAGCTCGACGCGCTCACTGTGCCCGAGAGGTCGAGCTTGAGCCCGGTGCCCATGAAGTTCGACTGCGAAATGGACGCCGTGCCGATGAGCTTGTCGACCGAGCTGTAGCCGATGCCTAGCGAGATGGACCCGGTCGGCCTCTCGCTAACGGAGACGCCCAGGTTCAGCCTGTCGGCAGCGCTCCCCCTGGTCTCGGTCAGCTGCACGTCATCGAAATATCCGAGCCTCCGGAGGTTCCCCCGCGCCCTCTTGAGCTCTGTCGAGGAGTAGAGCTCGCCCTCCCCGACCGGGACCTCCCTCCTTATGACCTTGTCCCTGGTGCGCGTATTGCCGGTAATCTCTATCTTCTCTATATAGACCAGCTCGTTTTTCGCGATGTCCAGGGTTATGTCTATCGTCCGGGCCTCCTGGTCGACCCTGGTCTCGGGCCTGACCTCCGCGTACGCGTAGCCCTTCTCGCCGTAGATATCTGCAACCGCCTCTATGCCACTGGCGAGCCTGCTCCTGCTGAAGACCTCGCCGGGGTCGAGGTCGAGCTTGTCGAGTATCTCTTCCCCGGGGACCAGGAGGTCGCCTTTTGCGTCCAGCTTCCCGATCCTGAACCGCTCGCCCTCCGAGACGGCGATGGTGATGTAGAACCAGCGCTTGTCCTCGCTCAAGAGGACCCTTGAATCCAGTATGTCCGCGTTTATGTAGCCGTTGTCGAAATAGAGGTTCATTATGAGGGCCAGGTCGTTCTGGTAGATGAACTCGTTGAACTTGCCCGACTTCGTGAGGACGGTGAAAAAGCCCACCTCCTTGGTGTTCATGACCTTCCTGAGCCTGGAATCGCTAAAGGCCTCGTTCCCGATGACGGTTATTCTCTTGACCTTTACCTCCGGCCCCTCCTCTATCCTGAAGACCACCGTGGCGTCGGTGCCGTCGCTCTCGACCAGCGGCGTGACGGCTGCGAGGTAGTAGCCCTCCTCCTCGTAAAGCCTCTTTATCCGCTCGGCGTCCTCTGCGAGGAGCACCCTGTCGAGCACCCTGTTGGTGCGGAGCGTCACGGTCTCCTCAAGCTGCTCGATCTTTATCTCGTCGTTCCCGCGGTACTCAATCCGCCTTACGAACGGCAGCTCCTTCACTATGAAGGCGAGGACCCTCCCGGAGGCCGTCTCCGAGAGGACGGCGGAGACGTCGTCGAAGTAGCCTGTAGAGTATATGGCCCTTATGTCCTCCCTTACGGTGTCGTGGGAAAAGGGCTCTCCCTCCCTGCTCTTCACCTTCTGGAGCACGGCTTCGGAGTCGACTCTCCTGTTCCCGGAGACGACTATACTGTCTATTGTGCCTTCCCTCTCTACCGGCCTCTCCCGGAGCGCAGAGGTCATGGCCTCGGGCATCTCGGCCGCCTTGCCCCTTATCCGGCGAAGGAGCTCTGCATCCGATACCGAGCTCTCGAAATAAAAGGCCTTGGGAGCGCCGTCCTTGAGGTCAAGCACCCTCCAGTCCGCGCTCGATGTCCCGCCCACCCTTGTTACCGAGCCGAGCACTGCGAAATCAGCCCCCACCCTGGAGGCGATGTCGAGTGCGGCCTCCTCGCCGAAGCGGGTTATGCCTTCATCGAGCATGAGCCGCCTGGTCTCCTCGATGCCCACGACCTCTATCCCGGCGCTCCCGTCGAGCGTGGAGGCCAGGGCCTCCATCACGTTCCTCCTGAGCGCCGATATGTCCTCCTCGGCGTGCATCTCGAACGGGAGCACAAGCACCCGCAAGCCCTCGGCAGAGGCCGCGGACGGCAGGAGGAGAAATAGCATCAATAAAAAACCGGAAAGGAAGGCCAGGGACCCCGTTCCGGCCCGGGCCGGCCCCGTTGATTTCCATAATGTCATGCTTAGCGTGCCCCTGCTGCTCCTGAGGACTGCCGTACACGGAAGGCGCCTCGAATTCATTTTATGGCCCCGCATGGCGGGAATCCGTCTCTTCAACCCTGCTTCCTGCGGCTAATCCTCCAGCATCCTGCCGTCCACCATCTTGAGGCGCCTTCCGAGCCTGGAGGCGAGCCCCTCGTTATGCGTCACTATGACCATGGCCGTCCCCATGGTCCTGTTAAGCTCCAGAAGCAGGTTGAAGACCTCCTCGCCGGTCCTGGTGTCCAGGTTCCCGGTCGGCTCGTCCGCAAGGACGACCTCCGGAGACTGCACGAGGGCGCGCACTATCGCGGCCCTCTGCTGCTCGCCTCCGGAGAGCTCCCCGGGCTTGTGGTCGAGCCTTGAGGCGAGCCCCACCTCCGAAAGGAGCCTTTCGGCCCGTTCCCTCGCAATGACCGGAGCCTCGCCGCCTATGAGCGCCGGGAGCATGACGTTCTCGAGCGCCGTGAACTCCGGCAGCAGGTGGTGGAACTGGAAGACGAAACCCATGTGCCTGTTGCGGAAGGCCGCAAGCCTCTTGTCGTCGCACCTGAATACCGGCTCGCCCCTGAAGGACACCTCCCCCGAGGTCGGCCTGTCGAGGGCGCCGAGTATATTGAGGAGCGTGGATTTCCCGGCGCCCGATGCGCCCACAACGGCGATGGTCTCGCCCTTTGCTATCGAAAGGTCGATGCCCTTCAGGACCTCGACCCTCTTGCCCGAATCCCCGTAGGTCTTCGTGAGCCCAGTTGCCCGTATCAGTTCCATGATGCCACCTGAGCGGAAAAGGCCATGCGGCCCGACCCGCTCATTCGTACCTCAGCCCCTCGACGGGGTCGAACCGGGACGCCTGCCACGAGGGGTATAGCGTGGCGAGAAAGCTTATGCCAATGGAGATGGCGACTATGGCCGCCACCACCAGCGGCTCGACCTTCGACGGGAAGGTGTCTATGTAATATACGGACGGCGGGAGCACCTGGAACTGGAATACCCTCTCTACGAACTGTATGAGCTTTTCGAGGTTGAGCGCCGCAGCGACCCCCAGGGCCGTGCCGATCGCCGTGCCGGTGACCCCTATTATTATGCCCTCCACCATGAATATCCGCATGATGCCGCCGGAGGTGGCGCCGAGGCTCTTGAGTATCGCTATGTCCTTGCCCTTCTCCATGACGACCATTATGAGCGTGCTTATGATGTTCATGGCCGCGACCAGTATGATGAGCGTGAGTATTATGAACATGGCCGCCTTCTCGAGCTTCAATGCCGAGAAGAGGTTCCTGTTCATCTCCATCCAGGTGCGCGTCCAGTACGGGCCGCGCAGCTCCATCATTATGAGGTCGGCTATCTCCTCCGCCTTGTAGATGTCCCTTATCTTGACCTCCACGCCGGAGACCGCGTCGCCCATCCTGAAAAAGCTCTGGGCGTTCTCGATGGATATAAAGGCCAGCGACGAGTCGTACTCGTACATGCCGAGCTCGAAAACGCCGGCCACCCTGAAGGAGGCCATCCTTGGCACCGGCCCGGCAGGGGTCATTGTGCCCATCGGGGAGATGACGCTTATATCGTCTCCCACCGAGACGCCGAGGTTCCTTGCAAGCTCCCTGCCGATTAGTATGCCCGGAGAGCCGGGGCCTTCGCCGAGGGCCGGCCTCAGGCCCTCCATCGAGCCCTCTTTCACCTTGTCCGGCAGGACCGCGACTTCGCCGATCGTCTCGGGCTCGAGGCCCCTTATTACCGCGCCGACGACCCCTCCGGGCGCCGAAATCATGGCCTGGTTGTAGGTAAAGGGCGTTGCGCCGACTACGCCGCCCACCCCGCGCACCTTTTCCGCGACCTCCGCGTACCCCTCCATAGGCGAGCCGAGCTCGGTCACTACCACGTTGGCGTTGATGCCCAGTATCTTCTCCCTCAGGTCCTCCTCGAAGCCGGTCATTACCGAGAGGACTATGATGAGGGCCGTCACGCCGACGGTTATGCCCGCTATGGAGATGAAGGTTATGACCGAAATAAAGGTCTGTTTCCTCTTGGCCTTGAGGTAACGGAGACCTATGAAAAGCTCATATGACATTCGTGTTCCGTCTCTTCCGGGATGTTAACCCGGGAGCATTAAAAATTATATTAAAAAGCGTTAAAAAGGCTCACCTCCTGAGCTGCGGGAAGAGGATTACGTCCCTTATCGAGGGCGAATCGGTCATGAGCATGACGAGCCTGTCTATGCCTATGCCCTCCCCGGCGGTCGGCGGCATCCCGTACTCGAGGGCGCGGACAAAGTCCTCGTCCATCTCGTGCGCCTCTGCGTCCCCGGCGGCCTTCTCCTTGAGCTGCGAAAGAAACCTCTCGCGCTGGTCGACCGGGTCGTTGAGCTCGGAGAAGGCGTTGGCAATTTCCCTCCCGGCGACCAGCAGTTCGAACCGGTCGACCACGGAAGGGTTTTCGGCGTTCTTTCTCGAAAGCGGGGATACGTCCAGCGGGTAGTGCGTCACAAAGGTCGGCTGGATGAACTTGGGCTCGGCGACCTCTTCGAATATCTCGGTTACGACCTTTCCGTGGCTCAGGCCTTCCGGCACATCCAGGCCGAGCTTCCTTGAGAAGAGGACCGCTTTCTCGCGGTCCGCGAATATCTCCTCCGGGGCATCCGAATACTTCAATACCGCGTCCTTCACCGATATCCTGGTCCAGGGCGGGGTGAAGTCGATCTCGGTCCCCTGGTAGGCGACCTTCGTCGAGCCGGTGAGCTCTATGGCGAGGGCGCTTATCATCTCCTCGGTAAGTCCCATGAGGTCCTCGAACGTAGCGTACGCCTGGTAGAACTCGAGCATCGTGAACTCGGGGTTGTGCTGGGTGGATATGCCCTCGTTCCTGAAATTCCTGTTTATCTCGAATACGCGCTCGAGCCCGGCGACAATGAGCCTCTTCAGATAAAGCTCCGGGGCTATCCTCATGTAGAGCTCCATCTGGAGCGCGTTATGGTAGGTCTTGAAGGGCTTTGCCGCGGCCCCGCCCGGGACGGGCTGGAGCATGGGGGTCTCTACCTCCATGAACTCCCTCTTTGAAAGGAAGTCCCGGATGAACTTTATGATGCGCGACCTCTTTGCGAAGACCTCCCTCACTTCCGGGTTTACGATGAGGTCGAGGTACCTCTGCCTGTATCTCGCCTCTACGTCGGTGAGGCCGTGCCATTTCTCGGGCAGCGGGTGAAGGCCCTTGGCAAGGAGGCGGAGCTTCGCAGCCTCGATAGTAAGCTCGTTGGTCCTGGTCCTGAATACGCGGCCCTCTACCCCGATTATGTCCCCCATGTCGCAGAGCTTGAAGAGGGCGGAGCCCTCCTCGCCCAGGAGGTCCCTTTTCAGGTAAGCCTGAATGCGGCCGGTCCTGTCCTGAATATGCGCGAAAGTGGCCTTGCCGAAGTCGCGCTTGGCCATTATGCGGCCCGCGACAGAAACGGTCTCGTCCTTCCGGGCCTCGAGCCCCTCGGCATCCAGCCCGCCGAATTCTTCCATTACCGAAGCGGCGGTCCTGCCGGGCTTGAAATCGTTCGGATACGGGTCGACCCCGGCCTCCCGGATGGCCCCGAGCTTTGCGAGCCGCTGCTGGTACTCGACACTCTTCACTTCCACTATGGACACCTCAAAAAAGGATTGCGGACGCGCCCTAAGGGAACGACCACCGGTAAAAAAATCAACCGAAAGGCGGACTTCCCCGTTCAGGACAGGCCTGAAGATTAATGATAAAAGTTATCTCATTTAAAGGTTTGAGTCAAGGTAAAACCACGGATTTTCAGGCGGTTATTGCTGAAAGGGGGCGGACATCGCACGTTTACTGCGACGACCGGACGAAGCCCGACATCGGCGCTTCAGGCCACCTCTTCATAAGGCCTTCCGAGCGATACGGCCACGTTCCGGTGCACGACCTTTCCGTCGAGCACATTGGCGCCGCGCTTAAGGGGTCCTGAAGAGGCCAGGGCCTTTTTGACACCCTGGCCGGACAGGGCCAGCACATAGGGAAGCGTAGCGTTCGTCAGGGCGAAGGTCGAGGTCCTCGGGACCGCCCCCGGCATATTGGCGACCCCGTAATGGAGCACCCCCTCCACCACATATACCGGGTCGGAATGGGTGGTAGGCCTTATGGACTCTACGCAGCCGCCCTGGTCGACAGAGACGTCGACTATGACAGAGCCCCTTTTCATAAGCCGGAGCATGTCCCTTGTCACGAGCCTCGGCGTCCTCGATCCGGGTATATGGACAGCGCCCACGAGGAGGTCTGTGCGCACGAGGCGCGCCTCGATATTGTGGGAGTTGGAATGAAGGGTCTCGACTTTCACGCCGAAGAGGTCGTCAAGATATCTCAGGCGCGCCGCGTTGGTATCCAGGACGGTCACTCGCGCCCCCAGGCCCACCGCCATCTTCGCGGCGTTCACGCCAGCTACCCCGCCCCCTATTATCGTGACCGCCCCGGCCTCGACGCCTGGGACCCCGCTCAAGAGTACGCCCCTCCCGCCCCGCGGCTTAAGGAGATACTGCGCGCCTTCCAGGACCGCGAGCCTTCCCGCCACTTCGCTCATGGGCCCCAGCACCGGGAGCGTGCCGTCCGGAAGCTCTATCGTCTCGTAGGCGATGGCTGCAACGCCCTTTTCCAAGAGCTCCTCGGCAAGGCGCAGGTCAGCGGCGAGGTGGAAGAAGGTGAATACGGCAAGGCCGGGCCTGAGATACGCATACTCCTCAGGCCTCGGCTCCTTGACCTTGACCATAAGCTCCGAGCGCGTCCAGGCTTCCGAGGCGGACTGCACCACCTCGGCGCCTGCGGCCATGTATTCCTCGTCGCTTATGAAGCTGCCGAGCCCGGCCCCTTTTTCCACCAGGACCGTGTGTCCGGCCTCCCTGAGTGCCCTTGCGCCAGAGGGCACAAGCCCCACCCGGAACTCGTTGTCCTTAATTTCCCTGGGTACTCCGACAATCATCCCTGCCTACCGAAAGACCTTGATTTTCAATAACTTGGAAGGACCCCAAGGACAGGCTACCAGTTTTGGGCCGGGTAGTCAAGGACGACTCAGACCTGCTTTTCCCTGGTTTCCCTCATGAGAGGGAAGACGGTGTGCTTCAAGTAATAGAGGTCGGCCTCAACGGTCTTCATCTCCTCGTCCCTGAGCGAGAAGGGGGTTATGGGGGTGTCCCGCAGATAGGCGCTCCGGAAGATGTCGCCGTTCCTCTTCAGGAAGTCATGCGGGATGACGTCCCTGGCGCCAAGCCCGTTCATTATGCCCCACGCCAGCGTCCACGCCCTCGCGACGTTCGAGAGGTCGTAGCCGCCTCCGCCCAGGGCGACCCAGGGGAGCCTGAAGGAACGGAACCGCTCGACCATCTTCTCGAAGCTGTTGGTCGTAAGGCTCAGATGCGTGAGCGGGTCTGTCTCAAAGGAGTCCACCCCGAGCTGGGTGACCAGCACGTCAGGCTGGAACTCCTCTACGAACGGCGGGACCACCTCCTCGAACACCTTGAGGAAAAGCTCGTCGCCGGTCGAGGGAGGAAGCGGCATATTGATGGAAAAGCCCCTGCCGCTGCCCACCCCTATGTCCGTAACGAACCCGGTGCCCGGAAAGAGCCATTGGCCGCTCTCATGCAGCGACACGGTGAGCACCCTGTCCGTGTCGTAGAAGGCGTACTCGACCCCGTCGCCGTGGTGGGCGTCCACGTCAACATAGGCCACTCGCTTTCCGAGGTTTACGAGGTATTTTATGGCCACCGCTGCGTCGTTTATGTAGCAGAACCCCGAGGCCCTGTTCGGCATGGCGTGGTGGAGCCCGCCTGCGATGTTGAACGCGGCCTCGGCCTTGCCCTCTGCCACCAGCTCCGCGGCCTGGATAGAGGCGCCGGCAGAGAGGGCGGACCACTCGTACATGCCGTTGAAGACCGGGTTGTCCGCGAACCCCAGGCCGTGGAGCGACCCGCCCACCGGGATTATCCCGGTATTCGCCTCCCTGAGGACCCTCACGTAATCCGGGGTATGGAAAAGAAGGAGCTCCGAGTCGCTTGCCGGTGCGGCTTCGACGACGCACGACGAGTTGAGGCCCAAAAGGCCCATCTCTCTAATCAGCTCATAGGTGAGGCGGAGCCTCACCGGCTTCATGGGATGGTCTATGCCGTAGTAAAAGGAGCCGAACCTGTCGGAGTAAACGAAGGCGGCCCTGGACCTTGTGCCCCTTGACCGTTGCCTACTCATACCTTAGAGCCTCTATTGGGTCCATGAGCGAGGCCTTCCGCGCCGGGTATATGCCGAATACCAGGCCCACGAGCGCGGAAAAAACGAAACCCAGCCCGACGGACCAGATTGTAATCACCGTCTCCCACTCGCCGAACCTCGATAGGAGGACCGCCATGGACGAGCCCGCGGCGATCCCTATGAGCCCGCCGGTTACGGTTATGACGAGCGCCTCGATGAGGAACTGCTTCAGGATGTCGCTCCTTCTGGCGCCGACGGCCATTCTCACGCCTATTTCCCTGGTCCGCTCGGTCACTGAAACGAGCATTATGTTCATGACCCCGATGCCGCCCACGAGGAGCGACACGGCTGCGATGCCGGAAAGGAGCACCGTGAAGGTGCGGGACGTCTCCTCCAGCGTCCTTACCATCTCGGTAAAGTCCCGTATGGTGAAGTCCGAGACGGCCCCAGGGGCGGTCCTGTGCCGTTCACGGAGGAGCCGCTCGATGTCCTCTTTCACCCCGGGTATCAGGGCCGCGTCCTCGACCTGGATGTTTATGTCGTTGAGGTATACCTGGCTGAAGAGCCGCCTCTGGGCGGTCGATATGGGGACGAAGACCTGGTCGTCCGGGTCTGACCATGAGCTCTGTCCCTTTGGAAGCATTACGCCTATGACCGTGAACGTCTGCCCCTCTATCTTTATTTCCTCCCCGAGGGCGGGACTGTCCCCGAAAAGGTCCTTTCTCACGGTATTGCCGAGCACCGCGGCCCTTCTCATCACCTTGATATCAGTTTCGTCCAGGAAATGCCCTTCCGCAACCTGAAAATTATTTATGCCGGGATATTCGGTGTTTGTGCCGGTTATCCTGGTGTTCGTGTTCCTGCTCCCGTACTTGACCTGGCTTGAGCGGCCAACGACAGGAGAGACGGCCCTTATGCCGGGCACCTCCCTGGCTATGGCCTCGGCGTCCTTCAGGGTGAGGGTCTCGACCGCCCCGGTCCTTATGTGCCCCATCCTTGCCGCGCCCGGGCGGACCCGCAGCAGGTTGGTGCCGAACCTGGAAATGGACTCCATGACCTGCTGCTTGGCGCCCTCGCCTATCGAAAGCATGGATATAATCGAAGCGACGCCTATTATTATGCCGAGCATGGTGAGCGCGGTGCGCATCTTGTTCGCCAGGATGCCCCTGAACGCCACTTTTATGACCTGTGCGAGTACCATTATTTACCGGGTTCGGCTGGAAGCAAACGCCTCCTCTCAAGCTTCGGAGAGCACCCTGCCGTCCTTTATCGTTATGACCCTTCCGGAGTGCGCGGCTATCTCGTTATCGTGCGTGACGACCACGAGCGTCGAGCCTTTCCCGTGGAGGTCCCTGAAGAGCTCCATGACCTCCGCTCCCGTCCTTGAATCGAGGTTGCCGGTGGGCTCGTCGCAGAGTATTATGGGCGGCTGCATGACTATGGCCCGCGCTATCGCCACCCTCTGCTTCTGCCCGCCCGAGAGCTCGTTCGGCCTGTGCCCCATCCTGTTCTCCAGCCCGACCTCCCTCAAGGCCTCGGCCGCCATCCGGGCCGCCCCCTCCACCCCGGCGTACAGGAGCGGAAGCTCAACGTTCTCAAGCGCGGTCTGCTTTGCAAGGAGGTTGAAGCTCTGGAACACGAAACCGATGTTCCTGTTCCTCACGGCCGCGAGGCCGTCGTCGTCCATCTCCTCGACCCTGATGCCGTTAAGGGTATATGCCCCGCTGGTGGGCCTGTCGAGGCACCCTATGATATTCATGAGCGTGGACTTGCCGCTCCCCGAGGGACCCATTATGGACACGAACTCGCCCTTACCTATGCGGAGGTCCACGGAGGAGAGGGCCTCCACGCGCTGGCCGCCCAGGAAATAGGTCTTTGTTATCCCCTTAAGCTCTATCATCCGAATGAAATGCGGGAGGCTTCCGTCTCTGGCGCTCAGATAAGGAACCTTCTCCTCCGGCTGTCCTTCCCCTTGTCAGGGCTTACCGGCGACGTTACGACCTCGGCGCCGTCGCCGATGCCGGACCTTACCTCTATCAGAGTGCCGTCGGTCTCGCCCGTTTCCACCTGCACGAACTCCTCTTCACTGCCGTTGACCAGATACACCCCGGTCTTCCTGTTGAGCGTCTTTATGGCCGCCCTCGGCACGAGCAGAACGCCGCTCCTCGTTCTCGTCACGATCTTTACGTCCGCGGTCATGCCGGGCCTGAGGAGCGCCTTGCCCTCGTCCGTGACCCTCACGACCACGTCGAAGACCGTAACCGCCATCTCGGTCCTGCCCTTGGGAGCGACCCGCTCCACAGTCCCGCGGAACTTCCTTCCGGGAAGCGAATCGGCCATCACCTCGACCTCCTGCCCCGGCATGATCTTCGATATATCCACCTCGTCCACGTGCGCCGTGACGAAGATGTGGTCGAGGTTGGCGATGCTGAAAATCTGGGTGCCGTCCGAGGCCGACGAGATGGTCGAGGATATCACCTGCCCCCTGTCCACGAACTTCTTCAAGATCGTCCCGGTGAAGGGCGCCTTTATCTTCGTGTCCGCGAGCCTGTCCCTGGCCTCCCTGAGCGCCTCGCCGGACTGCATGAGCTCGGCCTCCGCGAGCTTCACGTCTGCCCCGGCCTTCTCGAAAGCGATCTCGGAATCGTCGAGTTCCTGCCTCGAGACGATGCCGTCCTCGTAGAGCCTTTTCTGCCTCGAGAGCCTGACCTCTGAGTCCTTCAGCGCTATCCCGGCCTTTTCAAGCCTCGCCTCGGCCATGAGGAGCACGGCCTCGGCCTGCTTCATCCTGGCCTCCTCGGTTGCGGGGTCGAGGCTTACGACCACCTCGCCTTTTTTCACCAGGTCGCCCTCATTGAAGGGGAAGTCTATTATCTCCCCTCCGGCCTTGCTCTTGACGATGACCTCGACCTCGGGGTTTATGACGCCGTTTGCCGCCGCCTCGATCCTCAGTTCCCCTAACCCGGCCCTTGCGGTCTTCCTCACCTCAGCCCCCTGGTCTTCCCCGAAGCTCAGCCAGAATGCCGCAGCGACTGCCAGGACGACCGCGGCCCCGAGCGCGTAAAATGCCTTTTTTTTCATCTCACCTCTGAAGCGTCTTTTATGTTTATGCCCAGCTCCTCGATGAGGGTCCCCTTTTCCCTGTAGAACCGGAGGAGCGACAGGTTATAGCCCGAGACCGCGTCCAGGCGCTTGAGCCTCGACTGGAGGAGGTCGTCCTGTATCCTCAGCACGTTGAAGGTCGTGGACCTTCCGGCCTCGAGCTTCCTCTCCTCTGCGGCGAGCGTTTCCTCGGCGAGCGCCACCGATTCGTCCGCGGCCTCCAGCCTTTTTCTATCCGTGTCTACGGCCTTCAGGGCCTCGTCGAGCCCGAGGACGATGTTCTGCTCCATGCGCTTAAGGAGCATCTTAAGCTGGAGCGCTTCGACGCCGGCGGCCTCCTGCGAGCCCCTGGCTGTCCTGTTGCCGAGCGGGTAGCTGAAAGCGAGCCCAAGCATCCATTGCGGGTTGGCGTCTATCCCGCCGAACGAGTCTGAGAACGACTCGCCGAGGCCGCTATACCCGAACCTGGCCTCTACGTCCACGGCAGGGTAGCCGAGGTTCCTCGCGTATCTCGCCTGGATGCTGTTCCTTTCGAGGGCGGTGCGGGCCTCGATGTACTCCGGCCTGGCCTCAAGGGCCTTTGCAACCGAGGCTTCGAGTCCCTCTCCGGACGGTTTTAATGTCCCGTCGCCTGTTGGGACCACCTCCGTTCCGGCCATCATGTAGGGGTCGCCGGCGATGAGCGATTTAAGCGAGCGCTCGGCGGCCTGTACCGACTTCCTCGCTATGAGCACGTCCTCTTTCCTCGACGCAACCGCCGCCTCGGCCTGCAAGAGATCGAGCCGGGAGATGACGCCCGCCTCGAGGCGCTTCCTGCCCGCCTCGAGCAGGGCCTCCGCGAGCCCGAGCGACTCTGCCCGCACATCCAGCGCCCTCCGTGCGTTCATGAGCCCCCACCAGGCCTCGCCGTAAAGGGCCGCCGCGTCAAGCAGGGCGCGCCTGAATTGCTCTTCCGATATCTCCCTGTCCTTCTTCAAGAGGTTTATCTCGAGGAGGTTCGAGTCGCCATAGCCCCTCATGAGCGGCTGGCGGACCGAGACCCCGGTGAAGGACTCGTATTCGAACTCCTGCCCGCTCAACGTGTCCGCTGTCCAGGAAGACGCCACATCGAGCGTGTACTGTGTGCCGAGGCCGGCCTGCCCGGTAATGCCTGCGTTCAGGTACCAGGACTCGGACTCTATCGAACGGAGCCCGCCCGCGGCAACGCTCGAACGCGAGCTCAAGGGGGTGGTAGTGTCCTGTCTTGAGAGCGAGCCGAAGGCGACCGGGTCGAAGGCCCCGTAGGCGCCGAGGATCCTTGCGTCGACCGCGCTCGGCTCGAGCCTCCTTACGCCCAGGTCGAGGTTATTGTCAAGGAGCATGAGAAGGCCCTTTCTGAAGCCAAGCTCAAGCGACTCAGCGCCGGCTGGCGCGCTCAGAAATAAGGTCAGCGACGAGACCAGGAGGGTCAGTGTTCGGAGGTTAAGCATCGGGAATAAAACGTAAATTGAAGGGAAAAAGTTCCGCTGGCCCCCCGACCATCCGGAAGGGTCTTCCTGCTCCTGTCAAGGCGCCTCAGGGAACGCAGCGTAGAGTCCCCGGAAAGGCCTCCCGGTCAAATCTTACGGCCTGCGGGCCTCGCCGGCTCCCTCAAAAGGGTCTTCCTCGGCCTTATGCCGACTGAATGGTCCTTTGGGGGCGCCGTTTTCCTCAGGAGGTCCAGGCGGCCCTGCCTCTCAAGCCTCCTGTATATGCGCACCCAGGCGCACTCGCATTCCATGTTGACCTCGCACATGCCGTCGGCAACGCCCCCGCACGGGCCGTTAAGGAGGCCCTTCGGGCATTCGGTGTGCGGGCAGATGCCGCCGGTTGCGGCCAGCACGCATTCCCCGCAGAGCGAGCACCCCTCGAAGAACCTGCCCACCCGCTCTACGGTCGCCAGGTAGTTCGAGTCCAGGGCCGGGAGAACGGGCTGGGTCTCTTCGGCGACGTCCGCGACCGTCCGGACCCCTGCCCCGCATGCGAGCACAAGCACTGCCTCGGCCTCCCTGAGCGTCTCGTTCTCCCTGTAGGCCTTCAAAACGAGCTGCCTGTAGCAGGTCTCTTCCGGGAGCGAGCTCCCCAGGACCCTTATGCCGTTCTCCTCGAGTACGCGCGCCATCTCCTCGAGCTCCTTTTTACCGCCAGTCGAGCACTGCTCTGCGCAGGAGTTGCAGCCAAAGAGGTACACTGTCTTCTTGCCGTCGAGAGACCCGAGTATCTCCTGTATGTCCTTCTTTTCCGTGATTATCATTTCAAAGGGAATGAGAGCCGGGTTTTAATAAAATATCGAGCAAAAGCGAACTTGAACGCGCGGATGAAAAAAAAGGACACATTCCCGCAGCCTGCCTTTCAGGCGCTTCGTTTCGCGGCCTCCACCGTGTTCTTGAGGAGCATGGCTATGGTCATGGGGCCCACTCCGCCCGGGACCGGGGTTATGAAGCCTGCCCGCCTTGACGCGCCCTCGAAATCCACGTCGCCTACGAGCTTGCCTTCGGGGTTCCGGTTTATGCCGACATCGATGACCACTGCCCCGTCCTTTATCCAGTCGCCCCGGACGAACTCGGCCCTGCCGACTGCCGCCACGACGACGTCCGCGGCGCGGACCCTGTCCGACAGGTCCCTCGTCTTGGAATGGCATATGGTAACGGTCGCGTTCCTCCGGAGGAGCATCATGGACATGGGCTTGCCGACTATGTTGCTCCTGCCGATGACGACCGCGTCCCTGCCCGAAAGGTCGATACCGGTCGAGTCTATGAGGCGCATTACACCGAAAGGGGTGCAGGGCTGCAGAACCGGGTTACCTATCATGAGCCGCCCGATGTTGTATGGATGGAAGCCGTCGACGTCCTTGCCCGGCGATATCTCTTCGAGTATCGTCTCCTCGTTAATGTGTTTCGGGAGCGGGAGCTGGACGAGTATGCCGTGGACATCCCTGTCGGCGTTCAGGTCCCTTATGAGACGGAGCAGCTCGTCCTGGGAGGTAGACTCCGGGAGGGTGTGCCTGTCCGACCGTATGCCGACCTCTTCGCAGGCCTTGACCTTGTTCCTGACATAGAGCTGTGAGGCCTGGTTTTCTCCCACCAGGACCACCGTGAGGCCCGGGACTATGCCGGACTCCTCCTTAAGGGCCAGTATCTCGGACTTCAACTCGGCCCTTACCTGGGCGGCGATTTCCTTCCCGTTTATTATAGCGGCTGTCTTCATGTTTACCCAAGGCGTTCCGGTTTTCAGGTGAGTATACTTTAAAACTCCCTGGAATGCAAAGGAAATTGAAGACTTCGGCAAACCCGGGCCTATTCCGGCACACGAAACTCCAGCTCCGCTTAAGGGTACGATTCGCCTTGACACGGGGATGAATGCGGTGATTTATTATCGGGGATTTTCAACCAGCAACCTGCGTTTACAGGTGCTTTGAAGGCGCGGTTCGCCGGTTCCGGGATAATGCCCGGCGACGGTCGTCGGTCGCAACCCGTTTTTACGGATGGAGGAAGGGAGGGGAAATGAGTTTTCTGGACAGCGTCAACGAGGAGATCAGGAAGGCGGTCGAAGAAGGCTGGACTGCCTTGAAGGAGAGCGCCCAGTCCGGCAAGCTCCGCCTCAAGCTCCACAACCTAAACAGGGAAGCCGAGAAGCGCTTGAGGGAGATAGGCGGCATAGTGTACGAAGCGGAGAAGCGGCTTGAGGAGGACCCGCTCAAGAGGCCTGAAGTGCAGAGGCTCATTGCCGAGGTCAAGCAGATAGAGGCGGAAACGGAAGTCCTTCGGGAAGAACTGGAGAAAGTGAAAGATAAGGAGCCGTCCTGAGAGAAATTATACTCTATTGCCCCTTCCCGCGGGCCCTTAAAAAAAGGGCCTCGAAGCCCCTTTTAAACCGGATTTTGGCGATACCTGAGCCTTTCAGCCCCCATCTTCCTTCCGATGCTTGAGGCCCGGCGAATCCCCCTCAGGCGGGAAAGGCCCGTTCGAATACCTGCACGGGCCGGTCTTAAGAAAACACGACTGGATAAGCTTCCTTTTCTCGTACTGGTTGTAGCAGAACCAGCTCTCCTGTCCGTTCTCTTTCTTGATTATCGTAAGGAACTTGCAGCGGCTGTCCATGTAAAAACCCCTGTCTTGATGGTAACATTTATACGGGCAGGGGTCAATGGAGTCGCGGGCTGAAAAACACTGCAATAATGGGAGTGAACTTCTATATTGAGAAAATTTGGCGCGCCCGGAGGGATTCGAACCCCCGACCCTCTGATTCGTAGTCAGATGCTCTGTCCAGCTGAGCCACGGGCGCGTATGCTTTGAGGAAAGGAACGAAGTGCCTGAAAATCCCTTGCGAAATCGTAACAGGTGAAATGAAGCGACGCGGCCACCTGTCAGTCCAAAGATTTTAACATCTGGAAATTTCCAGTCAAGCGATTAGTATCAGGGGCCAAGCAGTGGGGGCAGAAAATTGCCGGGAAGACACCTTCGGACACGATGCCTGCACCATGAAAAAAAGGCAGGAGCACACAGCTCGCCTGCCTTTCACCCTGTAAGGCGCCCGGGCCGGGCCCGCCCCCAACCCCGCTCCGGCCCGGGCGCCTTACAGGGGTTTGACTCACGCAAAACCCCACAGAACACCCGCATTATATGCACACGCGGATGGCGAATGAGAACTGTACCCAAGTACAGTTCTCATTCGCGGCTTGTTTTGCCTTTGCAACTCTCCGCACAATCAAATAGAATAAGATGATTATTGCGATTACCGGAGGTTCCGGATGGACTCGATAACGTTGCTTGGGCTCCTGGGTGGCACCCTTACTACCGCGTCGTTTTTCCCCCAGGTGGTCAAGACGATAAAGACCCGCTCTACAAAAGACGTTTCGTTCGCGATGTTCCTGCTCCTCTCCGCAGGGATAACCATATGGATAATATACGGGATCAAGATAGGCTCCGTCCCGGTCGTCGTAGCCAATTCGGTCTCGCTCGTCTTCTCGCTCGTGATCCTGGTCCTCAAGCTGGTGTATAAATAGAAGGATACGCAAAAACCCCCTGTCGCGGCCCGGGAGCAAGAGCCGGTTCCATTTGCCAGGCCTGCGATATGTTGATATAATTCGGCCTGAGGACCCCCATACCGATATCAAGCCAGATCGAAGGGAGCCGGAACCGGTCTGTGGGCAACTTTTCTACGGGAATAGACATAGTGTCCCTGAAAAGGGCAGAAAGGTCTTTCTCAAACGCCCGGTTTCTCAGATCGGTCTTTACCGACTGCGAGATCAAGAGGGCGTTTTCAATGAGAGTGCCTGAGAGACATCTGGCTGGCAGGTTCGCGGCCAAGGAGGCGTTTGTCAAGGCCATCTCAAAGGGCGTCCTGTCAGGCGTACGGCTAAAGGACATAGAGATTACGGCAATGCGCGGCGGTCCTCCGGGTTTCAAGCTGGGCAAAGGACCTGGAAGCCTGGTTGCGGGCAGGGACGTCCACCTGAGCCTTTCATACACAAGTGATTTCGCCATTGCCCTTGTCGTAATAGGGTGAGCAGGCCCGTATGCTCGCTCTTGTCGTCCGGACCAAAAAAATTTGATATTTTTATGTTTCTTCCGAAATATAGGGTAGAGTCGACCGGTTCCTCTATTTTCCTTTTTTGAAAAATGTGCTATTCTGTTTTAGGATGCATGCTGGAACACACCCTGTTTTCAATATATGATTGAATATCGGTGCAGCGGAGGTTGGAGTTGACGCAGGTCGTAGTCGCGATGAGCAATATCCTTTTGTCCAAAGGGATTGCCAAGCTAATAGAACCCGAAAAGGAAATCTCCGTCTTCAAAATACTTGCGCCCGGGAAGGAATACTCCGATGCGGAGCTTCAGTCCCTGGGTCCCTCGGTTGTCATTACTGATTTCATGACCCTGCACAATTCGTTCACAGGCCTCGACGAAGCCGTAAAAAGGCCATTTTTCATACTCGTTGATACTGACTGTGGCAGGGAGAACCTCGTCTCAGCAGTGCTCAGAAAGAAGATAAACGGGGTCCTCCTTGGGGATTCGAGCCCGGAACTCCTCATAAAGGCGATAAAGGCCGTCTCGAAAGGCGACATCTGGCTCGACAAGCAGACCTTCAAGAACATACTCCACGGCATAAACGCGCTGGGGAGCGAGAAAAACACCCTTTCGCCCAGGGAAAAGGAAATAGTCAAGCTTACGGGCAAGGGGCTGAGGAACAAGGAGATAGCCCAGCAGCTGAACATAAGCGAGACAACCGTAAAAACGCACCTGAACAGGATTTTCCAGAAGCTGAACATCAAGGCCCGCTCCGAGCTCATAAGCTATGCAATCAAGAACCACGCCATGAACAACCACAACCTTAGGAATACGTTATAAAACACCCTCCCTGTCCCGCCTGGCCGTAATCCGGCGTATTGAAAACATTTTTTCATGACCCGTTGCTTCGGGACCCGGCCCCGGCGAGCCGGCTGCAATCCCTGCCTGTACAACCAAAGGACGACTCCACCCTGAAAAGGTTGTACTACCTCTTCCATGATTTTGTATACCTTTGAAGGATTGCCAACTCCCCTGACCGCGACTATCATAGGCAGTCCAAAATACGTTGTAAGGGCAATTGCCTTTTGAAAAAATCAAAGGACATTACCAGTACGCGTGTCTGCCCGTCTTGCGGGAAGGCCTTCATCTGGTTCGTCGAGACCCCGCTGGCCTGCCCTTACTGCGGATACCTGCATCATGAAAAAAGGGGTGAGAACAGGACCGCCGCGAGCAGGAAGTTCGTCCTTAGGCTGGGGAAAAAGAGCTGCCAGGCCGACCTGCTCGATTACTCGCGGTCCGGGGCGAGGGTTTCCTGCCCGGAGCGCATAGCCATGAACACGGTGGTTTCGATAGATATCGAAGAACTGGACATCCACCGGTACGCAAGGGCCGTATGGACCAAGTCGCCGCTTCCGGGGCTGGCGATGGCAGGGTTCAAGTTCATCTGAGGGGAAATCATGTTGTCAAGACGCGTCCTTAAGGCGTTCACATTCGTAATTTTTTCAATCCTCCTGGCCAACGCGCCTGTTGCCGCCGCGGAGGAGGACGGGCCCGGATACCTGATAGGCCCTGAGGACATACTCGAGATAGTGGTCTGGAGGAACACAGAGCTCTCCAGACAGGTCACGGTGAGGCCCGACGGCAGGATATCCCTGCCGCTCATAGGCGAGCTCGGGGCAGCCGGCCTTACGCCCGAGGAACTCCGGGAGGAAATCGTTAAAAGGCTCAAGGAATATCAGCAGAGCGCCGTGGTCGCTTCCGTGATAGTGCAAGACGTAAACAGCTACAAGGTATTCATCCTCGGGCAGGTGCAGGTGCCCGGGGGTTACACCCTGAGGTCCAGGACGACGGTGCTGCAGGCGCTTTCTCTGGCCGGGGGCTTCAGCCAGTTCGCGTCCAAGAACAGAATAGTGCTTATAAGGAAGCGGCCCGACGGGCTCGACGACAAGATCCAGGTCAAGTTCGACGACCTGGTCTATGACGAAGAGAGCCGCGCGAACGAGTACCTCAGGCCGGGAGATACGATCTTTGTACCGTAGGCTGACACTGGCCGGCTTTCTGCTGCTCCTCTGGGCCGGGCAGGCATGCGCATGGGTCGCAACTCCGGCGCTTACGACCGAGTACCGGTTCGAATCCAACTCCGGCGCTGCCGCTGTCGGGAGCGGCGGAGGGGATGACAGTATCCTGAAGGCGTCTCCCAGGCTCGACCTGGAAAAAAAGGGCATGAACGCCGCGTTCAATGCGGGATACGGGTTTACCGGAAACTACTACCTCAACGGCCGGGACAGGGACTGGACAGCCCACAGGGGGACTGTCGGGCTGGAGATGAGGGTTTCTCCTTTGACAGAGCTGAATGCAGGATACGATTTCACCTACACGAGGGAGCCGAGGGAAGTGACCCTGACAGGCATCGAAGCGTTCCGGACCACCGCTGTCCGCTCGCACAACGGGCTTATCCGCGGCTCCTATACGATAAGCCCCAGGCTCGCCGGCAGCCTCTCGCTTTCCGGGAACGCCCTTGAGTTCGAGGACCCTTCCGCCGTTGACAGCAAAACGTACTCGGCCGGGGCAGCCGGGGAGTTCCGGTGGACTGAAAGGACGAGCATTACCCCGGCATACGGGTTCACGGAGATCACCTACGATTCCGACGCGTCGACCGGGACAGAGACCCATTCTCTCAGCGCGGGCTTCTCGACCCGGCACTCGGAGAGCCTTACGTACGGTATTTCCGCAGGCATGACCTACTCAACGGGCCTTGGCGACCATCTCGACTGGACCGCGGCAGCGGGGATTTCAAAGTCGTTCCGCAGGGGCTCCGTGTCGGCGGCCTATTCGAGATCCGTATCGAACAGCTCGGGGCTATCGGACGAGCTCAATATAAACGACACCGTTTCCGCGGTCCTGACCCGGCATTTAAGCGAATCTGCTTCCATGTCCGTACGCGTCGCTTATGCCATGAACAACTCGGAACCGGCTGGCACGGTCGACTTACAGTCGTATTCGGCCGACGTGGGCATCAGTTGGAAGCCCCTTCCCTGGGCAGCTGTCGGCGCCGGCGTAAGCCACTTCAACCAGCTTTCCGACGGAATTGCAGGCGCGGAAATGGAGCGGAACTCCCTTTACCTTAACCTGACGGTCCACGGCGAACACAGGCTCTGACATGGAGAACTTCAATCTCATATCGTTTCTTGAGGCGGCATACAGGCGCAAGTGGCTGGTAATCGCTCTTGCCTCATTGGGCACCGTCATAGCCGCGCTGGCGGCCTGGCTCATGCCCTCGTACTATCTCTCAAAGACGCTGATACTTGTCGAGCAGCAGCAGGTGTCGACATCCTATGTGACCCCGACGGACGTCACTCCCTTCAACCAGCGCCTCAATACCATCCGCCAGCAAATACTCAGCAGGCCGAACCTTGAGCGCATCATTAACGAGTTCGGCCTGTACCAGACGAACGACGGCCTCGTTGAAAGGGCCGCGGCCAAGATGGGTTTCGACATGGCCAGACCCATCAGCCGGGAAAACGCGCTCTTCAGGCTTGCTTCCAGCATCGAGGTAAACCTCTTGGGCGAGAGGAGGGCAGAGGACGCGTTCAGCATAAGCTATTCAGGCACCGACCCTTATACAACGATGCAGGTCACGAGCGCCCTCGCTTCCATGTTCATAAACGAGAACCTCAAACGGAGAGAGATGTACGCCGAGGGGACCTCGGAGTTCCTAGCCGACGAGCTGGCGCGGGCCAAGAGCGAGCTTGAGGCACAGGAGCGCGCGGTAAGGGAGTTCAAGGAAAAATACATGGGAGGGCTTCCGCAGCAGCTTGAGGCCAACCTGAGGACGCTCGACAGGCTCCAGCTCGACCTTCAGGCGGTGCGGATCGAGATAAAAAGCGCTGAAGACAGGAAAGTACAGCTCGAAACCCAGTTTAATTCTCCTGTCGGCGCCGTATCCGGCCCCCATGTCAACCCGCTGGCGGTGGAGATGGAAGGCCTGCAAAGGGAGCTTACGCAGCTACTTTCGCAGTATAACGATAACTACCCTGACGTAATCATAATAAGGAACAGGCTCAAGGAGCTTGGGAACCTCCTTGCGTCGAACAGGACGGGGGCTGCCGAAAGCCAGGCGGTAGAACTCCCGGGGCCTGAGATAAGAAACCCCGACGCCTATAACAACCTCGTTTCGGTTGAATCGCAGCTACGCTCCCTCAGGACAAGGGAGCGCGAATTGAACGAGAACATTCGCGCGCTTGAAAGGAGGGTCGAGGAGACCCCTGCGAACGAACAGAGGTTTACGGACCTCAACAGGAACTATCAGATATCATTCACCAACTACCAGAACCTGCTCGAAAAGAGCCTGAACGCGCGACTTGCCGAGAACCTCGAGAAAAGGCAAAAAGGCGAACGGTTCAGGATAATTGACCCGGCAAACCTGTCGGAGAATCCCTACAAGCCGAAGAGAAACCTTATTACCCTTGCCGGAGGCGCAATGGGTGTGGCGCTCGGGTTCGGGATAATATTCCTGCTGGAGCACATGAGCCCGGTATTCAGAAAACCCGAGGAGTTCGAGGACCTGCTCGAATTCCAGGTCCTTGCCTCGATCCCGGCTTTCCAGCCGGAGCCGGACGCCGGGAAAGGCAGGTTCGCCAAAGCGACCGGAGGCCGGAGGAGATGAGCTTTTTCGCCAGATTCCTCGGCAGGAAGAAAAAGCCGGAGCCGGAAGGGGAAGCAGCCCCGGGTCGCCTTTCCATAGTCGGGAGAGGGCCACGGCCCGCCTCGCGCATATGGACCGTGGGCGGCGGCAAGGGCGGAGTGGGAAAGAGCATCGTAGCGGCGAACTTCGGAGCGCTCCTTGCCGGCTCCGGACAGAGGACTTTGCTTATAGACGCTGACTTCGGCGCAGCCAACCTGCATACCCTTTTCGGCATAACAGGCTCGAACCTTTCCCTTTCGAGCTTCCTTAAAGCGGATATCACCGATATCCGAAGGGTCGTAACCGGGACCGGGATACAGGACCTCGACATAGTTACAGGGGCCATGGACTCGCTCAATATAGCCGATATGAAAGCCTCTTACCTTGCGCGCCTCCAGACGGCGGTATCGGAGCTCGACTATGACCATATCGTCCTGGACCTTTCGCCTGGCACTTCCCCGGAGGTGCTCGATTGTTTTCTCATGTCCGACGAGGGTGTTCTGGTCACCACGCCAGAGCCGACATCAATAGAGAACACGTACAGGTTCATGAAATGCCTCTTCCTCAGGAGGATACGGGCGGTCATAAACTCGGGCGAGCCCGGGCGTCTGAAGGAGATGCTCAAGGCCGCCCTCGAGCGCGACCCGAAGATAAGCACCGTCTCGGAGTTCATCAAAAACTTCCGGCTGAGCGCCGGTGGCGAAGCGGCTCCCGAGGAAATACTTGGCGGAATGGGAGCTCACCTGATCGTTAACAGGACCAGGCTTCCGGAGGACCGCACCATCGGGCCGCATATGCAGCGGGCCTGCCTGAGCTACTTCGGCGTACGTTTCAACCACCTGGGCGATATCTGCCAGGACACCTTGATAGAGGACTCGGTCCGGACGAGAAAACTGCTTGTCCGGAACTATCCTGGCACAGCGGCGGCCCTCTCGCTCACGTCCTGCTTCCGGAAACTGGTCTCTGTCGAGCAGGGGAAAGTCGAGCAGAAGGCCGCAAGGGGGCTACAGCAGACATGAGCCAGAGGTTCAAGGACGATTATTACGGGCTCCTCGATATAGCCCCGGGGGTGTCCTCCTCCGAGATAGAAGAAGCGTACGGGCGGGCTATCTCGGACCTCAGCGGGGACTCGGCAGCTCTCTATTCCCTCTATACGCCGGAGGAGAAAGAGCAGCTCATAGCCAGGATAAACGAGGCCTACGAGGTCCTGAGCGACCCTGAGCGGCGGGCGGCTTACGATGCCGAGCCCGCCGGAAAGCATGAGCCGGACACGACGCGCGAGTTCGAGCTCGATG
>DIDN01000099.1 GCA_002418185.1 Deltaproteobacteria bacterium UBA5799
ACCCTGGTATTAAAAAATGGGCATCGATTTACTGCAGGTCATAGAACAGGTCGGGCGAGAGAAAGAGATCGACTCGGCGGTGCTGATCGAGGCGGTCAGCGCGGCGATCCTTTCAGCATCCCGCAAGACGCTGGGGACGGCCCTCGACCTGCGCGTAGAGTTCGACCGACAGGCGCGTTGCTTCAAGCTGTACGCAGTGCGGAAGGTCGTCGAGCAGGTTATGAACCCCCACGTCGAGACCTCCGTTGAAGAGGCTCAACGACTTCATCCCGGGGCCCAACCTGGCGACGAGGTCAAGTTCGAGGTGCAGGCGAAAGAGTTCGGCCGGATTGCCGCCCAGACCGCAAAGCAGGTGATCATTCAGCGAGTCAAAGAGGCTGAGCGGGAGAGCGTCTTTCAGGCCTTTCGGGCCAGGGTGGGTGAATTGGTGGGCGGTGTCGTACAGCGGGTGGCCAAGGGTAACGTCATCGTCAATCTCGGGAAGGCTGAGGCCGTTCTCCCGCCAAGAGAACAACTTCCCCGTGAGGATTACAGAGTTGGCGATCGGATTCGAGCGTACGTGCTGGATGTGAAGAAACTCCCCCGTGGATCACAGGTCGTGCTCTCGCGAACGCATCCCGGGCTGTTGGCCAAGCTGCTCGAGATCGAAGTTCCGGAGATCTACGAAGGGATTGTCGAGATCAAGGCAGTTGCCCGAGATGCGGGCGAACGAGCCAAGGTAGCGGTCGCCTCGCGAGACAGCAATGTCGATCCGGTAGGCGCCTGTGTGGGCTATCGTGGGAGTCGGATTCAGGCCATCGTCAGGGAGCTGATGGGCGAGAAGGTCGATGTCATTACCTGGAAAGACGATCCGGCGTCCTTTGTCCGAAGTGCGCTTGCGCCGGCCGAGATTGAGAGTGTCGAGGTTGTCGAGGCGACCCATACGCTTCATGTGTTAGTGGCC
The DNA here is from genome assembly GCA_002418185.1 of Deltaproteobacteria bacterium UBA5799. Taxonomy (GTDB): domain Bacteria; phylum Desulfobacterota; class GWC2-55-46; order GWC2-55-46; family GWC2-55-46; genus UBA5799. Next base: position 944 of record DIDN01000099.1, read on the forward strand.
GACGGCCAGCTCTCCCTCGCTATCGGCAAAAGGGGACAGAATGCCCGGTTGGCGGCGAAGCTGCTGGGATGGAAGGTCGATGTCAAGGGTCGAGGGGAGGTTCAGAGGGCACCTGAGGAGCCGATTCAGCCGGCGATCGAGGGTCAGGTGCCGGCGGCGGAGCGTTCGACCGAGGAGATCCCGCAGTTGGCGAAAGTGCTGGGTGTAGGAGAGAAGTTGGCCGATCGCTTGATTGAGGCCGGGCTGGACAGTTGTCAGAAACTGGCCCATGCCTCGGACGACGCCCTGGTCCAGGTGGAGGGGATTGGGCCAAAGACGGCCCAGAAATTGATTGAGGCTGCGAAGGCGGCCCTCGCCTCTGGAGATGAGTAGATGGGGGCCGAGCCTTTCCGTTCGTGTGTCGCCTGTCGCACCAGCCGACCGAAACGAGAGCTCATTCGTCTGTATCCTGCAGGGGATGGAAGACTCAATGTGGATCTTGGCGGCGGATCGGGACGTGGGGCCTATGTCTGTCCGCGTCGTCCCTGCCTGGAACAGGCGGTGAAGAGGGGTGAGTTTGCCCGCTGCCTCAAGACAGCGGTGGCGCCACTGACTGTCGAGACCCTGGAGGGGTTGATTCGAGAGGGTGTGGCTCGTAAGGTGACGGCGCTCCTGGGCCTTGCGCGGCGGGCGGGTAAGATCGCCTCAGGCGCAGAAGCGGTAGATTCGGCCGTCAAGCGTCATTCGGCCAGATTGATCTTGGCTGCGACAGACGCATCGGCGAACTCGATCGCGAAGGTAAGACATGTGGCCGCACAGGTCGGCGTGGTATGGATGCAGGCCATGGGGAAGACGGAATTGGGGGCCGCTGTGGGAGGCGCCCCTCGAGCCTGCATTGCGGTAATGGACCCGCACTTTGCGGGGGCGCTGATGTCGGTGCTGAACAACATACCGGCAGCAGCGAAGACGAGAGAGGCCGCGTGGTCAGATCGACAAGTTGAGGAGACCGCGGGGCCTCGGAAGGCGCGGGGGTAATCCGACGTGGGAATGATAAGGGCGTACGATCTGGCGAAAGCGCTTGGGATATCAAGTAAAGAGCTGCTTGAGCGGCTTGAGCAGTCCGGCCTGCACCTCAAGAGTCACAGCAGTAACGTCGACGAGGATCAGGTGAGATCGCTCCTGGATGTTGCTGCGCGCGAGAAGAAAGGTCGGCCGAAGCCCAAATCACACGAGGTGCCCGCATCGACCCGCGTGACGCCGGTAGAACGTAAACGTCCCAGGACGGGAAAGGCTGAAGCGCCGGCGCCGGTTCCCGAGACACCAACGCCCAGACCCGCTCGACCCAAGTCCGTCGAAGCGAAGACGGTGTCCGAGGCCACGCCCCTGTCTGAACGAATCACACCGGCCGAACGAGCAAGCCCGGTTGGGCAGAAGGGGCCGCACCGACCGAAGGCCGAAGCTCCCCAGCAGCCGTCTCAGGCAACAGCCGTCATGAAGCCGCCGCCCTCGGTCCCGACAGAGCCTGTTCGCCAGGCTGCGGCTCCGGCCCCGCGCGTCAAGGAGGCGCCGTCCAGGGCCGCAGGTCCACCTGCGCCTGGTGCCGTACCCGGGCAGAGGGCGACCGTGATACCGGCGGCGCCGGAGCCGCAGGTACAGGCCGAGCAGGTTCAGCGCGAGTCCCCGGTCCCGACACGTCCGATCGTGAAGATGGCGGAGACCATCACCGTCAAGGAGCTGGCCGACGGCATCGCGATGAGCCCCAGCGAGATCATCAAGCAATTGATCAAGATGGGGATTATGACCACGATCAACCAGCCGCTGGACGTGGAGATCGTCAAGCGCGCCGCCGACCGGATCGGGTTCTCAGTAGAAGTCATGCCGCTGGAGGAGGCGGCAACCGGGGCGGAGGAGCGCGAGGACCCTTCGCTGCTGTTGCCCAGGTCGCCGGTGGTGACGATCATGGGCCATGTCGATCACGGCAAGACCTCGCTCTTGGACGCGATCCGCAACGCCAAGGTGGTCGAGGGCGAGGCCGGCGGCATCACCCAGCACATCGGCGCCTATCAGATCACCACCGACAGCGGCGCGGTGCTGACCTTCCTCGACACGCCCGGCCACGAGGCGTTTACCGCCATGAGGGCCAGGGGCGCGCAATCCACCGACCTCGTCGTCCTGGTAGTGGCTGCCGACGACGGCGTGATGCCGCAGACGGTCGAGGCCATAAACCACGCCAAGGCCGCCGGGGTCCCCATCATAGTCGCCGTAAACAAGATCGACCTGCCGCAGGCCGATCCCGGGAAGATAAAGCAGGAGCTTACGAGCTACGGCCTCGTCTCCGAGGAATGGGGAGGGGACACCATATTCGTCGAGGTATCTGCCAAGAAGGGCATAAAGATAAAAGAGCTCCTCGAGATGATACTCCTCCAGGCCGAGGTGCTGGAACTCAAGGCCACCCCGGACTCCGCCGCGAGGGGCATAGTCGTGGAGGCGAAGCTCGACAAGGGGCGCGGCCCCGTCTCGACCGTCCTCATACAGGACGGCTCGCTCAAGGTCGGCGACGCCATAGTCACCGGCATGCACTACGGCAGGGTCAGGGCGATGATCAGCGACTGGGGAAAGCGCGTAGAGAGCGCAGGCCCGTCGATGCCCATCGAGATACTGGGGCTTTCCGGCGTCCCGCTTGCCGGGGACACCTTCGTCGCCGTAAAGGACGAGGCCACGGCCAAGCAGATAGCGGCGATAAGGGAAAGGAAGAGCATCGAGCGGGAGCGCTTGAAGACCGCCAAGGTTAGCCTAACGGACCTGTACGACAAGATAAACAAGGGCGAGGTAAAGGAGCTCAACCTCATCATAAAGGCGGACGTCCAGGGCTCCATAGAGGCGGTGAAGGAAACGCTCGGCAAGCTCTCGACCGATGCCGTCAAGATAAGGGTCATCCACAGCGCCGCCGGCGGCATAAACGAGGGCGACGTCATGCTCGCCGCCGCCTCGAACGCGATAGTCGTAGGATTCAACATCAGACCCGACGCCAAGGCCCAGTCCCTCGCCGAGCGCGAGAACGTGGACGTACGCCTCTACGACATCATCTACAACCTCGTGGACGAGATAAAGGCCGCCATGGAGGGCATGCTCTCCCCGGTGGTGAAGGAAGAGGTCATGGGCAGGGCGACAGTCCGCGAGGTCTTCCGCATCACCAAGGTCGGGAACGTGGCCGGGTGCTTCATGACCGACGGCAAGGCCGTAAGGGGCGCGAAGGCCAGGCTCGTAAGGGACAGCGTGGTCGTCTACGACGGCAAGCTCTCGTCTCTCAAGCGGTTCAAGGACGACGTGAAAGAGGTCGCCTCGGGCTTCGAGTGCGGCATGACCATAGATGGATACAACGACATCAAGGTCGGCGACGTAATAGAGCTGTACGTCCTCAAGGAAGAGGCCGCCAAGCTGTAGCAGGCTGCTGAAAAAGCCCGCTTCAAGTCGTCGTCTTCAAAACTGGACACTCCGGCGTACAAGGAAAGCGCGCCTCGTCCCTCATTTTCCGGCTCCTTGCATATCGAGCTTTTTGAGCAGCCTGAGTGCGTTTTCGAGTTTCGGCAACCTGATAGGGGCATGCCGGGCCTTTTTCGCCGGAACCGGCAAATCCAAGCGGCCGGAGCGCAATGGTCATAGGAATATCGAGGGTCACGCTTATCGTGCATGAGAGCCGGTCTCTCAAGGCCAAAAGGCAGGCCCTCAAGAGCATCATCGCGAAGGTAAAGAACAGGTTCAACGTCTCCATCGCAGAGGTGGCGGACAACGACTCGTGGCAGAAGGCCACCCTCGGGATAGCCGCCGTGGGCAACGACAGGGCGTTCGTAAACTCCGTCCTCGACAAGACGTTGTCGTTCATCGAGGGGCTGCACCTCGCCGAGGTCGCTGACTCGTCAATCGAGGTCATTAACCTATAAAGAGGGGCCAGTCGGGTCTGACCGGCCCTGTCCCTGTTCCTGCTTCTTCCAAAGGACACATGCTTCCATGAACTACAAGCGTTCCGAGAGGGTGGGAGACCTCATAAAGGAGGAGGTCGCCTCGATGGTCCTTTACGGCGAGATAAAAGACCCGAGGATAGGTTTCGTCACCATCACCAAGGTAGAGCTCACGCCGGACCTCAAGGAGGCCAGGATATTCTTCAGCCAGCTCGGAAGCCCCGAGGAGAGGGAGAAGAGCAGGCAGGGGCTTGAGAGCGCGAGCGGGTACATCAGGAGAAACCTTGCCAAAAAGCTGGATTTGAGGCATATTCCTAAGATAACCTTCCTTTTCGACGAGTCCCTCGAATACTCGGAAAAGATAGAAAAGATGATAAGGGAGATGAAAAAGGGAGGGGACCTTTAGGTGAGTACGGCCCGGTCGTCCGAGGCATGGTCTTCCACCCCTATGGGTCGTGAAACAGGTACATGGACAGAAGGTTCGACGACATAAAGCCGGAGATAGATAAGGGGAAGAGGTTCCTCGTGGTATCGCACGTAAGCCCGGAAGGCGACGCGATAGGCTCTCTTCTGGGGCTTGCCCTGGCCTTGAGGGCGCACGGCAAGGAGGCGGTCGCCTATCTCGAGGACCCGGTCCCGGACCTTTTCAGGTTCCTCCCGGGAGCCGGCACCGTCGTCCACAGCCTCGAAGGCGCGGGCCCGTTCGACGCGACCTTCGCTGTCGACTGCGGGCAGAAGGAGAGGCTCGGCAAGGGCTTCATAGGGTTGAAGGAACCGGGAAAGGTCATAAACATCGACCACCACGCAACTAACGACTCTTTTGGCGACTACAACATCATAGAGCCTGGCGCAAGCGCCGCCGGCGAGCTTGTTTACGACCTGTGCAAGGCCGCATCGCTCCCGATCACCCGGGAGGCGGCCGTAAACCTCTACGTAGCCATACACACCGACACCGGCTCGTTCCACTATTCCTCGTCCACCCCCGAATCGTTCATGAAGGCGGGCGAGCTCGTCAGGCTCGGCGCAGACCCGTGGGAGGTATCGAAACGGGTCTACGAGAACCACCCGGCCAGGAAGTACAGGCTCCTCGGCATGGTGCTCTCGACGCTCGACGTGGTTGACCTCAACGGCGGCGGGCACGCCAAGGCCGCGACCCTGGTGGTCACGCAGGAGATGTTCAGGAAAGCCGGGGCGGAAAAGGACCTTGCCGACGGGTTCGTCAATTACGCGCGGGGCATAGAGGGAGTTGAGGCTGGAGTGCTCTTCAGGGAGGCCGGCGAGCTCGAGTACAAGGTGAGCCTGCGCTCAAAGGGAGGGATGGACGTCTCGGCCGTGGCCATGCAGTTCGGAGGCGGCGGACACAAGAACGCCGCCGGGTTCATGCTCAGGGGCAGCCTCGAGGCCGTGAGGGCTAAAGTGATAGAGGCGCTCAAGGGCGAATTCGGCAGGATATGACAATAGGCAGCCCGCTTCACCGGGGCGGTTGCATGCAAGGGCTCGGAAGGTGCTTTCAGCAGGGTATAACGGCGTCCTGGTAACGGACAAGCCGCAGGGCTGGACCTCGCACGACGTCGTTCAGCACGTAAAGAGGAAGCTTAAGGCCCGCAAGGTGGGGCACCTCGGGACACTGGACCCCGCCGCTACCGGCGTGCTGGTGCTGGTGTTGGATTCCGCGACCAGGCACGCGTCGAGCCTGGGCGCGGGCGCCAAGGAATACGCGGCTGCCTGCAGGCTCGGGGAAGAGACAGACACCTACGACAGCGACGGGAACATCGTAAGGGCCCACGGCACCGGGGGCATCGCCGACGAAGATGTCGAAAAGGCGTTGGCGGGCTTCAGGGGCCGGATAAGCCAGGTCCCGCCCATGTACTCGGCTGTAAAGAGCAAGGGCACGCCCCTTTACAAGCTCGCGAGAAAGGGAGTCGTTGTCGAGAGGGAGCCCCGGGAGGTGACGGTCCACGAGCTTGAGATAACGGCCCTGGACCTCCCGGTCCTGGAATTCAGGGCAGTATGCTCTGCCGGCACCTATGTAAGGTCCATATGCCACGACCTCGGCGAGAGGCTCGGGTGCGGGGGGCACCTCCAGGCGCTCCGGAGGACCAGGGCAGGGGCCTTCCGGATAGACGAGGCGGCAAGCCCGAAGCTTCCGGCAGAGGACCTCGTGAAGAGGATAGTCCCCCTTGACGAGGCCCTGAAGAGGGCCGCGTCAGAAGCCGGGGCGCAAGGCGGAGAAGCTTAGATTTTCCTTTTCTTGTAGGATAAGAGGTGTTACTATCGATTTGCCCGTTGCGCCGGTCTGGACCTTAATGGACCCGGGGCAGGCGGGACGGCCTTACGGTAGGGCCGTTTGGATTGCCGGAATGCTCCCATGCTCCAAGCCCATGAGAGCCATTACATATCCATTCAGTGATGAGAGAAAGGAGGTAGTAAATAGTTCAGATGCTGGCTACCGAAAAGAAACAGGAGATCATAACGTCCTTCAAGACGCACGAGAAGGACACGGGCTCGCCCGAGGTGCAGATAGCGCTCTTAAGCGAGAGGATTAACAGCTTGAGCTCGCATTTCAAGACGCACAAGGCTGACCACCACTCGAGGAGGGGTCTTCTCAAGATGGTCGGGCAGAGGAGGCGGCTTCTTGACTACGTCAAGAAGAAGGACGTCGAGCGCTACAAGGGCATAATCGAAAAGCTCGGTCTCAGGAGATAGAGAACGAACGGGTGGGGGCGGCGCGTTCCGCTCCTCACGCCGGGCGGCCTCCAAGGCCGCTTGAAACCCCGTGCAATGAAAAAGGGGCCCCTCGCAACGGGGGCTTCTTAAGCAAGGGCGCAGGGCGCATTTGCGCTTTGGGCCCTGCAGTATTTTTGTCCACAAAACATAGGAGAATGGAAGCATAATGAGTAAATACGAAATCACATACGCCGGCAGGCCGCTCACCATAGAGACAGGCAGGATGGCCAGGCAGGCGCACGGCTCATGCACCGTGAGATACGGCGATACTGTCGTGCTGGTAACGGCATGCAGGAACGACGCCCCGTCAGCGGGGGTCGACTTCATGCCGCTCACCGTCAATTATACCGAGATGACATACGCCGCCGGCAAGATACCCGGCGGCTTTTTCAAAAGGGAAGGAAGGCCGAGCGAAAAGGAAGTGCTGGGCTCGAGGCTAATAGACAGGCCGCTACGCCCGCTTTTCCCGGACGGGTACTTCCACGAGACCCAGGTAATAGCCACGGTCCTTTCGGTCGACCAGGAGAACGAGCCCGAGATAGCCGCCATGATAGGCGCATCCGCCGCGCTCGGCATCTCGGACATACCCTTTGGCGGCCCCATAGCCGGCATCCGCGTCGGCTTTGTTAACGGCGAGCTTGTCGCAAACCCTTCGCTCAAGCAGCAGAAGGAGAGCGAGATAGACCTTTTCGTCGCCGGTTCCGACGGCTCGATAATAATGGTCGAGGCGGGGGCAAAGTTCGCCTCTGAGGAACTGCTCGTAAAGGCCCTGGCTTTCGCCCAGAGCGAGATGAAGGGCGTGATAGAGCTTCAGAAGCGTATGGCTTCCGAAGCCGGGAAGCCCAAGTTGGAAGTCAAGCCCCCTGCCGCCGACCCCGAGCTCGAGGCGAAGGTCATGGAGCTTGCCGTCGAGAGGCTCAAGGAGGCGCTCCGCATTCCGGTCAAGCAGGAGAGGTACGCTTCCGCCGGGGCCATAAAGGACGAGACAAAGGCCGCGCTCGCCGAGGCCTACCCTGGCAGGGAAAAGGAGATAGACTCCATTTACGGCGACCTCAAGTACAACCTCATGAGGGAGATGGTCGTAAACGAGGGGAAAAGGGTAGACGGCAGGGGGCCGAGGGACATAAGGCCGATAACCTGCGACGTGGGGCTCCTTCCGCGGACCCACGGCTCCGCACTCTTTACAAGGGGCGAAACTCAGGCCATGGTCGTTACGACCCTCGGCACCTCTGAGGACGAGCAGAAGATAGACGCCCTTTCCGGCTGGGAATACAAGACCTTCATGCTCCACTATAACTTCCCGCCCTTCAGCGTGGGCGAGGTGAAGTTCCTCCGCGGCCCCGGAAGGCGCGAGATAGGCCACGGCGCGCTCGCCGAGAGGGCCGTAAACAAGATTCTCCCGCAGGAGGGCTTTCCCTACACGATAAGGGTAGTCTCCGACATACTCGAATCGAACGGCTCCTCTTCGATGGCGACCGTATGCGGCGCGTCCCTCTCGCTCATGGACGCTGGCGTGCCGACCCTCGGGCACGTGGCAGGCATAGCCATGGGCCTCATAAAGGAAGGCGACAAGGTGGTCATCCTCTCCGACATACTCGGAGACGAGGACCACCTGGGCGACATGGATTTCAAGGTCGCGGGCACCGCCGAGGGCGTCACCGCCCTCCAGATGGACATAAAGATAGCAGGCGTCACCGCCGAGCTCCTGAAGGACGCGCTCGATCAGGCGCGCGAGGGAAGGCTCCACATACTCGGCAAGATGAAGGAGGCCATCGAGATACCGAGGGCCGAGCTCTCCTCCTACGCGCCGAGGATAACGACCATTTACGTCAAGCAGGAGAGGATAAAGGACGTCATCGGGCCCGGCGGCAAGAACATCAAGGGCATCATACTCGAGACGGGCGTGAAGATCGACATAGACGACACCGGACGGGTGAACATAGCCTCCGTGGACGGCGCGGCCGCAGAGAGGGCCATACAGATGGTCAAGGGGCTTACGCAGGACGCCGAGATCGGCAGGGTCTACACGGGCAAGGTCAAGAAGGTGATGGACTTCGGCGCGTTCGTCGAGATATTCCCCGGCACCGAGGGGCTCGTCCACATCTCTCAGCTCGCCCACGAGCGCGTAAAGAACGTCAGGGACGTCGTGAAGGAAGGCGACGAGGTCCTCGTCAAGGTCATAGACGTAGACAGGGACGGGAAGATAAGGCTTTCGAGGAAAGAGGCGCTCGAAGAGACGACCTAAGCCAGGCGCTTCTTAAAAACGGTCAATCCGGGGCCTGCACGGCCCCGAGAAACGCAATGTCAATTATCAAGAAGACCCTTCTCGGAAGCGGGATCCCCGTCATCACGGAGGAGATGCCTGATGTGGAGTCGTCCTCCATAGGCATCTGGGTGAACACAGGCTCGAGGCACGAGGCCCCGGAGATAAACGGGGTCTCGCACCTTGTGGAGCACCTCCTTTTCAAGGGCACCGAAAAAAGGACGGCCCTCGACATCTCCAAGGAAATCGAGAGTGTCGGAGGCGTCCTCAACGCCTTCACAGGCAGGGAATACACCTGCTTCTATTCCAAGACACTCAATAAAGACCTGCCCAAGGCAATAGACCTCCTCTCCGATATCTTCATAAACTCGAAGTTCGACCGCAAGGACATGGAAAAGGAGAAGCTCGTCGTCCTCCAGGAGATAAAGATGGTGGAGGATACGCCCGACGACCTTATCCACGACCTCTTTGCCGAGAGGTTCTGGGACGGGCACCCGCTCGGCTGGTCCATACTCGGACCTTCGAAGACGATACAGTCGATGAAGAGGTCGAGCGTCCTCAAGTATTTCAGGGCGCAGTACGCTCCCGGCAACGTCTTCATCACGGCCGCCGGGGGGTTGAGCCACAGGAGTGTCGTGCGCCTCCTGAAGCCGTTTTTCGGGGCGCTCGACAAGGACGTGCCGCCCTCCGAGCGTACGGCCCCGACGGCGCTCCCCGGTGTTAAGCTCATCAAAAAAGAGCTGGAGCAGGTGCACATGTGCATCGGCGTGCCGGCGCCGCCCCAGTCGCACCCGGACAGGTACCGGGTGTATCTCATGAACACCATGCTCGGCGGCGGCATGAGCTCCAGGCTGTTCCAGGAGGTCCGGGAGAAGAGGGGGCTTGCCTACTCCGTATATTCGTACCTGAACCTCTGCAAGGACGCGGGGGCGATGACGGCATACGCGGGGACCTCCGCCGAGAAGTTCGCGGACGTGGCCGGGCTTGTGCTCCGCGAGTTCGAGAGGTTCCCGAAGGACGTGACCGCCTCGGAGCTAAGGAACGCGAAGGAGCAGTTGAAAGGCGGGATGCTCCTCGGCCTCGAGACGAGCGACAGCAGGATGATGAAGCTTGCGAGGGACGAGTTCTATTTCGGCAGGTACGTGCCGGTCAGGGAGATAGTGAAGGACATCGACTCTGTGACGCTTTCGAGCCTGAGGAAACTCGCAAAGGAGCTCCTTTCGCCCGAGAGGGTCACGATGGTGGCGATGGGGAAGGTTAGCCCCAGGCTCCTCCCTTCCTCGCTCAAGTCGACAGGGGGAGGGGATTGAATCGCGGGGCCGGATATGGTATCTATATATAAGCGGATTTTGCCATGAGGATACTCGTAGTAGAAGACGAAAAGAAGGTCGCGGCGTTCATCAAGAGGGGTCTGGAGCAGGAGAGCTACGCCGTCGACGTGGTCGAGGACGGCGCCGAGGGGCAGAACTACGCCGAGATGAACGACTACGACGCGATCATTCTGGACATCATGCTCCCGGGGAAGAACGGCCTCGAGGTCTTGAAGGACCTGAAGGCCGCCGGGGTGGGCTCGCCGGTCCTCCTCCTTACGGCGCGCGATTCCGTCGAGGACAGGGTCAAGGGCCTTAATGTCGGGGCCGACGACTACCTCACCAAGCCATTTGCCTTCGAGGAGCTACTCGCGCGGCTCCGGGTATTGATGAGAAGGGGCGGGTACGGCGCGCCCGTATTGAAGTTCGCGGACTTGAGCCTCGACCCGGCGACCCGCAAGGCCAAGAGGGGCGGCGTTGAGGTCGAGCTTACGGTAAAGGAGTACGCGCTCCTTGAATACCTCCTCCGGAACCCGAACAGGGTGCTCACGAGGACTCTTATCGCAGAGCACGTATGGGACCAGTCCTTTGACAGCGAAACGAACGTCGTGGACGTCTATATAAACCACCTGAGGACCAAGATAGACAAGGACTTCCCCCTGAAGCTCATCCACACGGTAAGGGGCGTCGGCTACGTCCTGAAGGCCGAGGAATAACGCGGCCCAACCGGGTCTCGCTCTCCCTTCCTTGCTCCATTCCCCGGGCCCACCTGGCCCCTCTTTTTTTGAATTTTCCCTGATTAGTAGTATAATGAAACGAGCGCCCTGCAATCGAGTCCGGGCGCCTGGGGCCGGATAATGCTCACAAACGTAGTAAAACACGGGCTTGAAAGGATTGTCGGAGAGGCGAACTGCTCTTTTTCGAAAGAGGAACTCCTCTGTTATTCCTACGACGCCACAAACACGCTCCACCAGCCTGACGCCGTCGTCTTCCCGTCAGGGCCGGAAGAGGTCTCGCTCGTCCTCAAAATGGCCAACTCGGAAGGTTTCCCGGTCGTCCCCAGGGGCGCCGGCACCGGTTTTTCCGGCGGGAGCCTCCCGGTCGGAGGCGGCGTTGTCCTGTCCTTCGAGCGGATGAGGAATATCCTTGAGATCGACACTGAAAACATGGTGGCAATCGTAGAGCCCGGGGTAGTCACATGGGACCTCCAGCAGGCGGTCGAAAAACTCGGACTCTTCTACCCGCCCGACCCGTCGAGCCTCAAGTTCTCGACCATAGGCGGCAATATCGCAGAGTGCGCTGGAGGGCCGAGGGCCGTCAAGTACGGCGTGACCAGGGACTATGTCCTGGGGCTCGAGGCAGTGCTGCCGACAGGAGAGATAATAAACACAGGCGTAAGGACGGCAAAAGGCGTTGTCGGCTACGACCTTACGAGGCTCCTCGTAGGCTCTGAAGGCACGCTCGGGGTCGTCACAAAGGCGGTTTTGAAGCTCCTGCCCCTGCCTGAGACGACGACCACGATGCTCGCCCTTTTTCCGGACCTGAGGGACGCCGCAAGGGCCACTTCGGCCATAATCAGGGCCAGGATAATCCCGTCTACCCTCGAGATAATGGACAGCGTGTCCATCAAATGCGTGGAAGGGTTCGCGAAGACCGGCCTTCCGGAGGCCGAGGCGCTCCTACTTATAGAGGTGGACGGCCACAAGGCGGCCGTCGAAACGGAAGCCGAAGCCGTCCGCAGGGTCTGCCTTGAGAACGGGGCCGGGGAATTCAGGACAGCCTCGGACAGGAACGAGGTAAAGGACCTCTGGAAGGCGAGGAGGGCCGTATCAGCCGCCCTCTACAAGGCCCGGCCCGGGAAGATAAACGAGGACATAGTGGTGCCGAGGTCCAGGATACCCGACCTCGTCGACGGGCTCCGGGGAATATCCGAAAGGCACGGCGTGCTCATAGCGAGCTTCGGGCACGCCGGGGACGGGAACATCCACGTTAACATCATGCACGACAGGAAGTCGCAGGCCGAGGCTGCACTGGCCGCGGCAGAGGACGTCTTCAGGCTCGCGGTCGGCCTGGGCGGCACCATCTCCGGCGAGCACGGGGTCGGTTCGGCCAAGTCCCGATACCTGGACATGGAGCTTAAGCCGGACGCGATAGCTGCAATGAAAAGGATAAAAGAGGCCTTCGACCCCAAGGGGATATTGAACCCGGGGAAGATCTTCCCGGGGCCTGGCCCCCAGAAGCGCGCGCCTGCCGGCGCCGGGTATGCCGAAAGTAAGTGAACCCGTGCCCGGGCGTACCTCCCGAACCTCCCCTCCCGCCGGAAGGCGGAGGGGTCGAATATCGATTTACAGTAAGCCCCCGTGGGACATGCCCCCCGGAAAACGATTAAAAGCGGTAGAGTTCCGGACCGGTCTGAGATGAAGCCGTTAAATCTCCTAAAGCACGAAATAGACAAATGCGTCCGCTGCGGCACATGCAGGTCTACATGCCCGACCACAAAGGTGCTCGGGGTCGAGACAGCCTCCCCGAGGGGGCGCGTCTCCCTGGTGTCCGCATATTCCAGCGGGGAGATAGGCCTTTCAGAGACCTATTTGAAACACCTGAGGGAATGCACGCTCTGCGGGGCGTGCCGCACCAACTGCCCTAACGGCGTCGATACAGTCTCCATCTTCGCTTCGGCGAGGGCCGAGGCAGTGGAGAAGCAGGGCGCGCCTTTAGCCGCCTCTCTTGCCTTCAGGGGGCTCAGGGACCCGGGCGGAATCGTCGGCATGGGGCTTAAGCTTGCGAGAAGGCTTCAGGGCCTCCTCTTCAAGGACGCATCCGCCGGGGCGGGCCTGGTTTCAAGGTTCTCGTTGCCGCTTGTCGGAAACGGCAGGCTCATACCGCCCCTTGCCGGGACTTTTTTCCTCGACCTCCCTGAGGTGAGGGCGTACGAATCAAGCAAGGGGGCGCCAGGTGAAGCAGGCAAGCCCAGGGTCGCTTTCTACGCTGGCTGCGGCGTAAACTACCTCATGCCGTGGGTCGGCACCAAATCCGTTGAACTCATAAGGAGGGCGGGGGCCGTGGTATCGGTGCCCGGGGGCCAGGCCTGCTGCGGCATGCCCGCCTACGCGATGGGCGACCTGGCCGCTGCAAGGGAGATGGCAAGGAAGAACCTGGAAGCGCTGGAGTCGTCAGGGGCGGACCTCATAGCCACCTCATGCGCCACCTGCGGACACGGGCTGAAGTCGATAATGCCGGAGCTCCTTTCAGACGACCCGGGCCTCAAGCTCAGGGCAGAGAAGGTCGCCTCAAGGGTGAGGGACATCTCCGAGCTCCTCCTTAACGACCTCGGCTTCAGGGGCGCGGGGGGCGGGAGCGGCGCCAGCACGGTCGTCACATACCACGACCCGTGCCATCTCGGCAGGGCCCAGGGCCTGAGGGAGGCTCCAAGGGAGCTTATAAAGATGGGCAGGGGGACGGTTTTGAAGGAGATGAAGAACCCCTGCCTCTGCTGCGGGCTCGGAGGCGGGCTCATGTACACCAATTACGAGCTCTCAATGGAAATAGCCGGGAAAAAGGCTGAAAACATTAAAAAGTCCGGAGCGGACGTCGTGGCAACAGCCTGCCCGGGCTGCATCATACAGCTCAAGGACGGCCTCCACAGGGCCGGCGTCCAGACCGAGGTCAAACACGTCGTAGAGCTCCTGTAAGACCACTCAACTGGATCGCTGGAGTACTTTTGAGAGAACCTTTTTATAAAAAGGTTCTCTCAAACTCTCTCCAAAAATTTTAGTTTCCCTTAGAATCCCCCTCGATTTTGAGGGGGATTCTAAGGGAAAGAACTAAAAGTCTTTGAAGGGGGTCTGGGGGAACCTTTCTACAGAAAGGTTCCCCCAGAAGGATTCTCCGGCAACCCTGTCGAACGGTCTCGCAGGATGTTCATAACTCTCCGGGGGTTTGTTTTTAAAAATGACATACTTCGTCTTCTGCATACACAACCACCAGCCGGTCGGGAATTTCGACAGCGTTATCGAGGAAGCATATCAAAATTCGTACTGGCCCTTTCTCGAGGCGCTCTCAAGGCACCCGGAGATAAAGCTCTCGCTCCACAACACCGGGTTTCTCCTCGACTGGATGGCCGAGAGGCACCCTGAGTACATCGAGCTCCTGAGGGGGATGGCGGCATCAGGGCAGGTCGAGATAATGGGCGGGGGATATTACGAGCCTGTCCTGTCGGTAATACCCGAGGTAGACAGGCTCAGGCAGGTTGCCATGTTCTCCGAGAGGATAGAGGAGCTTTTCAGGGTAAGGCCCAGGGGCATATGGCTTGCGGAGCGCGTCTGGGAGCCGACGCACCCGAGCATAATAAGGGGGGCCGGGCTCGAATACCTGGTTGTCGACGACTACCATTTCGTGAAGGCCGGCCTTGAGAAGGACGAGCTCGGAGGCTATTACACTACCGAGGACCAGGGCAATCTCATAAAGATATTCCCCGGGAACGAGGCCCTGAGATACCTGATACCTTTCAAGCCTGTCGAGAGCTTCGAGGAGTACATGCTCTGCATCAAGAACGGCTTTTTCAGGCGCGGGAACGCCGCCATATACGGCGACGACGGCGAGAAGTTCGGGGTTTGGCCGGGCACCCGGAAGTGGGTCTTCGAGGACGGCTGGCTCGAGAGGTTCTTCGAGGCGATAGAGCGGAACCTCGACTGGATAAGGCCCTCGACCCTCGGCGGGTATCTCGACCGCGAGGAGCCGGTCGGGCATACGTATCTCCCGAATACTTCCTACATGGAGATGGGCGAGTGGGCGCTCTCGGCAGGCGCGTCAAGGGAATACATGCGCGTCATAGAGGAGCTTGACAGGCTCGGGGAGACGGGCGGGAGGCTCAGGAGGTTCCTGCAGGGCGGCACCTGGAGGAACTTCCTTGCGAAGTACCCGGAGTCGAACTGGATGCACAAACGCATGCTCATGGTAAGCAGCGAGCTTAAAAGAGGGCCGCGCGGCGAAACCCAAAGGAGAGCAGCCGAAAGGCTCTTGTACCAGGCGCAGTGCAACGACGCATACTGGCACGGGGTCTTCGGAGGGCTCTATCTCCCGCACCTCAGGACCGCGGTCTACGAAAACCTCATCCTTGCCGAGGACTCGGTCCTCGGGAAGCCCAAGAAAGCGGTGGATATATCCGCCTCAGACCTGGACGCGGACGACCACGAGGAGGTCATTGCAAGGTCCCCGGACCTGGGCATTTTCCTGAGCCCCTTTAACGGCGGCGCGGTCTTCGAGCTCGACTACCGGCCCGGAGGCGTGAATTTCCAGAATACGCTCACGAGGTACCAGGAGGGCTATCATTACAAGCTCGAGGCCTCGGGGGGCGGAGGCGAGAACGGCGGGGCCAAATCCATACACGAGGTCGTGAAGGTGAAGGAGGAGGGGCTTCTCAACTATCTCAGGTACGACCGGGGCCGCCGGGCGTCTTTCATCGACCACTTCCTCGACGAGGGGATTGCCCTTGACGACTTGTACTCGCACACGTACCGGGAGCTTGGGGATTTCGCCTGGAAGAAGTACGAATTCGAGTTGTTCCCGGACAGGGTAGTCATGCATAGGGCGGCAGCTGCCTATGGCGCCGGGTGCACTGTCAGAAAGACGCTCTCGATGGACGGCGGCAACGCATTCAAAATGAGCTACGAAGTGGTTGGCGCGGAGGCTCCGAACGGCTTTTTCGGTGTCGAGCTGAATCTCATCCTCCCGGCCTGCGACGGGCCCCTCTGCCGGTACGAGTCGAACGCGGACCTGGGTGGCGGCGGCATAGGCCTCGGGAGCAGGGGGAGAACCGAAGGGGTCGAGTCCCTCCGGCTCGTAGACTCGTGGAAGGGTGTCGCCCTTTCGATAGAGACCGACAGGCCCGCTACTCTCCTCAGGCACCCCGTGCATACGGTATCCCTCTCAGAGGGCGGCTTCGAGAAGATATACCAGGGCTCGTGCCTGCTTTTCCTTTTCCCTTGCAGGGGAGGCGACGGTCTTGCACCGTCCTTCAGGCTTTCGGTCGAGGGGCTTTCAGGGTAGACCTCCCCTGCCGCACTGTGGTAAAAAGGAACGAGCAAAAAGCCAGTGGAGGCCGCTTACTATGACCGTGTCCCCGACAGTTGCCGGGAAGATAAAGGCCGTGAAGCTTGCCATCTTCGACGTGGACGGAGTGCTTACCGACGGGCGGATAATCTTCGACGCGCACGGGACCGAGACGAAGTTCTTCGACGTCAAGGACGGGCACGGGATAAAGCTCCTCATGCGCTCCGGGGTCGACGCCGCCATCATAACCGCGAGGGAGTCGAAGGTGGTGCAGCTCCGTGCCGAGGACCTGGGCATCTCGCTCGTCTACCAGGGCATGAAGGACAAGAAGGCGGCGCTGGAGAACATATCGGCGCGGACGGGCCTTCCCCCCTCGGCAATGGCGTATATGGGCGACGACATAATCGACCTGCCTGTTCTCAGGAGGGTCGGTTTTTCCGCCGCCGTCTCCGATGCCGTCCAGGAGGTAAAAGAGGCGGTGGATTACGTTTCAGGGAGGCCCGGAGGCAAGGGGGCCGTAAGGGAATTAGCCGAGCTTATCATCAAGGTGCAGGGCAAATGGGACGATGTGATGAGCCAATTCCTGAGGTAAGCTGCCCAGGATTTCAAATATGGCGACTCACAGGGACTCCAGCCTGCTTCGAACCGCCACCCCCCCCCGAAAGCCCCCATCCGGACTACCCGATTTACAGGACAAAGGCCTTTACAGTATTATTTCCCGATGGTATAATTTTTGCTATACATGCCCGTTAATTCAACAATAGGTTGCAAGCAGTTGAAATATTTCGTTTTTACTGGCTGTCGCTTGCTTGCCCATGAACCGTAAGATAAGGGCCGCGCTTTCGGCCTTCATAGTCCTCTCTGTCGTGGGCCTCATTGCCCTGGTCTCCATCCATTACAAGACCAGGGAACTGCCCCGGGAGGACTTCGTGGAGGACGAAAGGGTGCAGGTAAGCATAGACAGGATACATTACTCCGGCACCAAGGACGGCAGGGTCGAATGGGAGCTCGACGCCAGGTCGGCCAGCCGCTCGAGGGACGAGGACCTGACCCTGTTCGAGGACGTCAGGGCGACCTTTTACGCCGGTGACGGCTCGTCATACACGCTTACGGCCAGGGAAGGGAGCCTCCGCGAGCTTTCGGGCGAGATAGGCGTCTCCGGCGACGTGGTCATAGAATCGGGGGAGGGATACGTCCTTCGGACCGACAGCCTCAAGTACCTCATAAACGAGAAGGAAGTATCGACGCCCGACCGGGTGACCGTCGCTTCCGAAAGACTGGATCTTGAAGGCACGGGCTTTACGGGACTTATCGAGTCCGGTGAGTTCCGCCTCCTGAGGGACGTAAAGGCGGTCTTCAGGGACTCGCGAATATAGGGAACCTCATAATGAATTTCAAGGCAGGGCTGCCGCTCGTTGCCGCGGCCCTAATAGCTCAGGCGGCCTTTTCAGAAGCCGCGCCGAAAAGGGACGAGGGCGCCGCAAGGAGCCCGGTAACGGTGACATCGGATACGATGGAGGCCAGGTCCGGCGAGGGGACGGTCGTCTTCAGGGGCAACGTCGTAGCTGTCGAGGACTTCACCCTCTGCTCTGACGAGCTCCATGTCGTGTACGGCGAGGGGAACGACATAAAGAGCATAGAGGCGTCCGGGAACGTAAGGATTTTCCAGGACCGGAAGTCCTCGACCTCCGAGCGGGCCGTGTACGACCGCAACGAGCGGGTGATAGTCCTTACAGGCGAGCCGCACCTCAGGCAGTGCTCCGACTCTGTACGGGGCGAGAAGATAACCGTCTACCTGGACCAGGAAAACGCCCTTGTCGAGGGCGGAAACGGGGGCAGGGTCAGGGCTGTCATAATGCCCAATGGCAAGGACTGCCCGGAAAAAGCCGCACCGGAGAAACCCCTAAGTGAAGAAGCTCTCTGTAACGGGACTCGTTAAGGCCTTCAAGAAGCGGAGGGTCGTCGACGGCGTAAGCCTCGATATCGGGCCCGGCGAGATCGTGGGCCTCCTCGGCCCGAACGGCGCTGGAAAAACGACCACCTTCTACATGATAGTCGGGCTCGTTGCCCCGGACGAGGGGAGCGTCTCCCTCGGCGACAGGGACATCACCGGCCTGCCCATGTACGAGAGGGCCAGGCTCGGCATAAGCTACCTGCCGCAGGAGCCCTCGGTCTTCAGGAAGCTGACGGTAGAGGAGAACGTAAAGGCCGTCGTCGAGTACATGGACATCCCGAGGGCCGAGCAGGACGCGAGGCTCAAGGAGCTCCTCGAGGAACTCGGGGTACTGCATATCGCGAAATCAAAGGCATACGCCCTTTCAGGCGGCGAGAGGAGGAGGGTGGAGATAGCCCGGTCGCTCGTAAACTCCCCGGCGTTCCTCCTTCTTGACGAGCCCTTCTCGGGCATAGACCCGATAGCGGTCGGCGACATCCAGGACATAATGCTCGACCTCAAGAAAAAGGGCATAGGCATACTGGTCACGGACCACAACGTGGGCGCGACCCTGGGCATCTGCGACAGGGCCTACATAGTCGGCTCGGGAAGGCTCCTCAAGGCCGGCACCCCGACCGAGATACTCGACTCAAGGCGCGTGAGGGAAGTCTACCTCGGCGACAGGTTCAGGCTTTAACAAGGTTGCTGGAAGAACCTGGGGGAAACTTTCTGTAGAAAGGTTTCCCCCAGACCCCCTTCAAAGACTTTTAGTTCCTGA
>DIDN01000050.1 GCA_002418185.1 Deltaproteobacteria bacterium UBA5799
CGACATCCATGCGGAACCGGCGCAACGCCCCTCAGACCGCATTGGAAAAGGCCGGGGCGCCGTCGCCTTCGGCAAGCACCCTCTTGAACTCGCCCATGACCTGCTCCTCGAGCATCTGCCTGGTGGGCTTATCGAGCGGGTGGACAAGGTCCCTGTATGTGCCGTCCTTCATCTTCTTGGCCGGCATGGCCACGAAATAACCTGTGTTGCCCTTTATCACCTTCATGTCCCTCACAACGAAACAGTCGTCCAGCTTGATCGTCACATAGGCCTTGAGCTTTTCATCCCCGTCCACCGGAAGCACCTTGATCTCGGTAATGCGCATCTTCTTCCTCCCCCATGACAGTTTGTTTTAGCTGCAAGCCTGTTGAGCCCGGGCCTATGCCTGACGATAGGCCATGAAAGCCTTGAACTTGAATTGCAACCGGTGTGCCAATGTTGGTTGTAAAAAATTATTTAATCTTATTAACAGGCTTCGTATAACGGACGTCGTCACCTCATCATATTTCAGCACAATTTGATGTGCGCCCGTGCATATGGAATTGTGCACTGCACGAACATGCGCGCCTTACCGTGACATATATTGGAAGAGTCGCGTGATGAACGAGGGGGGACGTGGTTTGGACAGCATACCCGTTGACTTCAAAAAGGCTTTGCATTAATCTATTGCGCATGAAAAAACTTACCTACAAGAAAGCCGGAGTGAATATCGACGAAGGCGAAAGGCTCGTAAGCCTGATAAAACCCTCTGTGCGCTCGACCTACCGTAAGGAGGTGATGGGCGACATAGGCGGGTTCGGGGCACTTTTCTCCGGAAGGTTCAGTGGCATGAAGGACCCTGTCCTGGTATCCTCCACGGACGGCGTGGGCACAAAGCTCATGGTGGCCTTTGCCGCGGACAGGCACGACACGATAGGCATCGACCTCGTTGCAATGAGCGTGAACGACATACTCGTAAGCGGTGCCGAGCCGCTCTTCTTCCTCGACTATTTCGCGACCGGCAGGCTCGATGCAAAAAGAGGCGCGGAAGTCGTCAAGGGAATAGCGAAAGGGTGCACACTCGCCGGGTGCGCCCTCATCGGGGGCGAGACGGCGGAGATGCCCGGGCTTTACAAGCCGGGAGAATACGACCTTGCAGGGTTTGCCGTCGGCGTGGTCGAGAGGAAAAAAATGGTCGACGGCTCCCGGATAAGGCCAGGAGACAGGATAATAGGGCTTGCTTCGAGCGGCCTCCACAGTAACGGCTACTCGCTTGCCAGGAAGATAGTCTTCGAGTCCCTCGGGTTAAGGATGTCGGACAGGCCCAAGGGCCTTAAAACCGGCGTCGGCGCCGCCCTCCTTGCGCCGACCCGGATATACGTGAAGCCCGTCTTGAGGCTGATGAAAAACTGCCAGGTCCTGGGCATGGCCCACATAACCGGAGGCGGCTTCATAGAGAACATCCCGAGGGTGCTGCCCAAGGGTACCGTCGCAATCATAGAGAAAGGCTCGTGGCCCGTACCCCCCATATTCAGGCTCATCAAGGACGGCGGCCCTGTCGATGAGGCCGAGATGTTCAGGACCTTCAATAACGGCATAGGGCTCGTAATGGTCGTGAGGGCCAGGGACGAGGCAAGGGCGCTTGAACATCTTGCCGCGCTCGGCGAGAAGGCATTTGCAATCGGCGAGATTGCCCGGGGGAAGGGTGCTCCCCGTGTTGAATTCACCGGGAAAGCGGGTATGGTATAATGGTCAACTTAGGGGTGCTCGTTTCCGGGAGCGGCACCAACCTCCAGTCGATAATAGACGAAATAGAGGCCGGAAGGCTCGACGCTTCCATAAAGGTGGTCGTCTCGAACAAGCCCGACGCCTTTGCGCTCGAGCGCGCCAGAAAGCACGGCATCCCCACGGCGGTCGTCAGGGTCAGGGACTTCCCCCGGAAAGAGGCCTTTGATTCGGAGGTGCTCCGGGTCCTGAGGGAGCACGGTGTCGAGCTTGTGGCGCTCGCGGGCTTCATGCGGATCATAACCAGGGTGCTCCTCGACGCCTACCGCATGAAGGTGATGAACATACACCCGTCGCTGCTCCCGTCGTTCCCCGGGCTGGAGGTGCAAAAGGCCGCCCTCGAATACGGGGTGAAGTTCTCGGGCTGCACCGTCCATTTCGTCGACGACGGAGTCGACACCGGGCCGGTCATCATCCAGGCGGCAGTGCCCGTCAAAGACGAGGACACGGTCGAGTCCCTCTCAAAACGGATACTCATGGAAGAGCACAGGTTATACCCGAGGGCAATACGGCTATATAGCGAAGGAAGGCTCGAGGTAAGGGGCAGGAGAGTTTTTGTGAGGGACGGAAAGGCGCCTTCAGGGGCCATGGAAAACCCCGGAGAATGAAAAATGTACGGACCTGTAATAGTTAGCGCCTGCCTCCTGGGCCTCAGGACCCGCTACGACGGCAAGGACGCCTATTCCATCGAGGCCGTAACCCGCCTTGAAGGAAGGACGGTTATCCCGGTCTGCCCCGAGCAGCTCGGGGGCCTTCCTACCCCGCGCCCCGCGTCCGAGATAATCGACGGGGACGGGACGGCTGTCCTTGCAGGCGGCGCAAGGGTCGTCGACGAGTTCGGCGCAGACGTTACGCTCCAGTTCATGAAGGGCGCAATGGACGTACTCCAGATAGCGAAGATCACCGGCTCGGAAGAGGCGTTCTTGAAGGAGAGGAGCCCCTCGTGCGGGGTCGGCACCATCTGCAGGGGCGGCCTTTGCGTGAACGGTGCGGGCGTTACGGCCTCGCTCCTTAAGAGGGAGGGGCTTAT
>DIDN01000151.1 GCA_002418185.1 Deltaproteobacteria bacterium UBA5799
TTTTTCTTCCGCGGCAGGAAATACATCTACTCCATACTGAAGCTCCGGCTGGCCCGTACATGACAGGGCTCCCCCCTTTCCGCCCCGCCCGCACCTCCTTTTTGCCTTAGCGCCCCGTACCGTTCCACTTTTTACAATTACCTTGAATAAACCGGGGCGTTGGAGTACACTAACCGTCTGGCAGAGGTGCGTTTTTGAACGGTTTTTATACTTACCGCCATGCGTGCGCCAGCCCCTTTAAGGCACCTCATTGGCCGGAAGGCGCGCGGAGAAAGGCAGGATACGTATGCTTAAAAAGACCATCCAGCCGCAGGACTACGCTCCCGGGAGCAAGCTGGATGTGCTGCCGGGCAAGGACCCCGAGGTGAGGATCACCCTCAAGCGGGTCCCGGTAGTCGAGGAAAACGGCAAGATGATCCCGGTCTGCGAGCCGACCCTCAAGGGGAACGAGCTTAAATACCTGAAGGAGTGCGTTGAGACGAACTGGATCTCCTCAACAGGCAGGAAGATAATCGCCTTCGAGGAGGCCTTTGCCAAAAAGGTCGGCGCGAAGTACGGTGTTTCCTGCACTAACGGCACGACCGCCCTCCACCTCGCGCTCTATGTCGCCGGCGTAGTGCCCGGGGACGAGGTAATACTCCCGACCTTCACGATGATAGCCACGCCAAACGTGGTCACCCACCTCGGGGCAACGCCCGTCCTCGTGGACGCCGACCCGTACACCTATACGATGGACGTCGGCAAAATAGAGGGGAAGATAACGAAAAAGACGAAGGCGATAGTGCCTGTGGACATCTACGGCCACCCGTGCGACATGGACCCCATACTGGAGATAGCCGACAAGCACGGCCTTGCGGTCATCGAGGACGCGGCAGAGGCCCACGGGGCCGAGTACCGCGGCAGGAAGATAGGCTCCATATCCGACGCCTCGACATTCAGCTTCTACGCTAACAAGATAATCACCACCGGCGAGGGCGGAATGATTACGACCGACAGCCGCGAGTTCTACGAGAAGGCCAGGAACATAAGGGACCACGCCTTCTCCGAGGACAGGCACTTCTGGCACAAGTACGTGGGTTTCAACTACCGCATGACGAACCTCCAGGCCGCGGTGGGTCTTGCGCAGGTAGAGCGCTTCGAAGAACTCGTCGGCGCCCGCATAAGGAACGCCGCGCTCTATAATTCTCTTCTCAATGACATTCCCGGCCTCAGGCTCCCGCCTGAGGCGGAGGGGGTCAAAAACGTCTTCTGGATGTACGGCCTCATGATAGAGGACGAGTTCGGCATGAGCCGCGACGAATTGAGGAAACAGCTTGCGGACCGGGGCATCGAGACAAGGACATTCTTCATCCCAATACACCTGCAGCCCGTATATCACAAGCTCTTCAGCAACGAGTCCTTTCCGGTCGCGGAGTCCCTTTGCGCAAGGGGCCTGTACCTCCCCTCTTCATCGGGCCTTGGAGAAAACGAAATCAGGTATATATGCGGCGCGATACACGATATCAGGGAGGGAGCCCGCCTGTAACGTGGAGGAGCAGGAATACGGAAAGATGTACGAGCTGGAGGGCTCCCATTGGTGGTTCAGGGGCAAGGACGCCATCCTGCAGGGCATTCTCAAGAGGACCGGAGGGGAAAAGGGCGAGAAAAGGATCCTCGACGTGGGTTGCGGCACGGGAAGGCTGCTTTCCAAGCTTAACGGGGCATGGAAGACCTACGGGCTTGATTTCTCGCCGATAGCTCTCGGCTTTTGCGCCAAACGCGGCCTTTCGAGGGTGGTCCGAGGGTCAGGGGAGGCCCTCCCGTTCAAGGACGAGTCCTTCGACATGGTGACCGCAGTCGACTTCTTCTATCACCGTAACGTGCGCGACGACAGGGCGGTCCTCAAAGAGGTGGTCCGCACTCTCAAGAGGGGCGGTCGAGTGGTCCTGAGCGAACCGGCCCTCATGTTCCTTTACGGCCCGCATGACGAGTCCCAGCACGGCAAGAAGCGCTATAACGCGGCTGAAGTCAGGGAACTCATGGCCGCTTCGGGCCTTGTCGTAGAGAAACTCTCCTACTCCAATTTCCTACTCTTTCCGCTCGTCCTCGCCCACAGGCTCCTGAAGAAATGGAGCGGGTCCGCTTCAGACTCGGACGTGCAGAGGGTAAACCCCATAGTGAACAGCATACTTTTTTCGTTCTTCAGGCTCGAAGCCGGGCTCATCGGGTTCATGAACCTGCCAATCGGAAGCTCGGTCGTCTGCATGGCGAGGAAAGCATAGCAAGGCATGGCAAAGACAGCCTCCTCGTGGTCCGGCATGTCTTGAATACCCAAACAGATTATCCTGGAGGGAGCACGCCTCAAGATGGAAGAGAGGGAGTACGGGAAACTATACGAACTGGAGGACACCTATTGGTGGTTCAAGGGCAAGGACAGGGTCCTCTTGCAGCTCCTGAAAATAGCCGAGGCCGGGAAGGACGGCAAACAAAAGATACTCGACGTAGGCTGCGGCACGGGAAGGGTGCTTGAGAACCTCGGCTTGTACGGGGATACGTACGGCGTGGACTTCTCCACAACGGCCATCGCCTTCTGCAAAAAACGGGGCCTTCAAAGGCTGGCCTGCGGTACGGGAGAGGCGCTCCCCTTCCGCGACGGCGCTTTCGACCTGATTACGGCACTGGACGTATTCTGCCACCGCGAGACCAGCGACAACAAAGCCGCCATAAGGGAACTGGCCCGGACCCTCAAGAGCGGCGGCGTCCTTATCCTGAGCGAACCGGCCTTCATGTTCCTCTACGGGCCGCATGACGAGTCCCAGCACACCAAGCAGCGCTATAATGCCTCCGAGATCAGGGAATTGATGGACTCCTGCGGCCTCAGGATCGAGAAGATCTCGTATTTCAATTTCATACTCTTCCCGCTCGTAATCGCCCACAGGCTCTTCCGAAAATGGAGCGGAGGCTCTTCAGAGTCGGACCTGGAGGAGATCAACCCCGTCCTGAACAGCCTTTTTTCCTCGCTCCTGAGCTTCGAAGCCATGCTAATCAGGTTCATGAACCTGCCTGTAGGCAGCTCCGTCATTTGCCTGGCCAGGAAACCCTGAGGGGCAATCTCAATCCTCCATCGCCTGCTTATTTCTTAAGTCCTACTCTAGGCTATTGCCCCACAACGGGATTCAGCCGGAATTTCCGCCCGAGCAAAGGAACAAAAAAGATGATGAAAAATGGTGCTTTGGAGCGGCTGTCACGGGTTTTTGACTTGTTTTTCCATTCGAAAATATTATATAAGAAAACCATGCGGAACATACCAGGGAACAAGGCAAACCGCCTGCTTTTAATCCTCGCGGCGACGCTGGCAATCATCTTTTTCGCAAGCATCTTCAGGCACCTCTCCTACCCGCTACTCTGGAACGACGAGGGCGACACAGCCATGTTCGCATCGCGCATCCTCGAGTACGGCATCCCGAAGGTCCATGACGGCAAGAACATCCTCCACGTCCATCCTGTCACGGACATGGACCTCGTGGTCAACAAGAAATGGGACATGTACACCGCCGATACTGTCCTCACCTATTACTGGGCGGTGCCCGGGGCATGGCTGGCCCGGAAGGTCGAAGACATATACGACAAGACCTTCCTTTTCAGGGCCCCGTTCGCGCTTTCGGGCTTCCTCGGGGTGCTCATAATGGGGCTCACCGCCGCGAGCCTTTTCGAGAGGGGGCGGCCCGGGAAGCCCTTTCTCCTGGCCCTCTTCTTCCTCTTCTCTACCATCTCGGTCTCGCTTGCACTGCATATGAAGGATGCCCGCTCCTACTCGCCCATAATGCTTCTTTCGGCAGTCGTCCTTTACTTCTATATCAATCACCGGGTCATTGACAGGTTCAGCTTCAGGCTGCACACATCGACCCTGGTAATATTGCTCCTTTGCATATACCACAACTTCTACCCGCTCTATATCGTGTTTCTGGCCTTTTTAGGCCTTTACGAATCGCTCCGGCTTATAGGGAACTGCCGCAAAAGACGGGGTGTCGGCCAGGCCTTTGCCACGCCGGGCATACGCGACTTCAAGTATTTCGTCCCCATAATCCTCTCGGTCCTGTCCGTTCTCCCATTCGTAATCGCTTTCAACACCATACAGCTCATCATGGCCGGTTCAGCGGTTGGGAACAGCAGCTACCTCAAGAACCTCGCTTTCATATTCGGCTACTTCACCGGGCACGAATTCCTCTACCTCGCGGTCTTCGCAAAGGCCGCTCTCCTAATTCTGCTCGCCGGGGGCCGGGCTTCGGGAACCCCGCTTTCCAAGGACATCTCCAGGAGGGTCCGTGCATCCGACTTCCTTACCCTATTCTTTCTTGTGCACGTCTTCGCGATCGCCGGGACGCCCTGGCTGTACACGCGCTACTTCATAGTCCTTCAGCCGGTCCTGACGATAATACTCCTCCTTGACTCCTTTACCGTTTTCGAGCTCCTGGGGATGTCCGACGAGGCTCCGCGAAGGAAATGGCGCGCCGCCTTTGTCGCGGCCTCGGCGGCGATATTCGTCTTCACGACCGTCGGCAAGGCAGAAGACCTGAAGGGCAGGGCCCACGAGCTTACGCACCAGTACAAAGGCCCGCTCGATTTTGCCATCCCTTTTATAAAGGAGAATTACCCGAACACCGAAGACCTTGTCATAGCCACCAATGTCGAAGAGGCCTCCCTCATGTATTATCTCGGGAGCAAGGTGATAATCGGGTTCATATGGAACAACATCGTCGAGGACCTTAAAGAGACGCCTGACGTAATAATATACCGGCGGCACTGGGGCGGTTGGTACGTCCAGAACCTCTTTCAGCAGCGCCTCCTTGAAAAGGCGGACTACATGCCTGTTGTATTCCCGGTCATAGACTATCCCGTGAACAATATACCGGACCTTCATTTCCGGACCAGGCACCTGTACCGCACACCGGTAGCGACAAATTATTCGGAAGCCTTGACCATACACATAAGGAAGTAGTCAGAAATGAAAACCGGCCTTATCACATGACCAACGGAAATGACAAGAAGTTGAACCGCCTGCTTTCCATTCTTGCGCTTATACTTGCGGTCCTCTTTTTCGCAAGCATCTTCAGGCACCTCTCCTATCCGCTACTCTGGAACGACGAGGGCGACACAGCCATGTTCGCATCGCGCATCCTCGAGTACGGCATCCCGAAGGTCCATGACGGCAAGAACATACTCCACGTCCATCCTGTCACGGACATGGACCTCGTGGTCAACAAGAAATGGGACATGTACACCGCCGATACTGTCCTCACCTATTACTGGGCGGTGCCCGGGGCATGGCTGGCCCGGAAGGTCGAAGACATATACGACAAGACCTTCCTTTTCAGGGCCCCGTTCGCGCTTTCGGGCTTCCTCGGGGTGCTCATAATGGGGCTCACCACCGCGAGCCTTTTCGAGAGGGGGCGGCCCGGGAAGCCCCTTTTCCTGGCCCTCTTCTTCCTCTTCGCCACTATCTCAGTCTCGCTTGCACTGCATATGAAGGAAGCCCGCAGCTATGCACCCGCCATGCTCCTTTCAGCATGCATACTGTACTTCTACGTCAACCACCGGGTGCTCGGCAAGGGGAGCTACAGGCTCTACGTCTCCGCCCTGGTCCTGCTCCTTCTCCCCCAATACCACAATTTCTACCCGATCTATATCGTTTTCATCGCCTTCCTGGGTCTCTACGAGACGCTCCGGCTTATAGGGAACTGCCGCAAAAGACGGGGTGTCGGCCAGGCCTTTGCCACGCCGGGCATACGCGACTTCAAGTATTTCGTCCCCATAATCCTCTCAGTCCTGTCCGTTCTCCCTTTCGTGATCGCGTTCAGGACGATCGAGTTGATATTCGCCGCGTCCGAAGGCACGGGGCGCGGCCTGGACGGCTACGTCGAAAACCTCGCGTTCATCTTCGGCTATTTCACCAAACACGAATTCCTCTACCTCGCGCTCTTCGCGAAGGCCGCCCTCCTATTGCTACTCGCCGGGGGCCGGGCCTCAGGGCACCCGCGTTCCGAGGATATCTCAATAAAAGTCCGCGTCTCAAATTTCCTGACCCTCTTCTTCCTGGTCCATGTCTTCGCCATCGCCGCAACACCCTGGATGTTCACGCGCTACTTCATAGTGCTTCAGCCGGTCCTTGCGATAATACTCCTCCTTGACGCCTTCACCGTCTTCCATCTCCTGGGTGCGCCGGGGAAGGGCTCGCGAAGGACGTGGCAAGCCGCCTTTGTCGCGGCATCGGCGGCGATATTCGTCTTCACGACCGTCGGCAAGGCAGAAGACCTGAAGGGCAGGGCCCACGAGCTTACGCACCAGTACAAAGGCCCGCTCGATTTCATCGTGCCCTATGTGAAGGAGCACTATGAGAACACGGACGACCTCGTAATAGCCACGAACTACGAGGAGGCCTCCCTCATGTATTACCTGGGGAGCAAGGTGATAATCGGCTTCATATTGAACAACCTCGAAGAAGACATCAAGCTGACGCCTGACGTGATTATCTACCGGAGCTTCTGGGACACGCCCGAGGTGCGGAACATCTTCGAGAGGCACCTCCTTCAGAAGGCGAATTACGAACAGGTCGCGTTCCCCGTAGTCGACTACCCGATGAACAACATCCCGGACCTGCAATTCAGCATCAGGCACCTTTACCGCACCCCCATTGCCGAGCCCGGCATGGCGCGGACGACGATATTCCTGAGGAGATAGCCGCGAGGGCCGGCAGCACACATGTACTTAACGACAGCGGGCTGAAATGACAGACGCAAAAGACAGAGTGCTCAACCGCTTGTTCCTGGCCTTTCTGGCCCTGACCTTCGTGCTCTTCTCCGCGAGCGTCTTCAAGCACCTCTCGTATCCCCTCCTGTGGAACGACGAAGGCGACACAGCCATGTTCGCAACGCGCATCCTCGAATACGGCTTTCCAAAGGTCTTCGACGGCAAGAACATAGTCTACGTCCACCCGGTCGACATAAAGATCGGCGTTACGGACTTCGGGATGTTCATCGCCGACCCTATCCTCAGCTACTACCTGGCCGTGCCTGGAGCGTGGCTTGCGGAGAAGGCGGTCGACATATACGACAAAACACTCCTCTTCAGGCTCCCCTTCACGCTCATCGGCCTCCTCGGAGTGGCGGTCATGGCGCTTGGGGCGGCGAACCTTTTTGAAAAAGGCAGGCCCGGAAGGCCCCTTTTCCTGGCGCTCTTCTTCCTCTTCAGCCTACTCTCGATATCCCTGGCCCTGCACCTGAGGGAGGCGCGCTATTCCCCGCCTACGATACTATTTTTCTCATGCTTCCTGTATGTATATATAAAGCACCGGCTGCTCAATGAGACGAGCTTCAGGGTCTACCTGGGCGTGTCCGTATTCATGCTCTTTCTGGTCTTCAACGTATTCCACCCCCTATATTTCATTACCATCGCCTCCGTCGGGCTTTACGAACTCCTGGCGCTACTTAAGAAAATGCGTGAAGAGCGTGGGGCCGGACGGGGCTTCGCGCTGCCCGCCGCAAGCGACTTGAAACACTTTGTCCCGCTCCTTGTCTCTGTCCTTACGGTTGCGCCGCTCCTTTTCGTCTTCAAGACCATACTGGTAGTCGCCACGATGACGTCCGGGGTCGGGGGTTTCATACCCGAGAGGTTCCTGGGAAACCTCCAATTCGTATTGAGCTACTTTACACGGCACGAATTCCTCTATGTCGCGCTCCTTATGAAGGCGGCCCTGGCCGTTCTCGTCATACGGATGCGCGCAAGGGGAGCGGCGCTCCCCGGGAAGACGGCCAAAAAGGTCCGCGTTTCCAACTTCCTGACCTTCTTCTTCATCGTCCATGTTGTGGTGACCGCGGCAACGCCTGTCGTATTCACCCGCTACTTCATAGTGCTCCAGCCGGTCCTGACGGTCATAATGCTCCTGGACGCCTTTAGCGCGTTCGAGCTAATGGGAGGGGGCCAAAAGGGAGGGGAAAGGAAATGGCAGGCTGCCTTGCTCGCGTCCTCCGCTATCCTCATGGTCATTGCCTTGAGCGGCAAGGCGGAGGATATCAAGGGGTACGCCTACGAGCTTACCCACCAGTACAAGGGCCCCCTCGATTTCGTAGTGCCTTATGTCATCGAGAACTACGAGAGGCCCGAGGACCTCATAATAGCGACGAATTACGAAGAGGCCTCACTCATGTATTACCTCAAGAGCATGGTGATAATCGGCTTCATAGGTGTAAACCTCGAGGAAGACATGAAGGAGATCCCGGACATGATAATCCACAGGGACTTCTGGCCCGACATCCCCTATCCCTTCCCGGCCCTTCTCGCGAAGGCCGAGTACGGGAAGGTCGCCCTGCCCGTACGGGACTACCGGGTGAACAACATCCCGGACCTCCATAACCCCATCAGGCACCTCTACCGGACCCCCGCCCCCAGGACCGATGGCGAGCGGATGACGATATTCGTAAGAAAATAGCTTCTATCCCGCCCCGCAACGGAACGTCGCGCCGCAGGGGGCCCGGGCATTTGACAACCCGGCATGATTGAGCTATCTTTTCCTTATCTGCCATCTGCCGTCCCGTACAAGGTCTTCGCCGGCTTGCCTTTATTCTGAATATTCAAAACAACCTCCTGCAAGGAGAGAGCGCATGGCTCGAACGGCTTTCCTGAAGCTTGCTCTTTTCGTCGTTTCCCTTTCCATTGCAGCATCCGTCCCTGCCCTTGCCCAGGAGCCCGGGCCGAGGCTTACCGACGCGGAATTCGCCAGGGCCAAGCAAGTTTACTTCGACAGGTGCGCCGGCTGCCACGGCACGCTCAGGAAGGGGGCGACCGGGCCCAACCTGGAGCCGGAAAAGACCAGGGTGATACCCGTCGAATCGCTGGCGGTCATACTGGCCGAGGGCACCGCGGGAGGGATGCCCCCCTGGAAGGACATACTCACCGATGAGGAGATGGAGCTCGTATCCAAGTACCTCCACCTCGACCCGCCGCTTCCGCCGGAATGGAGCATGGACCAGGTAAGGGAGTCCTGGAAGCTCGTGGTCCCGGTCGAGGAGAGGCCCGAAAACCCGCCCGACAGGGACTGGCAGAACTACTTCGGGGTCATACAGAGGGACGTGGGCAAGGTCAGCATAATAGACGGCGACACCAAGGAGGTCCTCTCCACCCTGGACACCGGGTTCGCGGTCCATATCCTCAGGACCTCGGCCTCTGGCAGGTACATGTACTCGATAGGACGCGACGGCAAGGCCACCATGATAGACCTCTGGATGGACCCGCCCGGCATAGTCGCGGAGATAAAGACCGGCATAGACGCACGCTCGATCGACACGAGCAAGTACAAGGGCGAACTCGGCGATTTCACCGACACCTACGCCGTGGTCGGGAACTACTGGCCTCCCCATTACGTCATAATGAAAGGCGACACACTCGAGCCGCTCAAGATCGTAAGCACCCGTGGCTACACCTACGACACGAACGAGTTCCACCCGGAGCCGAGGGTGGCGGCCATTGTCTCCTCCCACAACGCGCCCGAGTTCGTCCTGAACATAAAGGAGACCGGGATCGTCCTCCTCGTCGATTACAGCAAGCTCGACGCGGGCACCGTGACAGAGACGAAGATCAACGCCGAGAGGTTCCTCCACGACGGAGGCTGGGACTCCACCAAGCGATACTTCCTCGTTGCCGCGAACATGAGGAACAGGGTAGCCGCCATAGACACCCTCGAAAGGAAGCTTACCGCCCTCATAGAGACCGGGACCAAGCCCCACCCGGGAAGGGGCGCGAACTGGGTGGACCCCGAGTACGGCCCGGTCTGGGCCACGCCCCACATGGGCGAGCCCTTGGTGGCCGTGATAGGCACCGACCCTGAAGGGCACCCCGAGCACGCATGGAAGGTCGTAAGGAAGATACCCGTTGCCGGAAACGGGCTTTTCATCAAGACCCACCCGGAGAGCGACAACATCTGGGTGGACAATATACTCAGCAAGGACGCGGAGGTAGCCCAGACGCTCACGGTATTCCGAAAAAGCGACATAACCGCCGAGCCGGTGGACCTCAGGCTCACCGATTACGGCAAGCTGGTGCACATGGAGTACAACAAGGCGGGCGACGAGGTGTGGGTCTCTCTATGGGAAAGGGAGGGCGAGATAATTGTGATAGACGACAAGACACGGAAAATAAAGAATAGAATAAAGCTTGCCACCCCCACAGGGAAATTCAACGTCTATAATACGATGATGGACATCTATTAAGGACGGTCTGGTTGTCCGTTTTCTGTCATTCTGAGGGGGCGTAAGCGACCGAACAATCTCGTGACTTTTTGATTCCCCCAAATACGAAATTTTTCGCTCTGCTCAGAATGACAACGGTTTGGGTATTAATCAGACCTTCGTTAAAAAAGGAGGGGGGCTTGCAAGCCCCCCTCCTAATTGCAACGACTCTCATGCGATGCGCCTGGCGCATCACTCGCACGACGCCGGATAGGAAATGGCCGATCCTCCGAGGAGGTCCGCGTCGACATGGACGCAGTCTGCTTTCAATGCGCTGAACCTGCTCCTCTCCATTATCGCCGTATATCTTTCCGGGGTGTAACGGTCCTCAAGCGCGGCGAATATGCTCTCCTGTAAATGAGTGCCCCTGTACGATACCGGGGCAGGAGCGGGGGCAGCGCCTTTGTCGCTTTCTTTCTTGTCCGGGGCAGAGCCCCCCGCGCTCTCGTCCCTTTCCTGCGGCGCGCTCTCGCGGGTGTCCTCCAGGGCCGAAACGAACCTCTCGAAGTTTGTGTAGGTCGTTTTATCCAGGTACGCGACCCGGACCTCCAGAGGTCCGTCCATTACCGCTCCGTTTCCCGATGCTGATGCCTGGGAGGCAAGCGAAACCGACGCGAATGCCGCCAGGGCAAACGATAAAACCGTAATCCTTTTCACTTCTGCCTCCTTTCTCGCGGCATGCTCCTACGCAAAAGAATGCCGCGCCCCGGACCGGGGCATCTCAAGATTACTTCACAAGATTTGGTGGTGATCGCAAGAGAGAGAAGCGCGCTGCAGGAGGGTAGAGCTATACT
This sequence comes from Deltaproteobacteria bacterium UBA5799, assembly GCA_002418185.1. Lineage (GTDB taxonomy): Bacteria > Desulfobacterota > GWC2-55-46 > GWC2-55-46 > GWC2-55-46 > UBA5799. Next base: position 11,054 of record DIDN01000151.1, read on the forward strand.
ACGAAAGATGCGCCTTTGTCAAGGCTGGAATAGGAAAAGGTGCGAAAACAGCGGAGAAATAGAGGTTTTCAAAACCTCCTGTTCGCGGCGTTGTACTTGCCGAGAGGCCTCTTGAAGGGGACTGTCTTTCGGGGCTCAAGGCTCCGGGAGTCGTAGATTACAACCTTCCCGTCGTCCTCCGGGACGCTTACGAGCGCATAGGCCCCGTCCCTCGTGAACTCTATGTGCATGGCCTTTTTCCCGGGCTCCGGCACCACCTCGCCGGTAATGGTTAACGTCCTCTTATCCATGAGCTGGACCGTGTCCGTACCGGTGTCGACCCAGACGTGCGGGACATTCTCGTGAGTGCGCGCGAAAAAGCCCGGCCCCTTCACCCTGATTGCGGCCTCAAGCTCCCAGTCCCCGAGCCTCAAAACGCTCAAGACCGGCTCGCCTATGTGCGGGAACGCGGCGAAAGTAGCGCCGTCTCTCTCCCAGAAAGCCGCTGAGGCGAGGTGCGGCATGCCGGAAGGCATGGCAAGCTCCTTTACGGCCTTTTTTTCCCTCAGGTCAAGGACCCATAGCTTCCCGCTCCCTCTCGATGTTGCGACCATGTATCTTCCCTGGGGCTCGATGAAGAAATCCGTAACGGGCGCCCCGGTCTCCATGAAAGTCTCTTCAAGCGTAATGTCGTCTATAATGAAAAGGCCTGCCCTGTCCCTTGCGGCAGCCACGAACCTTCGCCCTTCTCTCAAGGCGTAGACAGAGCTTATCGCCCCGGAATCCCGGAAAGTCTTCAACGGCTCAAGGCTCTCGGCGTCGAGGACCACGAGCCCTGCCGGGAGGAGCGAGGCGACCGCCACCTTTTTCCCGTCAGCCGAGACCGCCAGGTTCCTCGCGCTTATGCCCGCCCGGATCCTCCCTGCCTCCATGAGGTTCAGGAGGTCGTATTTTATGACCCAGCCGTCCCTTGACGATATGAAGGCGTGCTCCAGGCCGGGGACGAACTTCGGCCCGCCGTGCACGGCCCCGGCCTTTACGCTCCCCACGAGCTTGAAGCTAACGCCGTCCATGAAATGCACTATGCCGCTGCCAGCCTCGACTACCATGAAGAGCTCCTCCCTGTTGTGGCCAGGCCCGGGCCCTGCCGCGGCGCTTGCCCGGTCGGATACGGCGCGCGTAGAGAGCATTTCGCTTAGGCCCCACTCAGGGGCCTTTGCCGGAGACTTTATGAAGCGGACGGCGTCGAGCACCTCCTTTTCCGAAAGGACGCCCTTGAATGCGGGCATGTTCGTCGCCTCGATCCCGTCCCTGATGATCGACGCGAGCCGTGCATCGTCTTTGGCGCCGAGGTACTCGGGTATGAGGGGCGGGCCCGTTAAGCCGTGCCTTTCCGGGTGGTGGCATGAGGCGCAGTGCCTGAGGTAAAGGGATTCTGCACCGGCCAGGGCGCTTCCCGACAGCAGCGACAGCGCGATTATGGCTGTGAAGGAGGTCCTCATGCTTTTGAGCTGCCTGCAAGCTCCGGCCAATAGTTCATGAAATACGAAGGGGAGCTTTTTTTGAATTCCCTCAGGGTATGAAGGGCCTTCCATCGGCACGCCCCGGCACTTTCCGCCAGCTCGGCCATTACTGCCTCGAGGTCTTCGTCCGAATTCCCGTGCACCATTGTGTAGAGGTTGAAGGGGAAACCCTCGAACCTGGGCCTTATGTAGCAGTGGCTTACCCTCGGGTGGCCGGCAAGGGCTGCCCCGGCCCGCTCCGCATCCTTGTCGTCCACATCCCAGACCACCATCGCATTATTCCTGAACCCCGCGTTCCCGGGGGTAAGCGCGGCCCCGAACCTCCTTATGACCCCTCGGTCGAGGAGGAGCGCCGAGCGCTCAAGGACCTCGTCCACGCTCCAGCCGAGCCTGAGGGCGGCCCCGTGGAAAGGCCTGGCCGTAAGGAAGAGGCCCTCGACCTGAAGGACCCTTACAAGCGCTATGTCCCTGGGGTCGCTTATCATTCCACCTTGAGGTCCACCTTGACCTTGAACATCTTCTTTGCAGGGAGGTTATGCACCCGGTCTATCCCGGCCCTTTCGCGTATGTCCGAGACGACCTCGCATATGGCCTCTTTCGAAGAGGCTATCACCGTAAACCAGAGGTTCGGGACCCCGTCCCGCTGGTAGTTGTGCGTGACCTCGGGCCGGGAATTTATTACCGATGCGACGTGCTCAATCCTCTCCTCGGGCACGTGTGCCGCGCAGAGCGTGGACGAAGAGCCCATCTTTCGGGCATCGAAGAACGGCCCCACCTTGCGGACGACCCCGGCCTCGACGAGCCGCCTGACCCTCGAGAGCGCCTCGTCTCCGGAGACTCCCACTCTTCCGCCAAGCTCATCATAGGGCTCTGCCTTGAGCGGAAAACCGCCCTGTATGATGTTAAGGATCTCCTTATCGACGCCGTCGAGCATATGTTTCGACATTGGGCCTCCCCTGAGCTAAGGAGAGTAGAACACCACATACGCGGCCTGTCAACCGGAGCGGCCCGTGCGGATCCCCTTTTTTCTGCTATGCTGACTATATCCGGACTTGAAAAAAGAACGAAAACCTTTGGGGGCGGTCATGCTTTCAGTATCAGGGCTCCTTTCGGGAAAGGCAACCTGCCTTAAAAGCCAGACGGAAAGGCTACGCTATTCGCGGGAGCCCAGGCCGGTGGTCGTCTGGAACCTGACCCGGAGCTGCACCCTGAGGTGCATGCACTGCTACAACGATTCCCGGGACAGGGCATTCGACGGAGAGCTTACGACTGCCGAGGCGGCCACGGTCATCGATGGACTTTCGGCCTTCGGCGTGCCGGCGCTCATCTTCTCAGGCGGGGACCCGCTTACGAGAGACGATATCTTTACGCTTTCCGGACACGCGGTCTCAAAAGGAGTGCGGGCCGTCCTCTCGACCAGCGGGGTACTCATAGACAAGGCTGCCGCTAAAAACATCAAGAACGCCGGCTTCTCATATGCCGGAGTGAGCATCGAAGGCGGCGAAGAGACGAACGACATGCTCCGGGGCTCAAAGGGGGGCTTCAAAAGGGCCCTGGAGGGGATAAGGCGCTTGAAGGACCTGAACGTACCCGCCGGAGTCCGCATGACGCTCAACAGGAGCAATGCCAGGGAGCTCCCCTTCGTCTTCGACCTGATTGAAAGGGAAGGGCTCGAAAGGGGGTACTTCGCGCACCTCGTCTATTCCGGCAGGGGCGGGGCCTTTTCCGGGGAAGACCTCGGATATGCCGAGACCAGGGCGGCGCTCGATTATATCTTCGAGCGCGCGGCAGGGTTTATCGGAAAGGGCGTTAATAAGGAGATCGTCACCGGCAGCAACGACGCCGACGGGGCCTACCTGTACCTCAAGCTCAGGGAGAGCGACCGGGAAAAGGCTGAAGCCGTACGCGGGATCCTTTCCGGAAGGGGCGGGAACACGGCAGGCGTCAGCGTCGCCTGCATAGACAACCTTGGCATGGTGCACGCGGACCAGTTCTGGCCCGGCCATCCGCTCGGGAGCGTAAGGGAGCGCCCCTTTGCCGAGATATGGAAGGGGCCGGAGCCGCTCCTTGACGCGTTGAGGGACAGGAAGGCGTTCATAAAGGGCCGTTGCCGATGGTGCTCCTTCTTCGATGTCTGCGGCGGGAACAGCAGGGCGAGGGCCGCGTCCGCATACGGCGATTTCTGGGCAGAGGACCCGGCCTGCTATCTCTCCGACGAGGAGATAGGGATAGGGCTCGGCAGATAAAGGAGGCTAAATGGCGGGATATGCCGGAAGTATGACCTGGGTTCTGGTCTTGCTGCTTGCGGGCGCAGGAGGGGCCTTTGCGGGGGAGAGCGCAAGGAAGGTCTACGGGACCGCGGCCCTCATGGTGGTGGTAGAAAGGGAGGACGGCAGGGTCGCAGTCATCGATTCCGTTGAGCACGAGCTCATAGGGAGGGTAGCCGGGCTCGGGGACCTGAGGCACGCCTCTATCGTATTTTCAAGGGACGCCAGGTTCGCGTTCGTGGCGGCAAGGGACGGCACGATAAGCAAGATAGACCTGCTGGGGATGAATGTAGCCGCGCAGAACAAGGCGGGCGACCGCTCGATCGGCATAGCCATATCCAGGGACAACATGTACATAATGGTCTGCAACTACGAGCCGGGCGGGGCCGTCGTAATGGACTCCGCGACCCTTGAAGTGGTAAAGGAAATTCCGGCGGAGTTCACTCGCCCGGACGGGAGCAAGTCCAGGGCGAGGACCGTCGGCCCGCTCGATACCGCCGACAACCTCATGATATTCGCCCTCATGGAAGGGAACGCGGTCTGGGTGGTGGACATGAGGCAGGAAGGGTTCCCGGCCGTAAGGAAATTCGAGGATGTGGGCGACACCCCCTACGACCAGCTCATAACTCCTGACGGCAGGCATTATATAGTCGGACTCCTCAATTCCGACTGGATGGGGCTCCTCGATACCTGGAAGCTCGACGGGATGAAAAGGATAGACGTGCGCGAGAGGAAAACAGCGCTAAAAAAGGAAGGCGAGAAGGTACCGCTGCACCACATACCGCATTTCGAGTCGTGGGCCATAGCCGGGAGGCTCGCCTTTGTGCCGGCCTTTGCCGAAAAGAGGGTGATAGTCTACGAGACGGACGGCTGGACGGTGGTGAAATCCATACCCGTCTCGGGCACGCCGCTTTTCGTGGTGGCGCGGCCCGGAGGAAGGGAGATCTGGGTCGACAACGTCGGCGAGCCCGGGGGCCCGGGGGAAAGGCTCGTAGAGGTCATCGACGTCGAGCGGCTCGAAGTAAAGAAGACCATCGATGCCGGAAAGGGGGCCATACACCCGCAGTTCACGCCCAAGGGCGAATCAGTCTACATCTCCGTCCAGGGCGAGGACAGGATAGCCGTCTACGACGCAGACAGCTACACGCTCGTAAAGGATTTTCCGGCAAAGAGGCCCTCGGGGATATTCTCGTCCGACAGGGCCTCGAAGTTCGGCCTGTGACAGGGGGTTCAAATTTCGAGACGCGGATGTTATAATACCGGACATGGCACAGTGCTTCCACTGCAAAAAGGCCATAGAGGCCAGGTACAGGCCCGGCAGGGGCGAGGCATGCCCGGTCTGCGGCTCGGATCTCCTCGTCTGCCTGAATTGCAGGTTCTACGACCCGGCCTCCTATAACGAATGCCGGGAGCCTGCCGCCGAAAGGGTGCTCGACAAGGAAAAGGCCAACTTCTGCGAGTATTTCGAGTTCAGGGAGGCAAAAGGGAGCGGCAAGGCTATAGACCCGGTCGAGGAATTAAAGAAGCTCTTCAAGTCCTGAGCGCGCAACCCGGGAAACCGGTCGACCAAAAGGGGCCAATGCCCCTTATACTTAAAACGTGCCCAGCCGCCCCTTCCCTTAGCCGACCGACTCGGGGCCGTATGTCCTGAAAATGCCGCGGCTGAGAGTGGCGCACTCCAGTTCCAAGATATCCGGATATTCCAAGTGAGGCCGCGGAACAGACCGCGGCCTCTTTATAATTGGCGAGCAGGGGGATTTCATGACAGACTTCAACGAGACCGACTGGGCAAAGGCCGATTTCTCCAACGAGTTTGCCGAGAACGCGGACGACTTTGTCCTGGAGCGCAGGCGGCTACTTCAAATAATGAAGTCGTTCTACGGGCATTTTCTGGCCGGGAAGATGAACCGCGTCCTCGACCTGGGCTGCGGGGACGGGGTGCTCACGGCGGAGCTTCTTGGAACGGACGGGAGCATCGACGCGACACTTGTAGACGGCTCGGACGAGATGCTCAAAAAGGCGAAAGAGCGCCTGAAGGCATACGGACGGGCAAGGTTCGTGAAGACGGGCTTCCAGGAACTCCTGAAAAAAGACCCGCTGGACGAAAACTTCGACTTCATAGTATCGTCTTTGGCGGTCCACCATCTTGACAGGAGCGAAAAAGGACGGTTATTCAGGTACATCCACGACCACCTCTCCGTCGGCGGCTGCTTCATGAATATCGACGTGGTACTTTCACCCACGGCCCGCCTTGAGGAATGGTATCTGCTCCTATGGAAGGAATGGATAGCCGAGAGGCAGGAAACACTCAAGACCGGAAAGGGTTTCGCGGACATAACCGAGCGGCACAGGAACAAGGACAACCGTCCTGACACCCTGGAATTCCAGCTCGACTCACTCAGGTCCGCCGGTTTCAAGGACGTCGATTGCTTCTACAAATACGGGGTCTTTTCAGTGTTCGGCGGAAGGAAAGGATAGGCCTCCGCCGGAGACCTAATCGTAAACCCTGTGCCCGTTCTCCGATAGCCAGTTCATCTGCTCCGCGCTGAGCCTCTTGTGGCATGCGTACCAGTTCTCGTTGTATATCCGCACCCAGCCCAGGTCCTCGAGCTCTGGGACCTTCATGCCGAGAACGCAGTGCGCGAGCACGTCGTGTGCGTAGGTCGGGCAGCCGTAGAACCTGCCTTCGCGCGAAAGCCACCCCGAGTTGCACTCCGGGTCGTAATACGGTGTCCTGGTCCAGTCGAGAAGCCGGATGTGCTCGGACGAGACCGACTCCAAGACGAGGTCGCGCTCGTCTTTCTCCTTCCAGCGGCTCCGCGCCGCGTCTTCCCAGTGTCCTCCCCTGTCGCTCATCCAGTAGGCCGGGGGGCCGTGCTTTTCCCTTTCCGAGCCGGGGCAGACGAGGAAATATCTCTTGTTTTCCGGTTTTCCCTTCATCGAAGCGTCCATGTCTGCGCGCGCTGCCAGTTCGATAAAGCGCTTAATAGAGTATAGGCCCGGACCCGTGCCTGGTCAAAAGGCCGGCACCCGCACCGGCGGTCAGCCTGGCAGCAGTTCTTCCCATACCTTTCCTGGCTCTGGCGCGAATATCGCGTCAGTACGGGCGTCTATCACGTGCCAACCGCCCTGGATGAATTCCCTTTCGAGCTGGTTGGCGGCCCATCCGGAGTGCCCGGCATAGATGCGGAAAGAGCCGGAAGGCATCCCGGCCTCCATCCCCTTCCTGAGGCTCTCTTCGCTAATGCTCACGCAGACCCCGGGAAGGACAGGCCCGCAGCCCTCCATCTCCCCTTCGGTCCTGAAGAGCATCCAGACATTGCCCGTTTCGACCGGACCGCCGAAGAAGAGCGGGTCGTCTCTGCGGGAATCGGCAACGCCGACGATGGTGTCGGCTAAACGCAAACTCAGGGGCCGGTTGACTATCAGGCCGGTGGCGCCGTACTTCCCGTAGTCGATGAGGAGTATCACCGTCCTCTTGAAGACCGGGTCGTTCAAGTCGGGCCCGGCCACGAGGAACTTGCCTTTTGCGAGCGGGAAATCGCGCCTGATCGTTGATGGGTCGGGCCTCTCAGTCTCTCCGGGCGCGATATGCGCATGTATGGAAGGGAGCGCGATGGCCCACATGATGAACGCAAGCAGCGATGTCTTTAAGGCGTAGCTTTTCATACCTGCCATATCCTCGGCCCGGACCTGAAAGCAGAAGACCTCCGTATACGGCCGCCTGGAAGAGAAGGGCCATTTTACCTGAAAACGTCACAATTTGCACCACTAAACCGGGAAACGCGGCGGACCGGCTTCCGACTCGAACCGGACAAAGGCCTTCATAACCGGCCCGGAAAGTGGTAACCTCACGATGTAGAAAGATTTTCGGAGCAGCGATCATGCCCCATTTCGACTTGCGACATTTTCTTGAAACGCTCGGGCAAAGGCTCGGGAGTTGCGCCTTCGTGGTCCAGGTCGGCGCAATGGACGGGAAGACCTTCGACCCCGTGCACGAGTTCATAAACCGGTTCGGCTGGGGCGGGCTCATGATAGAGCCCGTAAGGGAGCACTTTGAGAAGCTGAAGGAGACCTACAAGGGGAACCACGGCATCGTCTTCTCGAACGTGGCGGTCGCAGGTCACCGAGGTACGGTCGAGCTCTTCAGGGTGCACTCCGAGCACGTCATGGAAGGGCGCGTGCCCAGATGGGGGCTTGGGGCCGCCTCGCTCTACGCGGACCGGAACGCCCTCTCGTTCCCGGAGGTGCGCCCTTTCGTGGTGAGCGAAGAGGTGCCCTGCATGACCCTTCCGGAGATACTGAGGGAGCATAAAGTGGCGCGAATGGACGTCCTGCAGATAGACGCCGAGGGCTTTGACTACCAGGTGCTCAGGCAGCTCGACTTCAGCATTTACCGCCCCAAGGTCATAAACATGGAGATAGTGAACATACCGAAGTCCGAGCGGACCGCCTGCAAGCGCCTCCTCGACTCGCACGGATATACCTATGTAAAGGCGGGGTACGACCTGCTGGCGGTCTCGCTCCAGGACTTCCAGGAACAGGCGCCTGGCCCAAAACCCTAAGATGTTTTCCCGAGCCTCCACTCAAGGGTTAGCTTGAGCCCGCCTTCGAGCCCGACTATGGGCTCCCATCCGAGCCCCTCTCTCGCCCCTTCAATCCTCAAGCGGCTCCGTTTGATGTCACCAGGCCTCGCCTCACCTTTGGCCGGGGTCTTTACTCCTTCCGGGAGGGGCCGGGCCGAGTCCAGGGCCGAGGCGATGCCGTTAAAGAGGTCAAGGGTATGGGTGGCGACACCCGTGCCGATGTTGTATGTACCCCCGCCTCCCTTTCCGAGGGCCAGGAGGTTTGCGCGCGCAACGTCCGATACGAAGCAGTAGTCCCGGGTCATGCCCCTCGGCTCGTCGGAATAGGCGTTCACCGTGCAGGGCTTCCCTGAAATGAGCCTGTCCATGAATATGGCGACGACTCCAGCCTCGCCGTGCGGCACCTGCCTGGGGCCGTATATGTTCGCGTATCTCAATACCGTGTAGTCGAGCCCGTACTGGTTACGGTAGAAGTCGAGGTACTTCTCGGAGACGAGCTTGGTTATGGCATAGGGCGAGGCGGGCCTGGGGGAGTAGTCCTCGCCGGTCGGGTATTCCGCGGCCTCTCCGTAGACGGCACCGCCCGAGGATATGAATATTACCTTTTTCGTCCCGTTCTTCCTTGCGGCCTCAAGCACATTCAGAAAACCCCTTACATTTACATCCGCGTCGAAGAGCGGGTCTTCAACCGAAGCGGGCACCGACATCTGCGCCGCGTGGTGGTTAACGACGTCGGGCCTTTCGTGCTCGAACACCTTTCCGACCTCTGGCGAGCGCACGTCCATCAGATAGAACTTCGCCCCGGGGTTCAGGTTCTCCCGCCTGCCGGTAAAGAGGTTGTCGAGTACGACCACCTCGTGCCCGGCCTCAATGTACGCATCGGCCACGTTAGAGCCGATGAAACCCGCGCCACCCGTAACAAGTATCTTCATATCACCCCTCTGAAATGGATTAGGCGACAAAAAACGCCCGACTCGCGTTCAGCGCAACTCCCCCTTGACTCCCCTCAGGTAGTCCCTGAAGCCTCTCGATATCATCCTCGCGCCAGGGGCCGCCGGGGTCTTCATGGTGACGAGGCTCAGAAACGATGCGGCCAGTATGGAAATATACCTTGCCTGGCGGAAGGGCAGCGGCAGCGGCCTGTTCAGGTCAACGCACCTCAATGTGTTCCGGGTAGAGTAATAAAGGGGCGCGGCTGCCCCGACAGTCCCGCTCGAAGCCGAGACCTTGTGCCAGACCTTCGAGGACGGCACATAGAGCACCTTGAACCCCGCCTTTTTCGCGCGCATGCCCCAGTCGAGGTCCTCGGCGTAGCAGAAATAGTCCTCGTCAAAGAGGCCAGTCGTCTCGCAGAGCTCCCTGGTGACCATCAAGGCGCAGCCCGTGGGCCGTCCCGTCTCCATCGTCCCTGAATCGCCTGCGTCTTTTCTGTTGAACCCCAGGTGCCTTCCCCAGCCGAGAAGGTCGTTGAAATAAGCGCCAGCGTACCATATTACGTCCGGCCTGTCGTGGAAATACACCTTTGAGCAGAGCATGCCGGCCCGGGGCTCGCCTTCAGCGGCGGCTACAAGCTCGCTTACGAAATCCGGCGCAACGACGGTGTCGTTATTGAGGAGCAGGACATAATCCGCCCCGTTCTCAAGGGCTCTTCTTATGCCGGTATTGCAGCCTCCCGCAAAGCCGAGGTTCCTCCCGGTCCCTATGAACCTTATGCCCGAGGGGAAACGCCTCTTGAGGGCGTTGAAAGAGCCGTCGGTCGAGCCGTTGTCGACGACTATTGTCTCAAGGGCCGGATAAACCGCCTTCCTGAGCGATTGTACGCACTCCGCTGTATCCTTGTACCCGTTCCAGTTGAGGACGACTATCGAGACCTTCGGGCCCATCATGACTCAGCACCTTCCGGCTTTCGCTCCGCCATGCCTTTTTCCCTTAGAAGCTCCCTGTACTCCCGCTCAAGCCCGGCAGCTATCCTCTCCCATGAATACTTCTCGGATACGAGGGCATAGCCGCCCCTCCTTATCCTCTCGGAGAGGGAGCGGTCTTCCATGAGCCTCTTGCAGGCCTCGGCAAACTCGCGGGGGGTGTCGGCTACGAGTATGTTCTCGTTATTCCGGACCTCTATGCCCTCGCACCCGACCGAGGTCGAAACGACCGGCGAGCCGGCTGCCATTGCCTCCAGTATCTTGAGCCTCGTGCCGCTCCCTACCCTCAAAGGCACTATGGAGACTGCGCCCTTAAGCATGGGGCCGGTCTCTTTGACGAACCCGTGGAGCTTTATATCCGGGTCCGCCTCAAGCGGCTTCAGCGCCCCCGCACGGTCGCTACCGGCCACGTCCAGCCTGACGCCCGGGCATATCTCCTTCAGCACCGGGAAAATGGCGTCATGGAAATAGAGGAGGCCGTCCCTGTTTGGCCAGTGGCCGGTGGAGCCTATGTAAAGGAGCCTTTTCCCGGGCTCGAATGGCGCAAGCGCCTCTTCGGGGCCCAGGGGGTTCGCGCCGTTAGGGGCTACCAGTATCCTGTCTCCGGGAGAGAGTTTACGGAGCGTATCCGCATCGGGCCGGGACATCGTTATCCTCAGGTCGAAACGCCCTGCAAGCTTTTTCTCAAGCCGCCTGCTCTTAAGCCACTGGATATAGAAGAACGCCTTCCAGGCTATCCCGGAGGCGTTCCTGGCCCGGCGGTACTGTGTCACGAAGGAGAGGTCCTGCTCGGTAAGGGAGCTTACGCCCGCAAAGGACTCCGGCAGGTACGGCCCCATCTCCGTAAGCTCTATCTGGACGACGTCAAAGGAGCCCGAGGCAAGGAGGGTATTGAGCCTTTCAGCCATGCGCTTCGAGCGGTACGCGACGGATATTATAGGGTAGGGCGAGAGTACGTGGCGTACGTTGAAGAGAAGAGAGGGCAGCCCAGTAAGCTCCTTCCTTTCCACAGCCTCGACCCTGCAGTACCTCTCAAGCTCCTTGAGGGCGGAAAGCTCGCTCCCCCCATTGTAGAAGCACAAGAGAGTCATTTCGTTCCTCCGCGAAAGCTCCCTTATGAGGTTAAAGACCCTCACTTTGCCGCCGTCTGCAGGCGGATAGGGCGGGAAGGGCGATACGACGAGTATCCTCATACTGTCATTAAGCCTGCTTTACGGACCTGTCGCTGTACTGGAGGCTGTAGTAGTTCATGTACTCGCCGGAGATTATCCGCTCCCACCAGTCGCGGTTGGCGATGTACCAGTCTATGGTCTTGGCTATCCCGTCCTCGAAACAATGCGCCGGAGCCCAGCCGAGTTCCTTCTCGATTTTCGAGCAGTCTATGGCGTATCTCCTGTCGTGGCCGGGCCTGTCCTTGACGAAAGTTATGAGCTTTTCGCGGCCCCCCTCGAAAGGGTGCTCCTTCAATGCGCCCTCTTCGGCCTTTTTGTCCAGGACCGAGCAGACGAGCTTCACTATCTCGATGTTCTTCTTCTCGTTCCGGCCCCCTATGTTGTAGGTCTCGCCGAGGCGGCCCTTTTCAAGCACAGCATCCACGGCCCTGCAGTGGTCCTCGACATAGAGCCAGTCCCTGACGTTAAGGCCGTCGCCGTATACCGGCAGCGGCTTGCCCTTCAGTGCGTTTATGACCATCAAGGGGATGAGCTTTTCCGGGAACTGGTACGGCCCGTAGTTATTGGAGCAGTTGGTCGTAACGACCGGGAGCCCGTACGTGTGGAAATAGGCCCTGACGAGGTGGTCGGAAGAGGCCTTGCTCGCCGCATAGGGCGAGTTGGGGCTGTAGGCGGTCGTCTCGGTGAAAAACCCCGTGGGCCCGAGCGTTCCGTAGACCTCGTCGGTCGAGACGTGGAGGAACCTTTTACCGTCCGGGTCGGCGCCCCAGTGCTTCCTCGCGGCCTCAAGCAGGGCGAATGTGCCGAGTATGTTAGTCTCCATGAAGTCCCTGGGGCCGATTATCGAGCGGTCGACGTGCGATTCTGCCGCGAAGTTAACTACCGTGTCCAGGCCCTCCTCGGCAAAGAGCGCGTCTACGAGCTTTATATCGGTTATGTCGCCCTTCACGAATTTGTAGAGCGGCCCTTCTTTTAAAGACGCGAGGTTTTCGAGGTTCCCGGCATAGGTGAGCTTGTCGAGCACCACGAGCCTGTCGCCGGGGTGGGCGGCCCTCATGTGGAGGACGAAATTAGAGCCTATGAACCCGGCGCCGCCGGTTATGAGTATCTTACGCATCGCAACCCCCTTTAAGCTCCTTCAGCATCAAACGGAGCGAGTCCCTCCAGTAAGGGATCCTGAGCCCGAAGGCCCCCTTTATCCTGGCCTTGTCCAGCACCGAAAAGGCCGGCCTCCTGGCCGGCACCGGGTACTCGGCGGTCAGTATCGGCTCTATTTCAGAACACCTGAGCCCGATTCCGAGCGCTCTCGCGTCCTCGCAGACCGCCACGGCGAAATCGAACCAGCTCGCCACGCCCTCATTGGAATAATGATAAGTCCCCCACGGACTTTTGCCGGAGCTTATCGCCTTTGCGACCTCGACTATGGCCCGGGCCAGGTCCGCGCTCCAGGTGGGCGAGCCGACCTGGTCGTAGACCACCCTTAGCGACTCTCTCTCGGACGCGAGCCGGAGTATCGTCTTTACGAAATTATGCCCCGTGACTCCGTAGACCCACGAGGTGCGTATGACCACGCGTTTATCCAGGAGGGCCGCCAAAGCCGCCTCGCCCGCGAGCTTGGACTCTCCATAGGCGCTCTGGGGGTTTGTCGCGTCATCCTCCCTGTAAGGGACGGCCCTCTTGCCGTCGAACACGAAATCGGTCGAGACATGCATGAGGGGGATGCCGGCCTCAAGCGCGGCCCTCCCGAGGTTTGCCGGGCCGTCGGAGTTGACGGCAAAGGCCCTCTCCCTCTCCTTTTCCGCAAGGTCTACCTTCGTGTAGGCCGCGGCGTTTATTACGAGGGCGGGCTTTTCCTTGCGGACCGCGCTAAAGACCGCCGCGCCGTCCGTTATGTCGAGCTCGGACGAGGCGAAAGCCGCCGTCTCAAAACCGGCATTCCGGAGGAGCGGCCCGAGGTCGCTACCGAGCTGGCCTTTCGCGCCTGTAAGGAGTACCTTCATTCTCTATTAGGGGTCTGATCCCCTGCGGCTTGCCGCGCTTGTTTTTGACTCCTCCCCCTTGATGGGGGAGGCCGGGAGGGGGTGAGAATCTCCACCCTCCCCTTAATCCCCTCCCATCAAGGGAGGGGAGAAAAGAAGAGATACCTCGCTGCTTGCAGCGGGGTGGTTCATTCAATCGAGCCTGTAAGGGGATTTGGGGTCGTTCTCGTACCTCACCTCGTCGACCGGCTCCTTCTTGCCTTCTCCCTTAAAGAGCCTGTTAGGGCAGTTTATGACGAGCCCGTCCTCGCTCCCCACGTTCCTGTACGCGTGGACGACCTTTTTCGGTACGATGACGAGAGACGGGTTGGACTCCCCGGCGACGAACGCCATCCTGTTCCCGTAGGTCGGGGACTCGGCCCGGTTGTCCCAGAGATAGACCTTGAAGTCGGACGGCCCGGCAAAGCAGAAATAATCGGCCTGGTCCATGTGCTCGTGAGGCCCCCTCGCCACCCCCGGCCTCGTAAGCGAAACGTAGGTCATGACCGGAACGTACTCCTCTGAAATCTCGTCCGTGCGGAATAGTTCCATCAGCCACCCGCGGTCGTCCGCATACCTCTTCAGCTCCCTTATCACGATGCCTTCGATCGGCCCGTCCCTGAACATGCCCTACACCTCCACCACGGAATCGTCGCCTATCATGAGACGGAGCGCCTCGTGCTTCTCATGGCACCTCCGCACCTTCGCGTTCCTGCCGATGAGGCTGTCTTCGAGCCTGTCAACGTGGTCCACCTCGGAACCCGAGAGTATGACGCAGTGCTCTACTATCGACTTGAAGACGCGGGTCTTCGCGCCTATGCTCGTGAAGGGGCCGATAAAGCTCCCCTCTATCACCGCCCCCTTGCCGATGACTATCGGCCCGCGGAGCGTGCTGTTTACGACCCTGGCCCCCTCCTCTATGGTGACCCTGCCGGTCACTTCCGAGTTCTCCACCTCGCCCCTTATGTCGCGCTTGTACCACTCGTCAAGGACGATGGTGTTGGCCGCGAGGAGGTCGTCTTTTTTTCCGGTATCCAGCCACCAGGTATCGAGGACGTGGCTGTGAACGGGCCTGCCCTGGTTTATAAGCTCCTGTATGGCGTCGGTTATCTCGAGCTCGCCGCGCGCCGAGGGCTTTATCCTTGATATGGCCTTGTGTATTTCCGTGGAAAATATGTAGACGCCGACGAGCGCGAGGTTGCTTTTCGGGGCCTTTGGCTTCTCCTCAAGGCAGATGATGCGTCCGGTAGAGTCGGTCTGCGCGACCCCGAACGAGGACGGGTTCTCGACCGGCTTAAGGAGGATGACCGCGTCGGCACCGGTGGACCTGAACGTGCTCACGAAAGACTCTATGCCCGTCCCGATGAGGTTGTCTCCGAGATACATTACAAAGGGGCTGTCGCCGAGGAAGGCGCTCCCCGTCACTACCGCGTGGGCGAGGCCGCCGGGTTTCTCCTGCATGATATAGGTAATGGCGACCCCCCAGTCGGAGCCATCGCCCATTGTGTCCCTGACCTCCTGCCCTGTCTCGGGGGAGATGATTATGCCGACCTCCTTTATGCCCGCCCTGGCGATGTTGTCGAGCACGTAGGCGAGTATCGGGCGGTTGGCTATGGGGACGAGCTGCTTGGCGCCCGTGTGCGTAAGGGGCCGGAGCCTCGTGCCTTTGCCCCCGCTGAGGACCAGGGCCTTCATCTCGGACATAAACTCTCTACCTCCTCTAAGCAGGCTGCTGAAAAAACCCAATATGCGGTGTCGTCTTCAAAATTCGTCACTGCGACGTACTAAAAAAGTACGCCTCGTTCCTCATTTTTCGACCCCTTGCATCTTGGGCTTTTTGAGCAGCCTGAATGTGATTTCAAGTCTGCCAGATCGATTTCTTCCTCAGCCCGGAAGTAGCGAACTCCTGTACCACTCTATTGTATTCCGGAGCCCTTCCTCGAAGCCCGTCCCCGCCCTGAAGCCGAACTCCTTTTCGGCCCTCGTGACGTCAAGGCACCTCCTGGGCTGGCCGTCGGGCTTGGCGGCGTCCCATATTATCTCGCCCTTGAAGCCCGTAAGCTTCGCTATGAGCTGGACGAGCTCCCTTATTGATATCTCGAAGCCAGCGCCGAGGTTCACCGGCTCGGGCTTCTCGTACCTTTCGGTCGCGAGCACTACTCCTTCTGCCGCGTCCTCGGCGTAAAGGAACTCCCTCGTCGCCCTGCCGGTGCCCCAGACGGTTATGGAAGGAGCGCCCGCCTCCACCGCGTCAAAGCACTTCTTTATGAGGGCGGGTATGACGTGCGAGGACGCCGGGTCGAAATTGTCCCCCGGGCCGTAGAGGTTCACGGGCAAAAGATAGATGGAATTGAAGCCGTACTGCTCCCTGTACGCCTCGGACTGCACAAGGAGCATCTTTTTCGCCATGCCGTAAGGCGCGTTCGTCTCCTCGGGGTAGCCGTTCCAGAGGTTCTCCTCCTTGAACGGCACCGGCGTGAACTTCGGGTAGGCGCAGATGGTGCCGAGCGCGACGAACTTCTCAATGCCGAAGAGCCTCCCCTCCTCCATCATGAGAGCGCCCATCATGAGGTTGTCGAAGAAGAACTTGCCGGGGTTCGCCCTGTTCGCGCCTATGCCGCCCACCTTTGCGGCAAGGTGTATGACCATCTCCGGGCGCGCGTCATTGTAGAGCCTTTTGCAGGCGTCCCTCTCGACGAGGTCGTATACCGCGCTCCTCGGGACGAACACCTCGGCGCCGCGCTCCTTGAGCTTATCGACGACAAAGGAACCCAGGAACCCGGCGCCGCCGGTCACTACTATCCTTTTGCCTTTCAGGACCCTCATCCGGCTAAGACCCCTTGACTGGTTTGATTCAAATCTTTGCCAATTCCTTGCTGCGGCAAATCCCCCCTTTCCTAAAGGGGGAGAGGGGGATTATCTGATGCCTTATGCTAATCTCCCCTGCCCCTCTTTATGAAAGAGGGGAATAAGACTTGTAGGTGCGCTTTGCGCACCAGTATTCTGAAAAAACTCAGGCCGCCGGGCCTTCTATCTTTTTAAGCCACCCGCCGGAGCTTATGGAGAGGACCTTTTTCTCATCGACCCCGGCGCTGGCGAGCCCTCTTCTCAATGCCTCGTCGTCCTTGAAATTCGTTATCACCACCACGTCGAACAAAAGACTCCTTATGTCGCCTACGGCCCTGACCTCGTGGCCCAGGAACATCTGCTTCGCGGGCTCTGCGTCCACGATGCCCGCAAGCTCGAGGTCCGTCTCCTTCAAGGAAAGGTAAGCTATCTCGGTCACCTCGTCAACCCCGCAGAAGGCGACCCTCTTTACTCCCGCGGCGGCAAGCCTGGTGAAGAGGGCGCTGAAGTCCCTCCGGGCGACCCTGTAAAGGGCCGTGAAGTTCTGAAGGTGGCGGTAAGTGAGGCGGGTCTTTTCGGCAAAGCCGTGAGGCGTAAGGTAGTAAGCGTATCTCTTCCGGGGTATGGTGGATATGGTTATGTAGCCCTTGGCGGCAAGGTTCTTGAGGTATGAGTTTATGAGGCCGAGCGCGACCCCGAGCTTCCGGCTCAAGTCCCGCTGGGTAAGCTCGTGGTTACGCGATATCTCGTCAAGGAGCTGCAGCGAGCGGTAGTCGTCTGTCTGCTCGTCCTTATTGTTCATTTAATGAACATACCACAGGAAAGCTGGTGCAGTCAAGGGGGGAGGGGGTAGGGGAGTAGTTGTTTTTTTATAAAAAAGATGGGGGCATCGGAGCCTATTTTTTTGCGAAAGAATTGGTGAGCTGAACCCGCCTTCTAAATTTTAACTTTGTCAATATTAGGCACACCCCCTCCCATTAACTCTTCTGCCGAGGACGCCTCTGATTGTAGTATCGCGACTGTGACAGGCTGCTCAGGTTCTGTTTTCACCCTCCTCTGCCTTGTCGTTTTCCTTTGCCTTTTCACTTTTATATTACCGATATTCTTCCATGCCTCGGCTGAAAGCATCTGTTTGATACCCGCAACCAGGTCCTCTTCATCCACCGTGATCCCGGTCATTTTTTTTAGATGCCCCCGAATCATGCGGAGAGTATTTTCTTGAAAAATTGCTTGAATGATGCTCTTGGGAGCCAGAGTCTTTACCTTTGCGAAATACTTTTCATGCTCATTTTTAAGTATTTCTTTTTTGTGTAGTAATGAAAGCTTGCTGGAAACGTCCTTAATATCGTCCTCGATATCAATCGACCAAATTAAATCGCTCTGAATTCCTTCGTCAAAAGTAAGATGATATAATTGCCAATATTTCCCATTTGTAAGGACTACCCAGGATATACCCCCGTTTGCGGCATAGTTGCTGGCCTGCTCGATATGTTTTTCCCGCAGCTCGATTCCGGCCTGTTTAACTTCGACGAGAAAGGCTACTTTGCCATTAAGCTTGATAGCATAATCCACGAATCGATCCTTTATCGTATGCTCTTTTGAGACTTCGGTGAAAATATCATAACCAAGGGCGTCCTCGAAGAATTTACCTATTCTGAGGGACGTCTCGGCTTCGTTAACTCCTTGTTCATGGGCCTGCTTGAATATAGGGATATACTTTTTCAGGTCCTTAGTGATATTACTGGCCATACACCCTCCTTCTTATCATAGTACGGTTTCAGCCAACCATTTTTTCGTTTTTTTAATTTATATCCTACTTACCATATTATTGTGCCATTTGAAACAAAAACTCGTATCCATACACACCCAATTACCTTCTGAGGCAAATTCAAATAAAGAAGGGGCTACGGTTTCCCGCAGCCCCTTTTCAAAATCGAATCTTTTATCTCCTACCTCCCCCCCGAACACCCCCTCAAGAAAATCCTTCATCGCCTCCCATGAGCGTTTGTCGGCCTTTTCGTTATAGGCGAGGCCGTCGGACGGGTTGGTGTCGTTATCGGGGTTTGAGAAGCCGCGTACCGCGCCGCCGTAGCTCGTGAATAGTCGGCCCCGGCGACACGCATCTCGTCCTTGAAGGCGCGCACATCCTCTGGCTTCACATGCGGGTCTTCAGCGCCGTGCAGCGCCGAGCATGACAAAGAAGCTAATGCGCTTCTGTTCGGAGTTCAAGATTATAGGTTCCAGGATAATCTGCCGGTCAGCAGAAATCCTTCGGAGGTGTTCCTTGTCCCGAACTCTTTAAGAGCGCCGATGGTGATGCTGAACCCGCTGCCTATCCAGCATATCGACGTGCCAGCCTGATATTTACGTATGCCCGTACCGGGGTCGTCCTCGCCGTGAACGGTCCGGCTTTCACCCGCAAGCGCGTTAAAGACGGCTCCAGCAATCAAATTGGGCCTGAAAAAGTACCCGGCGAAACCCTCGCCTATTATCTCGTCTCCGGCCTTGATGCCTGTTTTAGACTCTTTACCGTAAATATTGTATTTGAGGGCCAACTCGGCATGGAACCTGTCGAATGACTTGGTCAGAGCGACTATCGGCCTTAACTTGAATACGTTGGCGCCCATATTGACGACATTATCTTCATCGAAATTTCCCGTCGGCAGGTCGATGAACGCACCGACCAGCAGGCTCGTCCTTGATGTTTTATCATCCAGGACCCAATAGCCAGCTCCAATGGTAAGGTCCCCAATGCCTGAATCACTGTGTTCCTGAAGCTTCACCCTGCCAACCGGCAGAAATGCGGTTAACGCCCACGTATTGGAGAAAGTCGTAGTGTTATAATATGTGAGCCTGACAACGCCCTGGTGACTGCTTAGATCCAGGTCGTTCGTTACGGTGCGGCCGCTTCTGTCGGTAAGTTTGGAAGCGTTGTAAACTACCGGGTATACCGTAAAATACGCTCCCTGAGGGGCAGGGGTCCATTCAAACGGATCTCCGGCGTATGAGTTCACGCAAAGCGCAAAAAAGCAAAACAAAACAAGGATTATTCTCAAGATGCCGGCCTGCACGATTTGTTTTTTCCAGCAGCTCGGTTCCGGCTTGTTTGACTTCGACGAGAAAAGCTACTTACCATCGAGCCTGATAGCAAAT
>DIDN01000001.1 GCA_002418185.1 Deltaproteobacteria bacterium UBA5799
TCGGGGGTTCAATTCCCTCCCTGGCCACCATTAAAATCAAGGGGTTAGCCAACACTGGTTAGCCCCTTTTATTTTGGATTGTATGGTTTTGTATAGTTGGGGTTCCGGTCATGACCTCTTGCAAAACTTCAACGGCCCTCGACCTTATGGGCAGGGGCAAGGTGGGCATAGCGGAGGATTATTGTGAGGGTCTTATGGCCTAAAAGCTCCTTGACCGTGGTAATGACAATTCCCGCCATTACCAGGTGACTTGCGAATGTATGCCGGAGATCGTGAAAGCGGAAATCCTTAATGCCCCTTCTTTCCATTTTCACGCCGCAAGAGGGGCAGTTTTCAGAATCTTTAGCATTGGCCTTCTGTTTCTCCTGACTGCACACCCCGCGGTTCATCTGCTATAATGAATATATTCCAGTTTAAATGAAAAAATGGAGGCTCGCCATGTCAAATGTCGCGAGGGAGATGGTAGAAAAAGCAGGGATCGACATTGGTCAGTTGATGGACCTGCTGATAAAAAACGCCTCCGCGGAACTGACGACCTACTATTACTATACGATTCTCAGGGTGAACCTTATCGGCATGGACGGGGAGGGGGTAAAGGAGATAGCGGAAACGGCCCGCATAGAGGACAGGAACCATTTCGAAGCCCTGGTTCCACGCATCTACGAGCTTGGGGGAAAATTGCCGAACAGCATGAACGACTTCCATGACATTTCGGCCTGCAAGCCGGCCAGGCTGCCGGCAGACCCGAGGGATGTCAAGGCGATACTTAAGGTGCTGGTAGAGGCAGAAAGGTGCGCTGTCAGGGGTTATACGAACATTTGTAACCTGACCGCCGGAAAGGACCACCGTACATACGATCTCGCGCTCACGAGGAGATAGAGCATGAGTCCTGGTTCTCCGAGTTCCTGGGCGAAGGGGCTTCAGGCCACTTTATGAGAAGGGGCGATACGTCTCCGTTTGTCTCGAAGTTCCTGAAATAAAATTCCATTGTGCTTCTTTGTGAACCTGCTTGCTCCGATTGTATAGTATACAAGACAGACGAAAAAGTCACCCCACGGGAGAAAAAAATACCCGCTAAAAAGCCGTAAAAGGTAGACAGGAGCAAAGGAAAGCAAACAGAAGTAAAAGGGGGGTGCTCGGAGGAAACCTGAAAATCCCCGTGTCGGGGGTTCAATTCCCTCCTGGCCACCATTAAAACCAAGGGGTTACGGAGTTCTCCGTAGCCCTTTTTTTGTGCCTCGCTTCCGGTGCAGTAAGCGCCGGTTGGCTGTTCTTTCCCTGGAGTTTTTTTATTAAGCAGGTGCCTGATTATTCAGCATACCTTTGAAGCTATCGGATATCGCCCTAAGATATCCCGGGGGTATCGAGCCTGGTTGAATTTGTTTAAAGCTTTCTGTATACTTGATCTATCTGACATCCACGGCATTCTGAATATAACTGTAATAGGGGGTTCACGGCCCTCCTGATTCAGACAAGAAATGCGGAGGAAGCGATGAAAGCAAGCACAAAGCAGACACTGTCATTGGCGTCTCTCATGGTCCTTCTGACCGCCCCCTCGCTCGTCCATGCCCACACGGGTGCGGGGCATACCACCGGGTTTGCACACGGCTTTGCCCACCCGCTCGGCGGACTTGACCACATGCTGGCAATGGCGGCCGTGGGCATATGGGCATCACAGGCGGGCGGCAGGGCCCTGTGGGCGTTGCCCGCCGCTTTCGTCTCCATGATGACGCTCGGAAGCGTCCTGGGCATGGCCGGGGTCACGGCCCCGTTCATCGAAGAAGGCATCCTGCTCTCTGTCCTCGTGCTGGGCCTGCTTATAGCAGCGGCGGCGCGCCTTCAGATCGCGACAAGCATCGTGATAACAGGACTCTTTGCGGCCTTCCACGGACACGCGCACGGCGCAGAGATACCCGGGGCCGCCTCAGGGCTTGAATACGGCGTCGGGTTCGTGCTCGCCACGTGCTTCCTCCACCTCTCAGGCGCCGGGGCGGGCCTGCTGTTCAAGAGGTTGGGCCAGGCCCGGCTCGTGCGTTATGCGGGCGGCGCCATCGCGGCTGGCGGGGCCTATCTTTTTCTCGCCTGAATAGCAAAAAAAACCGGCGAGGACATTCCCTTCCTGTATACCTTTTAGAATAAAGGGGGTCGAGCGCCCGCTTGATCCCCCTTTCCTGACTCGATTGCAGCAAGTACGCTGCCGCCGGGTCAAATCCCTTCCAAGCGCCACCCTTTGCCCATACCAGTTTCAAATCGGGCGCTGCCGTTATCGCAGAGCCCCATCTCCTTGAACTCGCTCAAACGGAAAAGCTGCCCCATACTTCTCTGCTATACTCTGATTTATAACAATCAAAGGGGGCCATCATGAAAAAAACATGGTTTTTAACCGTCTTTTTCATTGCCGGGCTTTCCTCCAGCGCGTACGCGACCCAATATGAGTTCACCACCATAGACGTGCCGGGCGCCTTGTGGACGAGCGCAAACGGGATAAACAACCTCGGCCACGTAGTAGGCACATATTCGGACGGGAACGGCTCGCACGGTTTTATTTACGACGGGACCGGATACCTCACCATAGACTATCCGGGGGGCAATCCGGGAAACACCGGCATAAAAGACATAAACGATTCAGGCAAGATGGTGGGCGAATACAATGACGGCCGTAAATGGCAGGACTTCATCCTCGATAACGGGGGCTTCTCTACCTATTCGTTCCCGGGCAATACCGAGACCTCGATAAACGGGCTTAACGACGCGGGCGTTGCCGCGGGCGGCTATTACGACTGGCCCACGAACAGCTCGAACGGGGTCCTCTACGACAAAGAACCGGTCGTATTCCCTAACACGGCGATATTCTCGGATGTCAACGATTCGGGGCAGACGGTCGGCTACGACCCGGACTTCTGGGTCTCCTATCTTTACGAGGGCGGCAGCCTGAGCCAGATAGTATTCGGGGATTCGCCTTCCGGCCTGGACATTTGGGCCCTCGGGATTAACGACTCCGGGCATGTGGTCGGGAGCTACATGGAAGGCGGCTTTTTATTCGACAGCGCAAGCGGCCGCGTTATCACGATAAATTATCCGGGTGCGGCCTATTCCGGCCTTTCAGGCATTAACGATTTGGGATACCTGGTCGGCAGCTATACTTCAATGGATGACAGGGGCTACGGCTTCCTTGCGGTCCCCGTCAACAGCAAGAGGGCCGTCCCCGAGCCTTCGCCCCTTGTCCTTTTCGGGTTTGCAGCGGCCGCAATATGTTCCGGCAGATTACTCATGGGCCGGGCTGGTGAGCTGACCTCATGAGTTCCGGACCGAGCTGAACCGCTGCCGCCTGGAAAAGGCGGCTCAGGAATGGAATACCAGCACCGGGCATTTCGCGTGGCGCACGACATAGGCGCTTACGCTCCCGAGCACCATCTCTTCCAGGAGGCCTCCGCCCCGCTTCGAAACGACCAGTATGTCCGGTTTCTTGCTCTCTTCGGCTTCGAGTATCATCTTCCTCGGGTCGCCGGTCGCGAGGATGGCGTCCACATCGAACCCCTTGTCGGATACGTGCTTGGCCGTGCGAAGGAGGAAATCCTGCCCTTCCGAGCGCTGCCTCTTGAATATCTCCTCGTTTTCCATGCTGGCGTCGGCAGTGCCCTGGACGACCGTAAGGAGGATTATCTCGGGTCTGGCCGGTTTGAATAGCTCCAGCATCTTATCCAGCGCCTTCTGGGAGCTTTGAGAGCCGTCGTGGCAAAAGAGTATCTTCATACGTACCTCCGTTTATGTCAATAATCGGTTGACACCATTATATGATAAACCCGAGTTGGTTTAAAGGAGGTTGAATGCAGCCGGACCCTTGGGCCGGTTTTCCCGTATGCGCTCCCGTGTTTTGGGACGGCCCCTGCTGACACCTGGCAGGGATGTGGGGCTGTGGTCACTCCGATATCCTCACCTTCATCTCCACCCTTTCTTCCGGAAGATTGGGATAATCCTCGTCCTTCGGAAGGTCGGCGATCCTGTCGGCCACTTCAATGCCGCTTGCGACCTCTCCGAATACGGTGAATTTGCCGTCAAGCGACCTGGAGTCTTCGAGCACTATGAAGAACTGCGAGCCCGCGCTGTCCGGGTCGTCCTCGAACCTCGCCATTGAGACGATGCCCCTCCTGTGGGGGAACCTGCTGAACTCTGCGGGCACCGTCCAGTCCGGGCCGCCATAGCCGTATTTGCTCTTTTTCGGGCAGCATCCGGTATATTTCCCTGAGTTGGCCTTGGTGTACGGGTCTCCGCCCTGTATCTTCACGCCCGGCACGGCCTCGTGAAAGATAGTGCCTTCATAGAAACCCTCTTTCGCGAGCCTTACGAAGTTCTCGACGTGCCTCGGTGCGATATCGGGGAAGAGCCTTATCTCGATATTCCCGTAAGCAGTCTTGATTACGGCCCTTACCTCTTTTTTTGAATCTGCCTGCCCTTTTTCCGCGCTTGCCGGCACGGCCAGCGCCAGCGCAAGAAATAGTAGAAAAAATAATGCGTTCCGTCTCCTCATAACCTCCTCCGATAGAATGAAAAAATAGAAAATAGTAGTATGCGGCCTTTTTAAGAGCTGCCAAAGCCATTCTGAAAATATACGCCCCAACACGGGCCTGAAACATGCTTTTTGTCATGTTTTGGCCTTGGCGGGGGGGATTTATAATGACGGTCTTTGTGCAGGGATGGGGAAAAGGGATTTATACAGACAAGAACGGGGCGGGAAATTTTGTGGCGGTGGGTGGAATCGAACCAGCCATTTCAATTTGATTACGTGCCCTCTATAAATTATCTTCTTTCGATAGGAACACGAAACTATGCCGCTTTATGCTTGGTGGTTTTAGTACGGCTGGTTTTGCCTGTTTCGATACTGATCTTCAGCCCAAGGATCTGAAGCAGGTTCAAAATGCTCTTAAGCTCTGGATTGCCTTTGCTTGAAAGCATACGGTAAAGGCTTTCTCTATTCATACGCGCCTTTTTCGCGATTGCCGCCATTCCACCATGAGCGAGAATCACATTCCGCATTGCTAAAAGGAAAACTTCTTTATCTCCATCCTCGATAGCCGCATTCAGATATTCGGCGGCCTCACGAGGGTCTTTGAGGGATTCGATCAGGTCTTCCTGATAATCTTTAATCTTTTTAGTCATTTCTTCCTCTCTTTGTGGTCTTGCCAGTAGGCTTTTGCCTGTATAATGTCTTTTTTCTGAGAAGATTTATCACCGCCGAGCAGTAGCAATACAACTGTTTTCCCGTTCAGCGCATAATAAACCCTGTACCCAGGGCCATAATCGATCTTCAATTCATATACCCCTTCACCAACGCTCCGATTCTTGCCAAGATTGCCGAGCCTGACCCTATCCAGCCTTATTCGGATCTTTGCCCTTGCCCCAATATCTATGCCGTCCAGCCATTCCTTAAAAGGCTTCTTATTCGCAGCCGTCAGGTAATACTCGATTGAGTATGGGTATATTTCCATCTATTTCAATCAATTGTAGCTTATAAGCTACATATGGTCAAGTTCTTTTGATTACTCGGGCGAGCATTTTTGGAGTGGAGCTATTTAGACATGTAGGCGGACTACACCCGCCAAAATTATTTTTGAAAAATGGAAATCTAATTAGAAATCAACTTGGTGGCGGTGGGTGGAATCGAACCACCGACGCGGGGCTTATGAGACCCCTGCTCTGCCGACTGAGCTACACCGCCGGGTTTGCTGGCTTGTGGAAGAATGCAGGTGATGCAGGCTGAATATTATAATGAAATCCTGTGGGAAAGTATATAACTTTTTGTGGTCCCGAAGAGCTTGCCCGTCCCCGTGACGACCAGCATCACCGCCTCGGGCGCGCCGTCGCCGTCAAAGTCCTCGATGAGGAAATCGGATATATAGCCCTCCACAGTCTTTGTCCGCCAGTTCTCGGCTATTGTCCCGCCCATCGCGTCCCATGAGAGGCTTACAAGCTCCCCTGTCTTGAAGGAGATCGGCCTGGCGGCGCTCCGGCCCAGGCCGCCGGGCGTGTTCTTCTTTACTATTATCTCGGCCTTTCCGTCCTTGTCCATGTCAAGGTGGTAGAACTTCCCCTCGACCGGGAATGGCTCGGGCTCTGCCGCGCCCGGGCGTTCTGCCTTGCGGGCTATGTAGTTGAGCGTGCCGCCGAAGAAGTCCGCGCTCCTGTATTCCTCGGACAATTCTCCCTCTTTCTCTCCGGCGTAAACCCTCAGATACCCCCGGTCGTCCAGGGCAATGACGTCGAGCCCGCCATTGCCCCTGAAGTCAAGCGCCTCAAACCTGAAAAGGTCAGCGCCACCGGGAAGCGGGATGCCGAACTCGCCCTTGTCCACGAGCTTGCCGCCCTCCCTGGCAAGCACGCTTACCCCGCCGTAGAAGCCGTCGAGCTTCCTGTACTTCCGGCCTATGAGCGCCGGGGCCGCGCCTCCGGCCCGCACCGTACGCACAAGCCAGCCGATGTTGCTTTCCGTCACCTCGTATTTC
>DIDN01000129.1 GCA_002418185.1 Deltaproteobacteria bacterium UBA5799
GGGAAGCTGCCCGCAGGCCAGCCATTCCTCGCCGCGCAGCAGGTAGTTGACGGGCGCGTCCGGGTTGGCAGTGATCAGCCACGACAGCACGGCGATCTGCGCCCTGCGCGTGGGTTTCGCGCCACCCGATCTCTCTCGCCCCATGCGCCAGACCCCTTCACAAGCCCGGCGGTCACGCTTCCGCCGCGACCGGCTCCGCCAGGCCGATGTATTGCTCGTACTCCTCGCGGAATTGCCGCACTGTGCTCAGCACGGGGTTGCAGGCGAAATCGCCCAGGGCGCACAGCACCAGCCCCATGATCTGCTGCGGGACCTTCTCCAGCAGTTCCAGGTCGTGCGCCGTCCCTTCGCCGCGCAGAATGCGCTCGTAGATTCTGTCGAGCCAGTAGGTCCCCTCGCGGCAGGGCGTGCACTTGCCGCAGGACTCGTGGCTGAAGAACCTGTTTATTATGTACGCGGTCCTGACCATGCAGGTCGAGTTGTCCATCACTATAACCGCGCCGGAGCCGAGCATCGAGCCCTTTGCGGCCAGCGAGTCGAAATCGAGCGGGGTGTCGATGTCCTGCGGGGCGAGCATAGGCGCGCTTACGCCGCCCGGGATGAAAGCCTTGAGGGGCTTGTTCTCATGGAGCATCCCGCCGCAGTGCCCGTATATGAGCTCCCTCGCCGTGGTCCCCATGGGGAGCTCGTACAGGCCCGGCTTCTTGACGTGCCCGCTCACGCAGTAGATCTTCGGCCCCGGGCTCTTCTCGGGGCCGATCTTCTTGAACCACTCCGACCCGTTCTCGATTATCCCTGGGATGCAGGAGAGGGTCTCGACGTTGTTTATGACTGTCGGCTTGCCGTAAAGGCCCGCGAGGGCCGGGAAAGGCGGCTTCTTTCTCGGCTGCGCCCTGAACCCCTCTATCGACTCAAGGAGCGCGGTCTCCTCGCCGCATATGTAGGCCCCGTAGCCGCGGTGGACGTACATCTCGTGGTCGAAGCCGCTCCCCATGATGTTCTTCCCGAGGTAGCCCTTTGCGTGCGCCTCCTTGATGGCCTCTTCGAGCCTCTTCGCCCCGAAGTCGAACTCGCCCCTTATGTAGATGTAGGACCTGGTGGCGCCTATGGCGTAGCTCGTTATTATCATCCCCTCGAGGAGGAGGTGCGGGTCGTGGTCGATGATGCCCCTGTCCTTGAAGGTGCCCGGCTCTCCCTCGTCCGCGTTGCAGCAGAGGTATTTCTGCAGAGTCGGGTCCTTGGGGATGAAGCTCCACTTGAGGCCCGTCGAGAAACCAGCGCCGCCGCGCCCCCGGAGGCCCGAGTCCTTCACCATCTGGATGATGTTGTCGGGCCTCATGCTCAGGGCTGCCGCCAGGGCCTTGTACCCGCCGGACGCAAGATAGCTCGATATCCTGTGCGCGTCGGGCTTGCCGTGGTTTTTAAGCAGGACTTTTTCCATCTTCTCGTTGACTATCCTTCAAGGCTCTTTTATTGCAGTGCCTCGGCCCCGTCCGCTTCAACTTTGAGGTCCAGTTTCGCTCCAGTCCAGCTTCCGCGTTCACTTCAGCGTCTTCAGCAACTCGTCGATCCGCGTTTCGGTCAGGTTCTCGTAGTAGTCGTCGTTTATCTGCATCATGGGGGCCGTTCCGCAAGAGCCGAGGCACTCTACCGTGGAAAGGGTGAAGAGCTTGTCGGGGGTCGTCTGGCCTGTCCCTATCCCGAGCGTCCTTTCCATGTGCTTTATCAAGTGCTCAGCGCCCAGGAGAGAGCAGGATATGTTCCTGCACACCTGGATGTGGTACTTGCCTACGGGTCTTTCTATGTTATACATGGTATAGAACGCGGCGGCGGCGTTCACCTCGACAGGCCGCATCTCGAGCATCGACGCGATCTCGTCCATGTCCTCTTTCGCAAGGTGCCCGCCGTTCCCCTTCTGCGCGATGCGGAGGGCGTCCATGACGGCCGACCTCTTGTCAGGGTACTTCCCGAGGGCCGCTTCGAGTTCCTTTTTCGACTCTTCTGACAGCATAACCTTCCCTGTTTACTTGTCGCACTCCCCGAATACGGGGTCGAGGCTAGAAAGGACCGCTATGACGTCGGCCAGGTAGAGGCCCTTGACGACGCGGCCGAGGGTCTGCAGGTTCATGAACGACGGGGCCCTTATCTTGAGCCTGTACGGACGCTCCGAGCCGTCGCTTACGATGAAAACTCCCAGTTCGCCCTTCGGGGCCTCCACCGCCGAGTAGACCTCGCCCTCCGGCACCTTGAAGCCGTGGGAGACGTACTTGAAATGGTGGATGAGGTTCTCCATGTTCTTGTATACGTCCTGCTTGGGCGGCGGCACTATCTCTGGTATGTCGATGTTTATCGGGCCGTCGGGCAGTTCCGCGAGGCACTGCTCTATAATGCGCAGAGACTGCCTTATCTCCACCAGCCTCACTATGTAGCGGTCGAAGCAGTCCCCGCTCTCGCCGGTTGCTACCTCGAAATCGAGCCTGTCGTAGACCAGGTAGGGCTCGTCCCTCCGTATGTCCCATTTTACTCCGCTTGCGCGGAGCGCCGGGCCGGAAAGGCCCATCGACACCGCGAGCTCGGGGGAGATGTAGCCCACGCCCCTGTTCCTGTCGAGCCAGATCCTGTTCCCGGTCAGTATGCTCTCGTACTCGTCCACCCTGCCGGGCAGCACCCTCAGTAGCTCCTCGCAGGCCTCCCTGCAGACCTTGTTGAAGTCGTACCTTACACCGCCGACCCGGAGGTACGAGTGCGTCATGCGGGCCCCGCAGAGCTTCTCGAATATGTCGAGGAGCATCTCCCTCTCCCTTACGGCGTAAAGGAGTATGGACATGGCGCCGAGGTCGACCGCCCATGCGCCCACGCTTATGAGGTGCCCTGCGATCCTCGAGAGCTCGGCCGCGATTACCCTTATGTACTGGGCCCTCTCGGGCACCTCTATTTCCAGGAGCTTCTCGACCGCGGAGACGTAGGCCAGGTTGTTGCTCATGGCGCACATGTAGTCGAGCCTGTCCGTGTAGGGGACGAACTGGTGGTAGAGGAGGTTCTCGGCTATCTTCTCTGTGCCCCTGTGGAGATACCCGATATCCGGCCTGCAGTTCGTGACCATCTCGCCCTGCAGGTCCACGATAAGGTGCAGGACACCGTGGCTGGAGGGGTGCTGGGGCCCGAGGTGAAGGGTCAGTTCCCTGGTTGCCAGAAGGTCTTTTTCGTTGTTGTCTTCCATCATGCTTGATCTCTTGTCAGGTCCCTTGCCCCCGGACGCTGCTCGCAGGGGCCCTTATTCCTTTTCCTCGCCGTATGGGTTATACCTGTCCTTGTAGCCCCTGAGCGGGTAGTCCTTGCGGAGCGGGAAGCCCTCCCAGTCGTCCGGGAGGTAGATTCGGCTCATGTCAGGGTGCCCGTCGAAGACTATCCCGAACATGTCGTAGGCCTCCCTCTCGGGCCAGTCGGCCCCGGGCCATATGGCGGTCGCCGAGGGCGCGCTCTCGCCTTCGGCCACCCTGGTCTTCACGCGTATCCTGTGTTTTTTGGGAATCGAATACAGGCTGTAGATGACGTCGAACCTGGGCGAGCGCGGCATGTGGTCCACGGCCAGCACGTCGACGATGAAGTCCATCCGGAAGTCGGGGTCGTCCCTGAGGTATTCGCAGAGGCTTAGAACCGCCTTCTTCTCTACAATGACGGTCACGTCCCCCTTGAAGACGACCACGTCAAGGATGAACCCGCTGAACGAATCCCTGAGCTTCGCAAGGAGGTCCTGCTGTTTTCTTTCGGCACGGATCATCTGGCGACCTGGACGGACTTGCCCGTATTTATCTTCCTCTTTTCCAGGATGAACGGGCTCTCTTTTTTAATCTTTTCCATCAGGAGCAGGAACCCGTACAAGAGGGCCTCCGGCCTCGGCGGGCACCCCGGCACGTAGACGTCGACCGG
>DIDN01000065.1 GCA_002418185.1 Deltaproteobacteria bacterium UBA5799
CGGACGTGCTCGACACGGCAAGGGAAAGGCTGCAGGCGGCCCGGGGTAAGGGAAGGATAAAGGACTTCCATGTCCTTAGGTGCGGCGACGACCTCAACCTCCTGGTCTCCCACTCGGGCGGGCTCAACAGCAGGGCGGTGCACGGGCTTGCCTGGGACACCCTCTCGGCCTGCAGGGACACTGCCGAGGGACTAAAGCTCTACGCGGCCCGAAGGGGCATGCTCGAGGACTTCTCCGGGGACGTGAGGTCAATGGGCCCGGGCGTCGCCGAAATGGAGTTCGCCGAGCGCACAAGCGAGCCTGTCGTCGTCTTCCTCGCCAACAAGACAGTTTCAGGCTCGTGGAACCTTCCGCTTTTCAGGGTCTTCGGCGACCCCTTCAACACCTCCGGACTCGTATCAGACCCTGCCATGCTCAACGGGTTCACCTTCAGGGTGTTCGACCTGAGGGAAGGGCAGGCTGCAGACCTCAGGACGCCCGAAGAGATGTACCTTCTCCTTGCTCTCGCCGGCTCGACCTCCAGATACGTCATAACGTCCGTCACAAGGAACACCGACGGGGAGATAGCGGCCGTCGTGTCTTCCGAGAAGTACGACATCCTCGCAGGCACCGTATGCGCAAGGTGCGAGCCGGCGATGGTCGTCAGGTGCCAGGCCGGCCTGCCGGCGGTGGGGGAAGTGCTCGAGGCGTTCGCCTTCCCGTATCTTGTGGCCGGCTGGATGCGGTATTCCTACATAGGTCCGCTCATGCCGGTGCCTTTCTACGAGGCCCACACCACGAGGTTCGACGGCCCTCCGAGGGTCGTCTCTGCGGGGTTCCAGCTCTCAGGCGGCCGCCTCCTGGGGCCTCTCGACATGTTCGACGACCCCGGTTTCGACCGGGCCAGGAAGGTCGCAAACGAGACGGCGGATTACCTCCGGAGGCACGGCCCGTTCCGGCCCCACAGGCTTCCGCAGGAGGAGCTTGAATATTCAGCCCAGCCCATAGTCCTCGAAAAGATCAAGGGAAGGTTCAGGAAGATATGAGGCGGGCGGCGGAGGCGCCGAAAGCCCTTTTCGCGCGTTCAGGACGGTAGATGGCGCGAAGACCTGGTCCGAAGGGCGGAAAGCGCGGAATCAGCGAGAGGCTCCTTCCGGTTGGCAAGCTGCCGCAGGGTCTCCTTGAGAGGCTCCTGAAAAAGTATTCCTTTACGGACCCGAGCGTCCTCGTCGGCCCGGCAATAGGGATCGACTCGGCGATAATAGATTTCCCGGGCGAGCTGCTCGTGGCCAAATCCGACCCGGTCACTTTCGTGACCGAGGACATCGGCTATTA
The DNA here is from genome assembly GCA_002418185.1 of Deltaproteobacteria bacterium UBA5799. Taxonomy (GTDB): domain Bacteria; phylum Desulfobacterota; class GWC2-55-46; order GWC2-55-46; family GWC2-55-46; genus UBA5799. The sequence goes on from DIDN01000065.1 coordinate 1,315, forward strand.
CGCCGTACATGTAAACGCAAACGATATCGCGGTAATGGGCGGCACGCCGAGATGGTTCCTGGCTACCGTGCTGCTTCCGGGAGGCAGGGCGACAGCCAGGATGGCCGAGACCTTATTCTCCCAGCTCCACAGGGCCTGCAAGGACGCGGGGCTGGCGCTCTCCGGCGGCCATACGGAAATTACCGAGGGGATAGACAGGCCCATACTCGTCGGGCACGCCCTCGGCACGGTGCCGCGGGAGCGCGTCGTCACCGCGGGAGGGGCGAGGCCCGGGGACGCGATACTGCTCACCAAGGGCGTGGCGATCGAGGCCGCGAGCATCATCGCAAGGACCCTCGGGGACGAGCTTAAGAGGGCCTTTCCCGCCGCTTTCATCAAGAGGTGCAGGGACTATGTCCGGAGGCCCGGCCTGAGCGTGGTAAAGGACGCGAAAACTGCCCTTTCCGCGGGCAGGGTCCACGCGATGCACGACCCGACCGAGGGAGGGCTCAGGGCCGGGCTTCACGAGCTCTCAACGGCCTCCGGCGTGCGGATAGTAATAGAGCGCTCCCTTATACCGGTACTCCCGGAATCAAGGGCGCTCTCGGAATACTTCCGCATAGACCCGCTCGGGTCCATCTCCTCGGGGGCGCTCCTCCTCTGCTCTCCGCCGGGCGGTGCCGAAAACATTAAAAAGGCCCTTGCCTCCGAGGGGATAGCCTCTGCTGTGATAGGACGCGTGGAGGGCAAGGGCAGGGGCGTGAGGATAATCGAAGACGGGAAGACCAGGGCCCTTCGCCTTTTCGATAGAGACGAGATTACGAAAATATTGTTATAATCAAAAAGGAGCTTATTCATCATGCCAAAGAAGGCGGGCAAGGGCCTCATGCAAAAGGCCGCGCACATGGTGAGGAGGAAGGCCATAGACCCCGGCGGCGACCCCTATCTCAACAGGGAGCCCCCGAAGGACATGGCCTTATGCAAAAGGTGCGGGGCAGTATACCACGAGAAAAGGTGGTATAAGAGGGAAAACCTCCCGGAGAAGCTGGAAGGCAAGCCTAATACCGACATGGTCTTCTGCCCCGGTTGCCAGAAATACAGGGACAAGTACCCCGGCGGCTATATTACCATAGAGGGCAGGTTCGTCGAGGAGCACGGGGACGAGATAGTGCGCCTCATAGACAACAAGGAAGACAGGCAGCTCAACATAAACCCGCTCGAAAAGGTGATGGCAATAAGGCGGCGCGACGGCCGTATAGAGGTCGAAACGACGACCGACAAGCTCGCGCAAAGGATAGGACTCATCCTCCAGAAGGCTTTTAACGGAGAGATAACCTATAAATGGAGCACGGACAACAGGATCGCAAGGGTAGTATGGAGGAGGGACGACTCATAGCCGCTCAGAAGGGCCTTATAAGGATGGCGATGGAAGCGAGGCTTTACAGCAAGGTCGACAAAGGCCGCGTAGTCTGCGGCCTTTGTTCTTTTCGCTGCAGGATCGAAGACGGCAGGCACGGGGTCTGCGGGGTTCGCGAAAACATCGGGGGCGTCCTGTACACCCGCACGTGGGGCAGGGTCGTTGCCGAGAGCACCGACCCGGTGGAAAAAAAGCCCCTTTACCACTTCCAGCCCGGGTCCCTTTCCTATTCAATAGCGACGGTCGGCTGCAACTTCAGGTGCCTTCACTGCCAGAACTCCGGGATATCCCAGGCGCCGAGGGCGGGCAAGCTGCCAGGCGGCGAGGAGACCTCGCCCGAGGAGATAGCCTCAGAGGCGTATGAGACCGGCTGCTCAAGCGTCGCTTATACCTATACCGAGCCGACCATCTTCTTCGAGTTCGCCCAGGATGTCGGCGCGCTGGCAAAGGAAAGGGGCCTTAAAAATATCTTCGTGACCAACGGCTACATGACCGGCGAATGCCTTGGCGAGCTTAAAGGGCTGCTGGACGCGGCGAACGTGGACCTCAAGTCGTTCAGCGACAAGTTTTACCGTGATGTTTGCGGCGCCAGGCTTGCCCCGGTGCTTGAATCGATCGAGCGGATGCGCGAGCTTGGGGTCTGGGTGGAGGTGACGACCCTCGTAATACCGGGCATGAACGACTCCGAGGAAGAGTTGCGCCAGATCGCCCGGTGGATAAACCGCACGGATAAAAGGATGCCCTGGCACATAAGCGCCTTCCATCCCGCCTACAAGATGGGGGACGTCCCCCCTACACCCGTCGAGACGCTCGAAAAGGCCAGGGATATAGGGATCGAGGAGGGGCTCAGATACGTGTATACAGGCAACATCCCGGGCCACAAGGGCGAGTCGACCTATTGCTACAACTGCGGCGCGCTCCTTATCGAGCGGCTGGGCTTCAGGGTCAAAAGAAACGATATAGACGACTCGAAATGCCCGAAATGCGGGGTTGTGATAGACGGGGTGGAGCTTTAAAGGGTCGAATCCTTTTCCCCGTGCCTGTTTAGGCCTGTCGTCTTTCTATTTCCCTCGGTTCGCTTTAGCCGAAATAATTCCATGCACGCAAACGAGGTCGCAAAAAAAACCTTTTGCGCGCTTCCGCGCGGTTTCGAGGGTAAGGCTCGCTTGCTATCCCCCTCCCCGACCCCGTGGATGGGCCCCTAAAGTCGCTTCGCTCCTGACTTCCCCGGCCCGTTCACGCTTTTCCTCCCTAAAGGCTACGCTCACCTTACCCCCAGGGGTTTGTTAAAGACAAAAAAGAATCAAAGCACTTTTGTTCTTTAAAACAACCCGGGGCATAAGGCGTTGCGAGCATAAGGCTGGAGGAAGGGCGGGCGAGGCGGGGTTGCAGGAGCGAGGCCAAAGGCCGAGCGACATAAGGGCCGAGCCCGGAGGAAGGAGGCGGATAGTGCGCGGAGCCTTATGCCCAAAAAGAGCGCGGCAGCGCGATAAAGGTCTTTTGCGACATGGTTTGAATAAGAGAGGATAGCAAGCGAGTCTTACCCTCAAAAAACCGCACGGCAGTGCGGAAAAGGCCTTTTTACCAGGCAAGTCATTCAAAGAATGAACCGGCAATCCCTTCACAAATCGCTTTTCCATTCCACCTGCTATAATTGAATAAACGGCTGCGCATCGGACTGCATAGGGGCGGTTGCTCCGCCCCGGACTAAACCATTAGCCTGTGCCCTGCGGGGCGGAAGGAGGGGCGAGATGCTTGCTGAGTTCAGCATAATGCCGATAGGCAAGGGCGAGAGCATGGGCGACTCGATAGCCAGCGTCCTGAAGGTCGTGGACGAGAGCGGCCTTCCTTACAAGGCCAATGCCATGGGGACCGTTGTCGAGGGCGGCTGGGACGAGGTCATGGGGCTCATAAAGAAATGCCACGAGGAGGTGCTGAAGACCGCGCCCCGGGCCACGAGCACCATAAGCATCGACATAAGGCCCGCGAAGCCCGACGACCGCATTGTCGAGAGGCTCAAAAGCGTTGAGAGGCGTCTCGGCAGGGAGGTCAGGAAATAATAGAGATTGACGGGAGCTACGGCGAGGGCGGGGGGCAGATGGTCCGTACCGCCCTGGCCCTCGCTTCCCTTACCGGCCTCCCCGCCACGGTATTCAATATCCGGGCCGGGAGGGATGCCCCGGGGCTCAAGCCACAGCACCTCCTTGGCGCAAGGGCCGCTGCAAACATAACGGGCGGGCTCCTCAAGGGGGCCGAGCCCGGGTCGATGAGGCTCGAATACCTGCCGGGAAGGCTCAGGCCCGGCAGGTATTCATTTGACGTGGGCACGGCAGGGTCAGCGGCACTCGTCTTCCAGACCGTGCTCCCGGCGCTTCTCTTTGCCGGCGGCCCCTCGTCAATAAGCATAAGGGGCGGCACGCATGTCCCCTGGAGCCCGGTGCCTGAATACCTTGAAGGGGTCTTCTTCCGGGCCGTGCGGCCCATGGGGGTCGAGGTTTCCCTGAGGACGCTCTCCCGGGGCTATTATCCCGCCGGGGGCGGCTCGATGGAAGCGGACATCAAAACGGCAGGGAAACCCCTCGCGCCCTTATCCATTTCAGAGCGCGGCAGTCTAAAGGTCATTAAAGTCCTTTCCGCCGTCTCGAACCTCCCCCTTTCCATAGCCGAAAGGCAGCTTGAGTCCTCGATGTCCGTCCTTCATGACTTCTCCTCGATAATCGAAGCAGATGCATTGGAGGCCCCCTCAGCGGGAAGGGGCACTTCGGTCTTCATCCTTGCGGAATTCGAGAACGTAAGCGCAGGCTTCGTCTCGCTCGGGGCCAGGGGCAAGAGGGCCGAGGCAGTGGGAATCGAAGCGGCGGAGGATTTCCTCCGGTACGTAAAAAGAAGAGGCGCGCTCGACAGGCACCTTTCGGACCAGGTCGTCCTTTATGCGGCGCTCGCGGACGGCACGTCTTTGTTCACCGCCTCGGAGATTACGACGCACCTCCTTACGAACATCCATGTCATCGGGAAGTTCCTGCCGGCCCGCTTCCATGTGGAAGGGGGCCTCGGCGGCGAAGGCTCGGTCAGGGTGGAAGGTGCGCCGTTCATAAGGTCTTAGGAAAATGGTGAAATTACACCCGGTACTCTGGTATCCTTTGACGGAATTCAATTAAACGGAGGCTTAGTTCCGATGGAGCCAGCCGCAACGTTCATGCACGATTTCATCCTTGCCCTCATCCCGCTCTTTGTCGCCATGGAGCCGGTGGGGCTCATTCCCATCTACCTCGCCATGACGAGGGCAATGGACAAAGGCCAGAAGAGAAATGTCCTCTTCTACTCGGTCATCACAGCCGCGGCGATTACCATAGCATTCCTCCTGGTGGGGAGGGCGGTCTTCCTCGCACTCGGCATAACCATATCCGACTTCCAGATAGCTGGCGGCCTGATACTCCTTTCCATAGCCATAGTGGACATCGTCCATACCGCAAGGATGGTCCCTGGCGTGCCGCTAACCATCGGGGTCGGCATAGTGCCAATAGGCACGCCGCTAATAGCGGGGCCGGCCGCGCTTACGACGCTTCTGATGCTGAGCGACCTTTACGGCTTCACCGCGACGCTCGCGGCCTTGCTCGTCAATCTCGTCATAGTGTGGCTCGTATTCTTTTCCGCCGAGAAAATAGTCGTCTACATAGGGGAGAACGGCGCGCTCGGGGTATCGAAGGTCATATCCCTTCTGCTTGCGGCCATAGCCGTCATGATGATACGGAGGGGTTTGGAGACGCTCTTCTGACAGGCTGCCGGAAAAGCCCAATCTGCTGCGTGGTCTTCAAAGTCCGTCATTGCGGCGTACCAAAAAAGTACGCCTCATTCCTCACTTTTCGACTCCTTGCGTCTTGAGCTTTTTGAGCAGCCTTCATGTGATTTTGACTGGAATAAAGATGCCCACGTATTTATTGTCTATGCTTATTCACGGCCTTCCTTGACTGCGGGAAAAATCTCTGATTTTTAGGTTGCCTGAACCGCTGCTTTTGTTGAAATCGGGGCATGAGCCCCGGTCCCTCAGACGGAAAGCGGCGGCGTAAGGAGGGCCTTTTCCTCCGGGAAGCCGGACATCAGGTTCATGTTCTGCACGGCCTGCCCTGACGCGCCCTTTACCAGATTGTCGATCGCGGATACGACGATGACCCTTTTACGGTCGGCAAATAGGCCGATATCGCAGAAGTTCGACCCGCGGACCTGGCTTATGTCCGGGTAAGAGCCCTCGGGCAGCAGCCTTACGAACCGCTCCCCGGCGTAGAAATCCGCATAAAGCGAGGAGAGGGCTGCCTGGGACAGTTCCTCTTTAAGCCCGGCGTAGGCGGTCGTGAGTATGCCCCTTGAGGCCGGTATGAGGTGCGGGGTGAAACGCACCCCGAGCGGGCCTCCTGCCGCGGATGAAAGCTCCTGCTCTATTTCCGGGGTGTGCCTGTGGCAGCCGACCTTATACGCCTTGAAGCCCGAGGCGACTTCGACGAAAGCGGTTTCCAGGCCTGCGTTCCTGCCTGCCCCTGACACGCCGCTCTTCGAGTCTACGATGACCGTGCCTTCTGCAAGGAGCCCATTTTTCGCGAGCGGCACAAGCGCCAGCACCGCGCCCGTGGGATAGCACCCGGGGTTTGCCACAAGGCGCGCGCCTTTTATCTCCTCCCTTTTAAGCTCGGGCAGTCCGTAGACCGCCTGTGACAGGAGGCCTGTAGACTTGTGCTCGCCGTACCACGACTTGTATACGCCGGGGTCGCGGAGGCGGAAATCAGCGCTAAGGTCCACGACCTTCGAGCCTTTCAATAGCTCAGGCACGACCTCCTGGGAAGCGCCGTGGGGCATGGCGCTGAAGGCGATGTCGGCCCTTACGCCCATTGCGTCCTCTGGGTCGCTGAAGACGAGATTGTCATAGAAGCCACGGAGGGCCGGGAAGACCTCGGGCACGGCCTTTCCCTTGTACTGCCTGGACGTGGCCTCTACCACCTCTGCCCCGTCGTGCAGGGCGAGTATCCTCAGTAGCTCGAGCCCGGTGTATCCGCTCGCACCGAATATGGCGACCTTCATTCAGACCCCCCCTTCAAAAGAAAGCGACTCCAAAATAAAAAAGGGGAAGGCCGGTCCGGCCTTCCCCTAAAAGGACGAATACAGGATATTACCTCTTGGAGAACTGGAACCGTTTCCTTGCGCCCTTCTGTCCGTACTTCTTCCTCTCCTTCATCCTCGGGTCCCTGGTGATGAGGCCGGCCTTCTTCAAAACGCCCCTGTAGGACTCGTCCGCGAGGCACAGCGCCCTGGCTATGCCGTGCCTTACCGCGCCCGCCTGGCCGCTCTCGCCGCCGCCGTTCACGTTGGCTATCACGCTGAACTTGCCGGAGGTCTCTGTGAGGCTGAGGGGCTGCCTTACGATGCTCCTCAGTGTGTCGCGGCTGAAGAACTCGTTCACGTTCTTCCTGTTCACGGTTATATCGCCGGCCCCGGCAAGGAGCCTTACCCTTGCGACCGAGGTCTTGCGTCTGCCGACTGCGCTGAATACGTCTGCCATTTACATTCTCCCGAAAGATAATAAATTGAAAGCCTTATTTGGCCAGGGCGACCGGGCCCTGGGCCTGGTGGGGGTGCTTGTCCCCGGTGTATACCTTGAGCTTCTTGAACATGTCCCTGCCGAGGGGCCCCTTGGGGAGCATCCCCCATACGGCCTTCTGGATGACCTCCTCGGGCTTTTTGGCCGAGAGCTTCTCGAGCGGGACGGATTTTAATCCGCCCGGGTACATGCTGTGGTGGTAATAGACCTTGCCGGTCATCTTCTGGCCGGAAACGGTTATCTTCTCGGCGTTTATTACGACGACGAAGTCCCCGGTGTCGAGATAAGGGGTGTAAGTGGGCCTGTGCTTGCCCCGGAGCACCGTGGCTATGCGGGTGGCAAGCCTGCCGAGGGTCTCCCCCTTGGCGTCTACAAGGTACCACTTCTTCGCGTTTGCGTCTACTTTTGGAATGAATGTCTTCATCTTAGTCCCCGGATATCAATTTGAATTCTAAAATTTAAAGTATCCGGCGGGTTTTGTCAAGGGTTAATTTCCGGACTGCCGGAAAAGGGGCGTACGGGCCGGGAGGCCTGTACCCGGAGCCGCTCCGAACCGCCCGATTGACCGCAGCCCGGGTGTGTGCTAAGTATATCGTCCATGGATGAAAAAGCCGCCAGGGCCGGGATAGACCGGCTGAGAAAAGAGATAAACTACCACAATTACCGCTATTATATCCTGGACAGCCCGGTTGTGACGGACGCCGAGTACGACCGGCTCATGAAGGCCCTCCAGGACCTCGAAGCGGCATTCCCCCGTCTGATTACCCCGGACTCCCCTACCCAGAGGGTTGGGGAGAAGCCGCTGGCGGCCTTCGGGACCCTCAGGCACTCAATACCCATGCTCTCCCTCGGGAACGCATTTTCCGACGAGGACGCGATCGAGTTCGACGCCAGGATAAAACGGCAGGCGGATCTCCCGCCCGGTGAGAGGATAGAGTACGTGGGCGAGCCCAAGATGGACGGGCTCGCGGTAGAGCTCGTCTACGAGGGCGGCTCGTTTGCCAGGGGCTCTACCAGGGGCGACGGCGTCGTTGGCGAGGACGTGACGCAGAACTTGAGGACCATCCGCTCGGTGCCGCTCAGGCTTGCCGGCAAAGCGCCTCACTACCTTGAAGTGCGCGGAGAGGTCTTCCTGCCGCTTGACGCCTTCAGGAAGATAAACCGGGAGCGCGAGTCGCGAGGAGAGCCCCTTTTCGCAAACCCGAGGAACGCCGCTGCCGGGTCTGTGCGGCAGCTCGACCCGAGGATAACGGCATCGAGGCCCCTCGACATGTTCTGCTACGGGCTGGGGCTTGCCGAGGGCGCGGAGGTAAAGACCCATTTCGAGTCCCTTGAGCTCATAAGAAAGCTCGGTCTCAAGGTGAACCCGTTCGTAAGGAGGCTTTCCGGCATAGAGGAGGCCCTCGGATACCATCACGAAATCGAGGAGAAGAGGGAGGGACTCAATTACGAGCTCGACGGCGTGGTGCTGAAGGTAGACAGCATCGCTCTGCAGGAGCGGCTCGGCATGCTCACGAGGAGTCCTCGCTGGGCAATCGCGTACAAGTTCGCGCCAAAGCAGGAGTCGACCCGCGTAAGGGACATAGCCGTGGGCGTGGGGAGGACCGGGGCGCTTACGCCGGTCGCGCTCCTTGAGCCTGTCTCGGTGGGGGGCGTGACGATCGAGCGCGCCACCCTCCATAACCTCGACGAGATTGAGAGGAAGGACGTAAGGCCCGGGGACACCGTCATCGTGCAGAGGGCGGGGGACGTGATACCCGAGGTGCTGACCGTCATAAAAGAGAAGCGGCCTTCCCACGCAAAAGAGTTCCGCATGCCGGACGAGTGCCCTGAATGCGGCTCGAAGGTAGAGAGGGTCGGGGCCATACACTACTGCACCGGGGGGCTGCTCTGCCCGGCGCAGCTAAAGGAGAGCATAAGGCACTTTGCCTCCAAGCGGGCCATGGACATCGAAGGCATGGGGGAGATGCACGTAGAGCAGTTCGTGGAGGCGGGCCTCATCAAGGACGTGGCAGACATCTACATGAGACTTACGCCGGACAGCCTCCGCGGCCTTGCCAAATGGAAGGACAAGTCAATATCCAACCTCGTTGCCGCAATCGAGGGGAGCAAAAGGCCCACGCTTGAGAGGCTCATCTACGCCCTCGGCATAAAGGGCGTGGGCGAGCGGCTCGCTATGGTGCTGGCAAAGCGTTTCGGGTCGATCGAAGACCTCATGAAGGCTAACGAGGAAGAGCTTATCAGCGTACCGGAGATAGGCCCGGGCACTGCCAAGGCGGTGGTTGATTTTTTCGCGGAGCCGCACAACCGGCAGGTGATAGATAAGCTAAAGATGGCCGGGGTGGTATTCCCGAAAGAGGAGGGGAAAGAAGAGAGGGGGGCGCTTGCGGGCAAGGTCTTCCTCTTTACCGGTGCGCTCGAATCATTCACGAGAGGCGAGGCAAAGGACCTCGTGGTCTCGCTCGGCGCCGAGGCAGCCGGCTCTGTCTCGAAAAAGGTCGATTACGTCGTGGCCGGCAGAGAGCCCGGCTCGAAACATGAAAGGGCAAGGGAGCTGGGCCTCAGGATAATCGACGAGGACGAGTTCAGGAGGATGGTCGGGAAGTAGTCCGGGTCCAGGGGCCTATGCACGCGCGCCCTCTTCCGGGACCTTCGGCTGCGCTCCCCTTCCTTTTGCCTAATCATGAATTACCGTAATTATCCTGGCCGGGTCCTCGGGCGAGCCCAGTGCTATTATGCGCGAGTCCGCGAGATCCTCCGCAGACAAGGATGCAAGGCTCTTCCATCCCTCGTTGCCGACCCTCCTGCATTCCCCGCCGCTACAATAGTCCACGGTCGCCCTGTTCCCTATGCTTATGGGCACTGAAACGCCCTCGGGCCCCAGGAAGCCCGGGACCTCCGATTGGAGCACCATTGTGCGGTTTTCAGGGTCCATCTCCCCGAGGCGTCCGGCGTACATGGTCTCGTAGAATATCTCACCCCCGAACTGCTCGAGGAAGGAGGGTTTCTGGACCTGTGACGGCACGCCGGCCACATAGTCTTCGAGCCCGCCGAAATAGTAGGCGCTGCACTCTGACGGCGCGAGCGCAAGGAAAAGTGGCATGAAGAGCAAGGCCTTCAATTTTTTCATCCAAACCTCCTTTGTTGGCGGAAACACCGGATACGAGCGTGGATGCGCCGCTTTTGTCCGCTCCTTATAGATTGTAGCAAAGATTTCAGGACTTGGGGGGGCAGGGGAGGTGGCTTGCCGGCTGGCGGGCTTACGCGCCCCGGGGACGGCTCATTTGAAGAAACTGCCCCTCTCGTAGACGAGAGGCCTCGAACCTTCCCTCCTTACCCCTGCGTCAAGGACCTCGCCTACGAAGAGGGTATGGTCCCCGGCGTCATGGATAGAGGCAACCCTGCAGTCGAGCCATGCGTCGCACTTGACGAGGACCGGCGCGCCGGTTGCCTTTGTCACGTACTCTATCCCGGCGAACTTGTCCGTCTTCCTCCCGGTCTTGAGGCCGAAGTGTTTCCCCATGTCGATGTCTTCAGGACCGAGTATGTTGATGGCGAAGATGCCGGCCTTTCTTATCATGTCGTGGGAGAACCGTGTCTTGCCTACCGAGACCGTCACAAGGGGCGGCACGAACGACGCCCTCGACACCCACGCGGCGGTCAGCGCGTTCGCCCTGCCCTCATGCACTGTGCTTATCACGTACACGCCGTGGGTTATGAGCGCCTGTGCCCTTGATATCTCCTCCTTAACGCTCGACACCGCCGCCTCCGTCCAGGGGCTTGAGGATTATATCGTCATAGTATGCCACAGCCCTGCTATTCGTGTTGTCCGTGTCCGTCATGACGGCTATCCCGGCAATGGGCGGGGGCTCCTCGCCGAAAAGACTCCTGTAGTCCTCGAGGACGTTCCTTTCCTCGGCCACCCAGCCGCCGGCAAGTCCTGGGCCGCTTTCCACCGCTATAACCTTCATGCTCGCCGTAAAAGGGCTCTCGATGACCTCGCCTTTTCCGAGCCCGCCCGCCCAGACGTAGGCTATTATATTCCCTGTGGGCTCAAGGCTCAGTAGGGACTTAGCCAGCGCCTGCCTGAGTTTGTCATAGGAGGTGGCCTTTTCGGGCTCGTACTCGAAAATGACGTAGAGCCTTGCCGCATAATCGTCCCCGTCTTTCGACCTCTCGTCGCCGGAAAGCACGCCCTCCACCTTCCATTTCCAGGAGATGACCGGGAACTCCCCTGCGTCGGCGCCGAATTTCATGTACAGGGCAGACGCCCCGTGCTCGCTCTCGGCCTTGAGTACGCCATTTTCGCCGTCGTCAACGACCTTGTAGGATGTGACTTTCTTCTGCGGGAAATCGAAAGTGCTCCAGTCACCGGGAAGCCCGGTCTCGGGGTCCGTATCGGAGAACGTCTCATGGAAGAAGTATTTCACCTCTTCGGCATGGACCGGGCCATAGGGCGCCGTTAGCGAGAGAAGGAACGCCGCGAAAAGGAAAAACGAAAGGGGACGCTGTGAGGGCCTTGATAGCATGGTCTTTTCCCTGTCGGAGTCTGGTTTTTATTGGTATTGCTTAGGGCCTGGAAGAGGAGTTTCTATTTAGAGTGCCTGTCTGCGACCTTGCTTGCTCCGAATGAGTCGGGCTTGGTCCTCGCCGCATAGCCGGAGCCGGTGACCATCCCGACCACTTCCCTTATTATCTCTTTCGTCTCGCCGTTTTCGCCTATATCGAGGTGGATTTCGAGCGGCAGGTCCCTGAGCCCCTTCTCGTTAAGCATCTTCCGGAGCATCGTCGCAAGCTCTATGCTCATCGTGGCCTCGTAGAAGATGCGCTGCTTCAGGCTCTCCATCTTCCGCCGCTGGGACTTCTTGTAGAAGTACCTGCCGCCGTGCCCGACCCGGTGTACGACAACGGCGCTTACGAACAGTGTCTCGCTGTTCAAGAAGGAATCGGTCCCGATGATTACGTTATATGTCTGGTCCGGGATCTCGTTTACGTACTCGATCACCCTTTCAAACATTTCGTCGATGCTCAGGCGGCCGAAGGTGGGGCTTGTGAAATCCTGGAAACTCTTGAGACAAGTAGATTCCATCCGGCAATCATACTATGAAACTCCTTTAAAAACAATGGGTTTTTGAAAAGAGACGTGTTTTGCCC
>DIDN01000110.1 GCA_002418185.1 Deltaproteobacteria bacterium UBA5799
TCCGCGCCTCCAGGGGCCGCGGAGCAGGCACGCGACCACGCCTCTGCAGGCGGACGGGCAGGGATATTCGTATACGAGCCTGCGAACGCCCTCATCATACGCGCCCCGCAGGGAGAGTACCTGAAGATACTCGGGACCCTCAGGGAACTTGACAGGCACCCCAGGCAGGTCCTCATAGAAGCGCTAATCGCCGAGGTCAAGCTCGACGAGAGCACGAGGTTCGGCATACAGTGGTCGCTCCTAACCGGGGAGGTGAATCTGCAGCAGAATACAGGCGTGGTGCCCGGCGCGACCCTTGCCGACCCCAGGGCGCCGATTGTTCCCCCCATAGGGGCCGCGGCGCCCTCGGGGCTGTCTGTCCTTACGACCGACGCGAGCAGGTTCTTCGCCGCCATACAGGCCCTGGCGTCGGAAGGCAAGGTGGACATACTCAGCAACCCGCATATAATGGTCAAGAATTACGAGAAGGCGTCCATAAACGTCGGGAGCGACGAGCCTGTCTCGACCCAGTCGACCCAGAACGCGATAACGGGCACCGCCGGCATAATCCAGAACATCGAGTACAGGAAGACCGGCGTTATACTCACGGTCGTGCCTTACATTACCGAGGCCGGCAAGGTGGCCATGACCATCAGGCAGGAGGTGAGCGACAGGTCCACGGACAGGGTGATAGGGAACGCCACCTATCCTTCCTTCACGAAGAGGGAGGCCGAGACCTCGGTCGTCGCCTCCGACCGGGAAACTCTCGTCATAGGCGGGCTCATACAGGAGAGGTTCGATTCCTCGTCGAGCGGGATACCGGTCTTGAGCAGGGTGCCAGTTATCGGGAACCTCTTCAAGTTCAGCGGCAGGTCGAAGAGCAAGACCGAGCTCGTGATACTCATAAAGCCCACGGTGGTTGCCGGGCCCGAGGACGCGGCCTCCGTGACGCGCGAGTTCAGGGACAAGCTCCCGGCCCTTAAGAAACAGCTCAGGGAAAAAGCTAAAAAGAGCTGATCCGGTCAAACCCGGGACCGAGAAAGGCCCGCCTCAAGGCGGGCCTTTCTGTTTTGGGCCATTTGACAAAACCGGCTGCATGCAGTCTTTTTATAGTGGAGTCATCCGACCCGGAAATGCGTCGTGGGGAGGGCAGGCGATGGGCTTCGACAGGCTCGGGGCAGCAAAGGCCATAGCAATCGTGGTCTCGGCGGTTGGGCTCCTTGAGATGCTCGCCTGGTGGCTGGGCATTGATTTCCTGAAGAGCCTGGCACCGGGGTACGTGACCATGAAGTTCTCGACCGCCCTCTCCTTCCTCTTCGGAGGCGTCGTCCTTTTTTATCTCGCCGAGGCTGCAAGGGGCGAGATGTCCGGGGCGCAGGTGGCGCTCCCGATATCCGCCCTGGTAATTCTCCTCCTCATGTCCACGCTCCTGGCCTCGGCCTTGTTCGGCGTCGAGGCAGGCGTCGAGGCCCTGTTCGTAAAGGAGGACCCTGCCGCGCCCATGACCGAGGTGCCCGGCATGCCGTCGATGGCCACCATGCTGGATTTCATATTACTGGCGGCCACCGGGATAGCCGTACTCTTAAGGCAAAGGGTCCTCCCCCGGTGGATGATGTCCTCGGGAGCCCTGATCGCTTTCACAGGGCTTCTGGCGTTGGCGGGCTATGTGCTGGGCGAGCCGGGCCTTTACTATCTCGTCCCCGGCTTAAGCGGCGCCATGGCCATACCCACGGCGGTCCTTTTCGTATTGTCCGGCGTTTGCCTGTTCATTATCGCGGGGGCGCGGAGATGAGCATAAAGGCCAGGCTAATCGTAATATTCCTCGCCTTTTCGCTCATACCCGCGGTCTTCATCGGCCTTCTGCTCCTTGAGAACGGCAGGAGGTACATAGAAACGAACACACTCTCGAACCTGGGCTCCATTGCGGTTACGAAAAAGGCCCAGCTACTCGAGTTCCTCCAGACCAAGAAGGAGAGGGCGGAAATATTCGCGTCCGACGGCAGGGTAGCCGAGAGCCTCGCCAGGATGCGCGGGATGGACGGGGAAGAGGCCTTGATGGAAGGCAGGGCGCTCGGCGAGTATCTCAGCGAGGAGAAGCTGCCCCTTGACGAGGAGATAATAGAGATCCACGTACTCGACCTTTCAGGGAAGGTCGCTGCGAGCACTGACCAGGATTTTATGGGCATGGACGAGAGCAGAGAGCCTTATTTCAGGACCGGGCTGGAAAAAAGCAACATACAGCAGGCCGGGGTCCATTATCATGCCGGACGACTCCATTATTTCATTCCGGTGTCCGCGCCCGTAACAAGCGGGGCAGAGGTCGTCGGAGTGCTTATGAACGGGTACAGCATAACCCTTACGGACGAGCTTGTGTCGGGAGAGAGGCTCGAGAGGCTCGGCGACGAGCCGTCGGAGATAGAGAGGCGGGCAGGGGTCGATATCTTCATAGTCAACCAGGAGGGGCTCCTTCTTACGAGCTCGAGGAAGGCGCCGGAGCTGAAACCGCTTGAGGAAACGATAAATACCTTCCCGGTCGAGGCGTGCCTTGAACGCTCGATCGACGCCCTTGGTATGTGGGTAGACAAGGTCGGGAGAAGCGTCTGGGGCGCGTCCGAGTGCATCAATATCCAGGACGGGCCCAGGTGGGTGCTTGTAGTCGAGCAGGAGGAGTCTTACGCGGTCGCCCCGCTCAAATACGTTAACTACATAATCCTCCTTGTCGGAGCGAGCGTTGCGGTGGTTGCGGTCTTCATCTCCTACTCGACGGCGCTCGCCATTACAAGGCCCGTTGAAAGGCTCAAGAAAGGGGCCGAGGCGTTCGCCACGGGCAACCTGGACTACAGGGTCGGGATCGCCGGAAAGGACGAGCTGGCCGCGCTTTCAAGGTCCTTTGACAGGATGGCGGAGGACCTCAAGGGCGTTACCGCCTCCAGGGACGAGCTCGCAAGGGAGACAAATGAAAGGAAACGGGCCATAGAGGCCCTGAAGCTCTCGGAGACGAAATACAGGAACCTCGTCGACACCTCCCTTGCCGGCATATTCAGGACGAACTTCGAAGGCGACCTCCTCTTCGCCAACGCGGCGCTCGCGCAAATATTCGACTTCGGTTCTCCCGAGGAGATGATGAGGGAAGGCGCCTTGCCGAGATACAGGGACCCGGCTGCGAGGGAAGAGTTTCTCCGCGGCATCAGGGAAAAGGGGAGGGTCGAGGCTTTCGAGATAGAGGCGCTTGCCAGGACCGGCGAGGTCAGGACGGTCCTCATGAGCGCTACGGTCCTGCACGGCGTTATTTACGGGACCATGCTGGATATCACCGACCTCAAGAGGGCCGAGGAGGTGAGGAGGGAGGCCGAGAGGTCCAGGGCGCTCTCCGAGCTGATGGAGGCGACCGCGAACGTAGTGACTGACTACCAGGGCATGCTGGATACGGTCGCGAGCTATATAGGGGACCTCGTAAGGGTGCCGTGCGTAATCAGGCTCCTTTCGGAGGACGGCAAATGGCTCGAGCCGGCGGCCGTCTATCACCCGGAAAAGGGGTTGCGGGAGGGGATGAAGGACTTCATTGTCTCGAACCCGCAGCGCGCGGACGAGGGTGCAGGGGGCAGGGTGATGAGCGAAGGGCGCCAGCTCTCTATCGGCTCGCCCGGGGAGATACGGAAGACCATCCGGCCCGAATACCGTCCGGTGATGGAGCGCCTCGGGATAAAAAGCGCCCTGGTGACGCCGCTGCGTTCAGGGGGGAGGGTCATCGGCCTTGTCGCCTGCTTCAGGCCGTGGGAAGGGGAGTCGTTCACCGGCGCGGAGAAGCTCCTTCTCCGGGACCTTGCGGACAGGGCCGCCCTCGCCATCTCGATAGCCCGCCTCTTCAGGGAAACGCGCTCCTACGCGAAGGAGCTTGAAAGGAGCAACGCGGAGCTTCAGAACTTCGCGTACATCGCCTCCCACGACCTGAAGGAGCCGCTCCGGACGATCGACGGGTATCTCAAGCTCATCGAGAGGAAGTACGCGGGGAGCCTCGACGAGGAAGCAAGGAAGCGGATAGCCTTCGCCTCGTCCGGCGCCGCCAGGATGCAGAGGATAATAGACGACCTGCTCGAGTACTCCCGCATAACGACCCAGGCGAGGGCATTCGAGCCGGTGGATACCGGGAAGGTGCTCAGGGACGTCATTGAAAACCTCTCGGCGGCCATAAAGGAATCGCAAGCGGTCATTCATAAAGGCGAGCTCCCGCTCGTAATGGCAGACCATGTACAGCTTTCGCAGGTCTTCCAGAACCTCATTGCGAACGCCATGAAGTTCCGGGACAGGGCCAGGAGGCCCGAGATAAGCGTGTCGGCCTCGGAAAAGGCGGGTGAATGGGTCTTTACGATTGCGGATAACGGCATCGGCATCGACCGGGCATACCTTGACAAGGTCTTCGACCTGTTCCATCGGCTCCACGGGCCTGAATACCCGGGCACCGGCCTGGGGCTCGCGATCTCGAAGAAAGTAGTCGAGAGGCACGGCGGACGCATATGGGTGGAATCAGAGCCAGGGGCCGGCTCCAGGTTCCATTTCACCATACCGAAGGCCGCCTTTCCCCGCGAGTGAGGACCGGCCCGGTTCCGGTTGAAATACACGCCCCTTCCTTCGGATACCGGAATAAAATGGTTTATAGGACGAACTCTTTTTTGTTAAAATATGCGTGGAACCTCAAGCGG
>DIDN01000133.1:0-10389 GCA_002418185.1 Deltaproteobacteria bacterium UBA5799
GTTTGACCGAGGCGGAAAAGGCCGTTCGCAAGGAGCCTGCAAAGGCCCCGGAAACGGCAGACAGGGTCCATATATCCGAGGACGGGAAGAGAAAGCACATCCTCTCGCAGATACAGGCCAGGATTTCCGGTAAAGGGCCGCTCAAGGGGTGCTGACCTGCCTTTCAATGCTTCAAGGCCCGGCAAGGGACAGCAGGTCCAAAATTTAATCCTGATCTCAATCAGAGCCTATATTACCCCGGACGGACATTCCGGGCCGGGCGGGCGCCGCGCGGTGCTCGCTCCGGTAAAACGCGGGCTGGCCGAAGATGTCAGAAGAGAAATTCAAGATACTGATAGCCGACGACGACCTCGACCTGAGGGAGCTCCTTATAGAAGCGGTCAGGAACTGGGGCTATGAGGTGTCTCTCGCCAAAGACGGCGAAGAGGCCCTCAGGAAGCTCAAGATGGACCACTTCCACATGGTCATCACCGACCTGATGATGCCAGGGATGGACGGTCTCCAGCTCCTCCAGAGGATAAGGGAGCTCGACAGCGACATACTCGTTATCATCATAACCGGTTACGCCACCCTGGAGACGGCGGTAAAGGCCATTGAGACAGGCGCGTACGACTACATAGCCAAACCGTTCAGGCTGGACGAGCTCATGATAGTCATAAAGAACGCCTGCGAGCGCCTGAGGCTTACGCTCCAGAACAGGAGCCTCCTGGAGGAGCTCCGGACCGCCTACGGCGAAATAGCCGTACTCAAGAAGGCCCTCGGCCCGGGCGCCGAGACAGCCGGACGCGCGCCGGACCGTGCGGGCCGGGAGACGGAGGCCGAAGCCGGGCACAAGGACGGGCCTAACCCGTTCAAGCACCAGGAGTACCTGAGGGAAGCGGACAGGTTCGCCAAGAAGACCGCGCCCAAAACCTGACTGGAGGGGAATTCAAGTTGCAGGCAGCCAGGCTATTGCAGATCGAGCAGCTCCGGATAATGCTCGTAGACGACGAAACGAGCGTACGCGAGGCTCTCACAGAGATACTTTCGAGACGGGGCTGGAAGGTGGCCGGCTTCGGAGATGCCGATGAGGCCATAAAGGCCCTGAGGCACGAACATTTCGACGCGGTCCTGGCCGACATAAACATGCCGGGCACCAGCGGGATGGACTTCCTCCGCATGGCCCGGGAGACCGCCCCGGGGGTGCCTGTAATCATGATAACAGGCTACCCATCGATAGACCTCGCCGTCGAGGCCATCAAGTTCGGCGCCGTGGATTTCCTGCCGAAGCCCTTCAAGGCGGAGGAGCTGGAGATAATCGTCCGGAAGGCCGTGAGGAACGCCGGGACCGAGGCCGCCTGCAAGCCCGCAGACAAGACCAGGGCCATAGGGACGCTCCCGGAACTCGCGAGGAAGAGGCTTGAGGACAAGATAAAGGAGCTTTCCATCCTCCACACCATAAGCGAGTCGCTGGACGACGTCAGCGAAAAAGAGGACATCTTCCGGAAGACCATGGACATCGCCCAGATAATCGCCGACTCCGAGCGGGCCTTCGTGCTCGTCGCGGAGCACGACAACAACGACCTGGTAGTGAGGGGGGCCGCCGGGTACGAGGACGGCCCATCGGTACTGGGCATGAAACTGAGCACGAAGGACGACCCCTTCCGCGAGGTCATCTCCAGCAAGAGCTATTCTTATTTCGTATCCGGGGACGGGGCTCTCGCCAGCCTTCTGCCTGGCATCGGCGCGGCGCCCGTGCTCCTTGCCCCGCTCGTCATAAACAGGGAGGTGGTGGTGATACTCGGGCTTGCCGGCAGGCCCGGCGGCCAGGAGCTTACGAACGACGCGCTCTCGCTCCTTTTGAACCTCACCGCCAAGGCGTCGCTGAAGCTCGAGAACATAGCCCTTTCCGAGAACATTTTCCTCAGCATCATAGCTGCCATGAACTCTCTCTTGAACGCGCTCGACGCACGTGATACATACACAAAGGACCATTCGCACAGGGTCACCCAGTACGCCGTCAAGATCGCGAAGGCCATGGGATGCCCGCAGGACGTCGTCGACAGCATAAGTTTCGCCGGGCCCCTGCACGACATAGGGAAAATCGGCGTCCGCGACGAGATACTCCTCAAGGCCGGGAACTTCACCGCCGAGGAAAGGGAGCTCATGAAAAGCCACGTTGTCAGGGGCGAGGAGATCCTGAGGCCCCTCAATCTCCTCAACTCCGAAAGGGCGGTCGTCCTCTACCACCACGAGAGGTGGGACGGGCGCGGCTACCCGATGGGGCTTGCCGGGTGCGAGATACCGCTCGTTGCGCGCATCTTCAGCGTGGCCGACACCTTCGACGCCATGACCTCCACGAGGCCGTACAGGCAGGCCCTCGGTACAGACGTGGCCAGGGACGAGATAACGAGATGCAAGGGAACGCAGTTCGACCCCGACGTGGTGAGCGCGTTCCTCGAAAGCGAGATACTCAAGGCGTAGACTATGAGCGAAGAACAGAGGGAACAGGACCCCAGGCGCGAGTTCGTAAGGACGACCGACGTCATACCGGTCTACTACGAGGCCCTCATGGAAGGCGCCGAGGAGTCGAAGACCGTATTCGACTGGGAACTCCTTTTCGACGAGATAGAGCCCAAGCCCGAAGAGAACCCGAAGCTTTATGAGCTGCTCTTCGACATCAACCAGAAACTCAACATACTACTCAACCACCTCTCGGAGAAGACAGGCTTCAACATGCCGGAGGCGAGGGAGGTCAACATAAGCGGCGGGGGCCTCAGGTTCATCTCGAAGGACAGGTTCGAGGTGGGCGACAGGCTCGTGCTGAAGACATTCCTCCCGACCTACGCCCATGTCATTAAGCTCAAATGCGAGGTCGTGAGGTCCGTCCCGTCCGGAGACTCCTTCGAGACGGCGGTCAAATACACCGATATAGACGACACGACCCGCGACAAGATCATCAAGTACATCTTCGCCCGCCAGAGGCAGATGCTCCGGAGCGAGAAGAACAAGCCCCAATAAAATGAGGCTCCACCCCGGACGCCGGGCAATCTCCCCGCTATCACTCCCATAAGCCGTCCCCGGCAGGCGACAGGCTTATTTCTCCTGCAATATCGTGTTTTTGAGCGTAAAAAAGCAGGCGCCCGCGCATTGCCGGCTGGTCACGCCCGGCGCACGGAAAGAAAGTAGTTGACACTGTTTGTTGAAAATGATATTCAGTATCAAAATAATCGTTCCGGGGCTTGCAATGCGCTCGTTCCAGTATAGACTTTCTACACATGCGTCCTCGCAGGAGTTTACCTGCTGCAGCCGCCATATCCATGCTCGCTTCGTGCGTGCCGGCAATCGCGAACCGCTACCTGGGCCGACGGACAGCGCGGCATTCATCTACAGCTCCTGCGCGGCGAGCTCGCGGACGACGCAGGCGACAGGGACCTTGTAACCGCTCAGCTCGCCGTCGAGTTCTGAGCCGGGCATATGCAATAGGGAAGGAGGCAGCCATGATGCCTTTGGGACTTTTCATGTCGGGCGAGAGGGGGGAGGTGCTGGAGATAAAGGCCAATGCGGCCGAGCTCCAGGCCGGGGCGGAATGCCGTGAAAAGGAGAAGAGCCACTGTCATGCCGAGAACATGGGCATACGGAACGGCAAGGTGGTGGAGGTGCTGCGGAACGAAGGCAGCGGGCCCATGCTCATCAAGGTGGACGAATCGAGGATAGCGCTCGCCAGGGGCATGGCAATGAAGATATTCCTGAGGAGGATATAGGTATGAACCTCTCCATGCTGAAGCCCGGGGAAAGGGGGAAGATAATCGCCCTCGGGGTCGCCGGTCCTCTCAAGAGAAGGCTCATGGACATGGGTGTAGTCCACGGCGAGGAGGTGAGGGTCGAAAAGGTCGCCCCTCTCGGAGACCCCATCGAGGTGACGATAAAGAGCTACAAGCTCTCGCTCAGGAAAAAAGAAGCAGAGAGCATAAGCGTGGAGGTGCTGAGATGAGCTCTGTTGAGCTTGCCGAGAAAAGGGCGCCGGGTGCGCGCGCTCTTGAAAGGAAGGTGGCGGTCGCGGTCGCGGGGAACCCGAACTCGGGTAAATCGACGCTTATAAACGCGATAGCGGGCACGAGGCTCCATGTCGGCAACTGGCCCGGCGTCACTGTCGAGAAAAAGGAGGCCGCCTTTTCCTTCGAGGGCAGGGACCTCAAGCTCGTGGACCTCCCTGGCACTTACAGCCTGAGCCCGTACACCCAGGAAGAGATAATTGCGCGCGACTACCTCGTGCACAAGAAGCCCGACGTCATAATAAACGTCGTCGATTCCACCAACCTCGAAAGGAACCTGTACCTGACCGTCCAGCTCCTCGAACTCGGCATACCGGTCGTCATCGCGCTCAACATATACGACGAGGCCGAGAAGAAGGGTATGAGCATCGACATAGCCAAGCTCAGTGACCTCCTCGGTGTAAGCGTCGTCACCACCGTAGCAACGAGGAAAAAGGGGCTTGACGAGCTCCTCAAGGCCGCCCTTTCCGTTGCCCTGGACCCCGAAGCGCACAGGCCCCGCGCCCTCAACTACGGTGAGGACATCGAGGCCGCGGTTAAATCGCTCTCTTCGAAGCTCCAGGAAACGGCCCCGCGCCTTGCGGAGAAGTATCCCGCACGCTGGCTTGCTTTTAAGGTATTGGAAGGCGATGAGATATTAGCGGGAGAGGCCGCCATCGGCGGCCTCCTGTCAAAGGACGAGGGCATCGAGCACCTCAAGAAGGCGCACGGCCCGGACATGCAGTCGGTCATGGCCGACGCCAGATACGCGCAGGCAGCGGGCCTTGCGCGCGAGGTCCTCAAAAAACCCGAGACGAGGAAGAGGGAGCTTACCGAGAAGATAGACGCAATAGTCCTTAACCGTATCCTCGGCATCCCCATATTCCTTGCGGCAATGTGGGTCATGTTCAAGCTTACGTTCGACATCTCGACGCCTTTCGTCGACTGGATAGACGGCGTGGCGGCGGGGCCGTTCAGCCGGTGGGCGGCTGCGGTCATGGGGGCCGTCTCCGCCCCGGAGTGGACGGTCTCGCTCGTCACTGAAGGCATAATCGCCGGGGTCGGTTTCGTGCTGGTCTTCGTGCCCGTCATATTCGCGATGCTCTTCTTCATAAGCTTCCTCGAAGGGAGCGGCTACATGGCGAGGGCGGCGTTCGTCATGGACAGGGCCATGCACTCGATGGGGCTCCACGGCAAGTCCTTCATACCGATGCTCATGGGCTTCGGCTGCAACGTCCCTGCCATATACGCCACGAGGACGCTCGAGAACCCGAGGGACAAGGCCCTTACGGCCCTCTTGATACCGCTGATGTCGTGCGGCGCAAGGCTCCCGGTATACGTGCTCTTCGTAGGCGTCTTCTTCGCGGCGAGCGCGGGCACGGTCCTCTGGTCCCTCTACGTCCTCGGGATCGTCCTTGCCGTGCTCGCGGGCATGGTCTTCAAGAGGACCCTTTTCAGGGGTGAGGCGCCGGTCTTCATAATGGAGCTCCCGCCCTACAGGATGCCGTCCTTCAAGAGCCTCATGATCCACACGTGGGAGAAGGGCAAGCACTTCCTCATAAAGGCCGGCACCTACATACTCGCGGTCTCGGTGCTCATCTGGTTCATGCTGAACCTCCCGTGGGGGGTCGAGCAGAAGAAGGACTCTTATTTGGGGCAGATGGGGCAGGCGGTCGCGCCGGTACTCGCCCCCATAGGGTTCGGTAACTGGGAGGCCGCCTCGTCCCTCATATCCGGCCTTATCGCCAAGGAGATAGTCGTAGGGACCATGGGAGAGATATACATATCGGGGGCCGTCGAGGAGGAAGAGGGCGAGCCGCCCACCTTCGGGGAAGACCTTGCCGAGGTCGTGACCTCCTTTGGCGGGGCATTGAGGGACGCAGGGACGAACGTCTTTTCCACCTTCGGCATCTCCAGCATCTCGGCAGAGGACGAAAGCGGCGAGTCGTTGAGGAAGGTCGTGCAGGGCGCGTTCACGCCGCTTACAGCTTACGCCTTCATGGTATTCGTGCTTCTTTACATGCCTTGCGTGGTGGTCGCCATAGCCATGAAGCACGAGTTCGGCACCTGGAAGTGGTTCGGCATAGCGTTCGCCTACCAGAGCGTCCTTGCGTGGACTGCCGCGCTGGTCATATTCCAGGGCGGCAGGCTGCTGGGACTGGGGTAGGCTTAAAGGGGATACGTCATGGGAATAGCCGATATGATAATAGCCGCCGCCATCATCGG
Source organism: Deltaproteobacteria bacterium UBA5799 (assembly GCA_002418185.1). Classification (GTDB taxonomy): domain Bacteria; phylum Desulfobacterota; class GWC2-55-46; order GWC2-55-46; family GWC2-55-46; genus UBA5799. The sequence continues at coordinate 6,240 of DIDN01000133.1, forward strand.
CGGAGCGCTCTACATCCTCTACCGCTCGCTCTGGAAAAAGAAAGGCCATTGCCAGGGCTGCTCGACCGGGTGCGACAAGGAGGAATAGGGCGGGGCACCCTTTCAGTCCTCGGGGCAGCCGAATGCCCGTGTCCGCTGAAAGGACAAAAGCGCAGGCCTGTACTGAAAAAGTCTTTTAGCGGGCGAACAGCTTCCCTGTCGAGCCGGGGGTTCCATACACCCCGGCTCGACCGCATTTCACCTCAGGGATTCCCTTGTCTTAATACCCCCCATGCAAGTATAATCTGAAAGGCTTTTCAGGGAAGGTCTGAAGCAGCAAACATTGTCATTCTGAGAGCAGCGAAGGACCTCGTATTCAGAAACTGCAGTTATAGGGTCGCTTACGCTCCAGAAAATGGAATTATCAGCCTTCGCAGGATATTCACGACGAAGCCGGAAAGGCACTTCATTTCTTGTAAAGGGTTAAATTCCCGATGTCAGATCTTTTCATCCGAGCAAGGGAAGTGATAAGGCGGAACCGGATGCTCTCCAGGGGCGAGACGGTGGTCGCTGCCGTCTCAGGCGGGGCAGATTCGGTAGCGATGCTCCACCTCCTCTGGAGGATGAGCGAGGAGTATCGCCTTTCGATTGTCGTCGCCCATCTCGACCACGGCCTCCGGGGCCGGGAATCGAGAAGGGACTACCTCTTTACCGAGGAGCTTGCAAAAAGACTCGGCCTGCCCTTCGTGGGAGGCAGACTCGGGCCCGGAGAGCTTGAAAAAACCTCCGGCTCGCCTCAGGAGGCCGCAAGGAAGAAGAGGTACGAGTTCCTCGAAAGGGCTGCCGTGCTCCACAAGGCAGGGAAGATAGCGCTCGGCCACACGCTCGACGACCAGGCCGAGACGGTCCTCATGCGCCTCCTGAAGGGAGCATCCCTTTCAGGCCTCGCAGGGATCCCGGCAAAGAGGGACAAGTACATAAGGCCTCTGCTGTTTGCAAGCAGGAAGGAAATAGAGGAGTACGCCTCGGCAGAGGGACTTTCGTTCGTGACCGACTCGAGCAACCTCGAAAGGAAATACCTCAGGAACCGCGTACGCATTGACCTCATCCCCGGGCTTCAAGGGGAATATAACCCCAATATCAAGGAGACGCTTTCGCGGACAGCCGCTCTCCTGCGTACAGATGACGAGTACATCGAAAGGGCGGCGGAGCGGGCCTTTAAATCCGTATGCATCGAGATGCGCCCCGGCTCAATAACGCTGGATAGGCTTAAGCTTCTGAAGGCGCACGGGGCTATAATCTCCAGGGTCTTTCTCCTTGCCGGAAGAGCGCTCGGCAGGGAGGGCCTCGAGCTCGGGAGCGTGCATGTGGAGGCCTTTCTGGAGATGGTAAGGGGCCCGAGGCCGAACGCCGTCATTTCGTTGCCGGACGGGATTAGGGCCGAGCGAGTCTATGAAAGAGTCGTCGTGGCCGTTGAGGCAGCCCCGGAAGCGGCTGAGTTCGAGGCAGTTATCAATGTCCCGGGGAGGACTGTCCTGGAGGGCATCGGTGAGTTCAGGGCCGAGCTGAAAAAGCCTGCGGCAGGGGGCCTGAAGGAAGGCGAGGGAGCGGCATGGTTCGACCGGGAGGTCCTCAGCGCAGGGCCGCTCGTTGTCCGGCAGGCGCGCCCGGGAGACAGGATGGTCCCGTTCGGCATGCAGGGGCGGAGGAAGTTGAAGGACATATTCATAGACATGAAGGTCCCGCCCTCGAATAGGCGCAGGACGCCCATCGTACTGGCAGGCGGCGAGATCATATGGGCGGCGGGGCTCAGGCGCTCCGCCCTATTCATGGTCGAAAAGGGGGCGCTAAAGGCCCTGAGGGTAGAGTTCATACCGGCCTAACCCTGGTAACGCTGACATGCTCGTGTCAGACAGGCGGCTGAGCAAGCTTCCACAAAGCGAGCAGGCCCAATTGCCGGTTCCCGACGACCCATTTTCCCTTTGTGATTCCCCAATTTTTTTGATATATTGAATAAATTTACCAGGCATTTTTACGCGGGGTTGGAAATGCTCAAGCCTTACAAGGGGATATGGCCCAAACTTCACGAGAGCGTATTCGTGGAGGCGAGCGCCCAGGTCATAGGGGACGTGTGGATAGGCGAGGACTCGAGCATCTGGTTTAACGCAGTGGTCCGGGGCGACGTCAACTACATAAGGATAGGCGACAGGACCAACGTCCAGGACAACTCCACCCTCCACGTCACCAAGGACACCTGCCCTCTAAAAATCGGGAGCGACATCACAATCGGGCACGGCGTGGTATTGCACGGCTGCACCGTCAAGGACAGGTGCCTTATCGGCATGGGCGCGATAATCCTCGACAGGGCCGAGATAGGCGAGGACTCGATCGTCGGGGCCGGGGCGCTCGTTACAGAGGGGACCAAAGTGCCGCCGGGTTCTCTCGTGCTCGGCATGCCAGCGAAGGTCGCAAGGGAGCTTAAGCCCGAGGAAAAGGCCAGGATACTCAGGTCGGCCAGGAACTACATCGAATATACGAGGAACTACACCGGCCCGGACGCAATCGAAGAGGGCGCGCCGCAGGCCGCCAAAACCCCTTCGGAAAATTAGGCAGGTTGCCGAAAAATTTAAAATCTTATTTAGGCTGCTCAAAAAGCTCAAGATGCGAGGCGTCGAGAAACGAGGAATGAGGCGTATTTTTGTATACGCCGCAGTGACGAGCGACGTAGCCTTCGAAGCAGATGGACTTTTTCAGCAGCCTATTAGAGGTTGCCGTAAACAGGAGGCGCGAGATAAGGGCCTTCATAGCCATAAGGCTGCCTTCGGAGGTGAAGGAGGCGCTCCGGCTGGCGCAGGCACAGCTTGACCGGGGGTCGGTTTCCATAAACTGGGCAAGGCCCGAGTCCATGCACTTGACGCTCAGGTTCCTGGGCGAGGTGGACGAAAGCCTTACCGATGCGCTCGGGGTTGGGATCGAGAGCGCGGCCTCCGGCATCGGGCCCTTCAGGCTCGCTGTCGAGGGAGTCGGCGCGTTCCCGAACCGGAGGCGCCCCAGGGTAATCTGGGCCGGGATAGGAGAGAGCGAGGTGCTTACCGGGCTTCAGCGCAGGGTCGAGGAAAACGTCGAGGCCCTCGGCTTCGCGCCGGAAGATCGTCCGTTCTCCCCCCACCTCACGCTCTGCAGGATAAAAACCCCCGAGGACTCCATGCTCATGGGGGGCGTCCTTGCCGGGCCGGACCCCCCGCTCAAAGCGGAGTTCACGGTCTCCTCGGTCGTCCTCTTTAAGAGCGTATTGAGGCCCAAGGGGGCCGAGTACACGGTAATGAGAGAGGCCTTGCTGGCAGCTGGTAAATAAGGAAATATCTCAGGCACCATAAATTTCAGACGGAGGCGAATAGATGTCAAACACGCCCGGAGGCGCGGCAAACAGGACCAAGGCGATAGAACTTGCCATCAGCCAGATCGAAAAGCAGTTCGGCAAGGGTTCCATCATGCGCATGGATTCGGATGCGATTCAGGATGACGTGCAGGTGGTTTCGACCGGCTCGCTCGGGCTGGACATCGCACTGGGCGTGGGCGGGCTGCCGCGCGGCCGCGTGGTCGAAATTTACGGGCCGGAATCCTCCGGCAAGACCACGCTCACGCTGCAGATCATCGCCGAATGCCAGAAGACCGGCGGTACCGCTGCCTTCGTCGATGCCGAGCACGCGCTCGATCCGGCCTACGCGCAGAAACTCGGCGTGAATATCGACGATCTGCTGGTCTCGCAGCCCGATACCGGCGAACAGGCACTCGAGATCACCGACCTGCTGGTGCGTTCCGGCGCCGTCGACGTGGTGGTGGTCGATTCGGTCGCGGCGCTCACGCCCAAGGCTGAAATCGAAGGCGAGATGGGCGATACCCACGTCGGCCTGCAGGCGCGTCTGATGTCGCAGGCGCTGCGCAAGCTCACCGGCAACATCAAGCGCTCGAACACCGCGGTGATCTTCATCAACCAGATCCGCATGAAGATCGGCGTGATGTTCGGCAACCCGGAAACCACGCCGGGCGGCAACGCCCTCAAGTTCTATTCCTCGGTACGCATGGACATCCGCCGCATCGGCGCGATCAAGCGCGGCGAAGAAGTGGTCGGCAACCAGACCCGCGTGAAGGTCGTCAAGAACAAGGTCGC
>DIDN01000133.1:10426-10706 GCA_002418185.1 Deltaproteobacteria bacterium UBA5799
ATCTACGAGAAGGGCATCTCCCGTGAGGGCGAGCTGATCGACCTTGGCATCAAGCACGGCATCGTGGCGAAATCCGGTGCCTGGTACAGCTACGAAGGCGACCGCATCGGCCAGGGCCGCGACAATGCCCGCGAGTTCCTCGTTGCCAATCCCGCGATGGCTGCCGAGATCGAGAAAAAGCTGCGCGCTGCGCTCATAGTGAAAGTTGGCGATGCCGAGAAACCAGTGGTCGAGGCGGAAGCGCTCGACGAAGCCTGAGGAGACGACGCCGGGGGAAACG
>DIDN01000035.1 GCA_002418185.1 Deltaproteobacteria bacterium UBA5799
CGACCTTTTCAGGTCGCTCGACAGATATTTCCGGGGGAAAGCCGTCGAGTTCAGGGTCCCCTTGAGCCTTTCGGGCACAAGTTTCGACAGGGCCGTGTGGGAGGGGCTCAGGGAGATACCGCGCGGCAGCGTAGCGACCTACGGCGAGGTCGCCAGGGGCATCGGGAGGCCCGGGGCCGCGAGGGCCGTGGGCGGAGCGTGCGGGAGAAACCCCGTTCCCATTATTATACCCTGCCACAGGGTAGTGGCGGCCGGTTTGAGGCTCGGGGGCTTCTCTGGCGGCGTTGACGTGAAAAAGGCCCTCCTGGAGATGGAGGGCCTTGAGATAGGCAGACAGGAAAGCTCCGTCCGCTAACCGTGGGCCACGACCACGCCTGCCGCCGATGCGGCAAGGGATATCGCGACCATGGCCCAGTGCAGCCTGTTTACCCTCCTGAATATCCCGTCTATGTCCATGTTCGCGCCTTCCCGGGCCATCCTGTCCAGCATCTTCTTTATCACTATGGGCTCGAGCCCGAAGAGCATCACGAACCAGAAGACCCAGACCGCGGTCATGAAGGTGAGCGCCCAGCCCCCGCTCCGAAAGTAAAGCTCGTACCAGCCGGTCTGCCATACCATAACGAAGCCGGATATCCCGACTATTACGTTGTAGACCTTCGCAAGCGGCGCGAACCTGTGCTCTATGCGCTGGAAGGTCAGCACCTTCTGGAGCGGGTCCGGGGTCTTGATCGCCATGGGGAGGACTATGCCTGTAACGAAGACGAGCCCGCCTATCCACACTATGACCGTAAGGACGTGGACCATATGCATCGTGAAAAAGAGCATAGAAAAACCTCCTTGATTCGGGCCACTATTTGTTTTAGCTTAGTGTCTGTATCTTAACCCAAAAAAAGCCTTGCAGCCAGTCTCTTTCGCCAGGTTGACGGAAGGCTGCGGGGGGGGCCGCCCGGGAAGGCCTGTGCAAGGGGGTTCTCCGCGTTCTCCTCAACCTGTGTTCGATACCACGGCAGGCCCATGCCCGGACATGACGGAATTCATGATATGACGGTCGACAGGGAGTTCCTTTCAGGCCTGAGGCGTTCGAGCGTCACGGTTGCGGTCTTCGCGGCCTCGTTCGTCTTCATGTACGCCGGGGTGGTGGTGCTCCTTAAGTACCTGTACGTATACTTCAGGGGTTTCAGCCCCGACCTGAGCGAGCACCTCCTCCGGGGGGTTTTTTACGGGTTGAGCGCCGCCGCGATCGGGGCCTCTGCGGTAATATCGAAAAGGCGCTATTCGGCTGAGGCGCTGAGGGACAAGATAGACGAGGCCGACTCGCTCGTCAGGCACCTGGTGCTTACGCCGGTGATATCCATGCTCTTTGCCGAGGCAGTCCTTATCTTCGGCTTTTTCCTTTTTTTTCTCAGCGCCATGTACGTGGATTTTTTCATGCTGACCGCAATCTCGTTCGCTCTCATAATATGGAGCGTGCCTTCAGTGGGCTTCCTTGAAGAAGTGCTTGAAAAGACCCGGGGAGGCGGGCCTTTTTACTGAAATGTTCAATGTAATCAGCCAGTTATAAATTTCAAAAGAGAAGGGCTTGACATATATTTTTTTTGTTCTATAATAGAATTATTCTTAGATAGTAATTGTTTGTTGAAGAAGGGGCCGCAATGGAGAGGATAGTCAGGAAATACAGGGGCATGGGCTTCAAGCTTACTCCCCAGAGGCTTGCAATCCTCAAGTTCCTCGAGGGGAACACCAGCCACCCCACTGCGGAGGACATCTTCGTCGAGATAAAGAAGAGGTACCCGACGGTATCCTTCGCCACGGTCTACAACACCGTCCAGGCCCTCAAGGAAAGGGGCGAAATTATGGAGGTGACGATAGACCCCGAGAGGAAGCACTTCGACCCCAACCCCGCCCCGCACCACCACATAATGTGCACCGGGTGCGGAAGGATCGGCGACGTTTTTGTCGACTATTCAGAGGCGCTCAAACTCCCGGAGGAGGTGACGAGCGAGTTCGCCACCACGGGCAACCATATAGACTTTTACGGCCTTTGCAAAAAATGCCGCATGAAGAACACAAACTAACCATAGAAGGAGAAAAGGAAATGGCGGAGACATTGGCAGCAGTCCAGAACGAGGCCCCGGACTTCAAGGCGACCACCGTGATGGAGGACGGATCGGTAAAGGAGATAAAACTTTCGGATTACAAGGGCAAGTACGTGGTCCTCTTCTTTTACCCGCTCGATTTCACCTTCGTCTGCCCGACCGAGATAATATCCATGAGCGACAGGATAGACGAGTTCCACGCCAGGAACGCAGCGGTGCTCGGCGTCTCCGTAGACAGCCAGTTCTCGCACATCGCGTGGAGGAACACGCCGAGGAAGAAGGGCGGCATCGGCGAGATAGAATACCCGCTGGTTTCCGACCTCGACAAGTCCATAAGCAGGAACTACGGGGTGCTTGTGGAGAAGCCGGGCATAGCCCTGAGGGGATTGTTCATAATAGACAAGCTCGGCAAGATACGCCACATAACCATAAACGACCTCCCGCTCGGAAGGAACGTGGACGAGGTCTTGAGGGTGCTGGACGCGATTCAGTTCAACGAAAAATACGGCGAGGTCTGCCCGGCCAACTGGAAACAGGGGGAGAAGGGGATGAAGCCCGACCAGGCGGGGCTGGAGCAATACGCCGAGGCGAATTTCTAAATGCTGCCGGGCCGGGGGTTTTTGCTCCCGGCCCGGGTTTCTCGTGAAAGGGCTCTTTCGACCCCGAAAAGGTTGGAGAAACGGCAGGCCTCGCGATTACAGGGGGAGGCAATGGACAAGGGCGATTTCGGGCGGCCGGGCCGCAGGGGCAGGCCGCCGTCAACCGGAGAATCAGCCGAGAAAAAGACCGGCGCCGATTCCGTTACAGCATACTTCAGGGAAATAAGGAAGATAAGGCTCCTTACGGCAGCCGAGGAAAAGGCGCTCGCAAGGAGGATAGCAAAGGGCGACAGCGAGGCCAGGAGGGCCCTCATAGAGGCGAACCTCAGGCTTGTCGTGAACATCGCCAAGAGGCACCTGAACAGGGGGCTCCCCCTCCAGGACCTCATCGAGGAGGGCAACATCGGCCTCATAAAATCGGCGGAGCGCTTCAGCGCCTCCAGGGGATGCAAGTTCTCTACATACGCGACCTACTGGATAAAGCAGTCGATAGACAGGGCCATAGCGAACCAGGCCGACACCGTAAGGCTCCCGATACACGTCTCCACCGACCTTGCGAGGGTCGCCCGGGCCGAGAGGGACTTAAGCGGCGAGCTTGGCCGGGAGCCGGACATAAGGGAGCTCTCCGAGAGGACGGGCCTTTCCGGCAGGTACGTAAAGAAGCTCAATGGTATAACCCGGAAAAGCTACTCCCTTGAGAGCCCGGTCGCGGAGGACGCGGACCAGTCGCTGATGGAGAGGATAGTGGACGAGACCTTCCCGCCGCCCATGGAGTCCGTGGACATGGCGGACAGGGCCGGGAAGGTGAGGAAATGGCTCGAATGCCTGGACGAGAACGAGAAAGTGGTCATAAGGGAGCGTTTCGGCCTTGATGGAGAGGAGCCCAAGACGCTCGAGACAGTGGGCAGGGAATTCGGCCTTACGAGAGAGAGGGTCAGGCAGATAGAAGCAAAGGCCATCGGCAAGCTCAAGAGAATGGCGGAAGAGACCCATACCGAATACAGGGACGTTGCATAGGACCAAACGCGATTGCGAGAGAGTGGAATCTGAACCCCCTCCTGATGGTATGACCGCAGCACATAGCCGCTTTGCCCCCCGCCCTCAGCCCGCAGTGCCCCTTGAGGGGCGGCGACTTCGAGTCGCCGCCCCTCGGGTTTTTTGAGGGCCTGCCCATGCCGGATGGTTTGCCCGGGCTTACGGGTTCAGGCGGTCTTCAATTTAGCCTTTATCCTGGGGAGCGCCGGAGAATCAGGAAAGGACTCGACATAGCGGCCATAATAGCTCGCGGCAGCCTCGTCGAGCCCCATTTCCTCGAGTATGGACGCGCACTGGTACATGGCCCGCTCTCTGATATCGGAAGGGGTATCGGACGAGTCCGATAGCATCTCGAGGCTCCTTGCGGCGATGTCCAGCTCCCCTCTCTTATAGAGGACCCCCGAGAGCCTTAATTGCAGCACGGGCTCGACCCCGGAGAGGTATTTCGAATAGAACTCCTTGAAGACCGTTGCGGCCTCCTGTGGGTTGGATGCGGCAAGCGCCTTTATGGCCCTTTCATAGTAGTCTCTGCCTTCCTCCGTCGACGAGAACCTTGATTTCATCCGGGCAAGGCCCAGGAGCGCCCCTGCGTTCGAGGCGTTTTTCTGCAGCACCAGCTTGAGTGATTCCTCGCCCTCGCCCGAGGTCATGCCCTCTTCCGCCGCCTTCACACCGATGTCCAGGTGCCTTTCCTCTACGGCCTGTACGCCGAGCCCTGTAAACCCGGCGATGCAGATCCCGGCCAACATGCCGCCGATATGGGCCCAGTAGCCGATGTTGGACATGTCCGTCCCCGTTATCTGCCCTATGCCGCCGCTCAGGTCGAGATAGAAGAATATCCCTATTATGACGAGAGAATTTAGCCTTATCTTGAGAGAGACCGGCAGTATAAGGGAGAATATCCCGAGTATCGGAAGCGGAAATACCATGCTCTTGAAGTAGCAGCGCACTGCGAACAGGCCCATCACGCCGGAGATTGCTCCGGACGCCCCGAGCCCGTGCGAGACTTCCCCGAGGAAAATAAAATGTACGGATGCGGCTACGATGCCCGAGAAGATGCCCGCTATGAGGTATGCAGTAAGGAACCTCTCCCATCCCATCCTTTTCTCGACCACTGTGCCCACTACCCAGAGGAATATCATGTTGGCCCAGAGGTGGCCGTCGTCGGAGTGGAGGAAGAGGGAAGTAACGGCGCTTATGGGCGCGTTCCAGAAATTCGGCTCCGGCGGCAGGAAAAGGAAGTTCCTGTAGATGAACTCCTGGTCCAAAAGCGGATTGAGCTGGAGCATGTAGAAGATGGCGGCGTTCAGGGCGATAAGAGTGTAAGTTACAACCGCCACGCCTTCCTTCTTCCTTTCGCCTTCGGTATAAAAGAACGGCATGAAGGTGATATGCTGCTTTAGGATGCTTGTCGCGCTCTCGTTTGCGGCTATGGCCTTGAGCCTGATATAGAGGAGGAAGAGCACCGGAAAGACGAGCATTATGACGCCCATGAAGGCGTCGATATAGCCCTTCAGCATGAGTATCGCGAAAATGAGCAGGAAGACCTTCAGGAGAAAGGCCTGTTCCTGGTGCTTGCGGAAATAATCCGGAATGGTCCCCAAGGCCTTAATCGCTCCCGCACCCGCCAATGGTTTGTAAAACAAAGCTTTCCTGAATATCGCCGGCTCCGATAATAACTTAAGTAATTATTTAAATTGATGGTTTGACCGGCCGGCCAAACTGTGAATGGGCCTAAAGATTCTCGGAAAGTTTCCGATAGGGGAGAGGAATGAAGACCTGAAAGGAGACCTCTCGTGTCGGAAAGGTTCCTGAAATCCGCCGGCGGAGCGCTCATATTCCTTCTGCTCCTCATTATAGCCGGGTGCGACAAGCCGCCCAAGGCGGTCGGCAGCCAGACCTCAACCGGATACGGAAGTTCAGGGCTTTCCGTATACCTTACCGGCCCCGCCAGGCTTGAGGGCGACATCAAGCAGCCGGAGGGGATGCAGTTCCCGATAAAGGTCAAGATAAACGGCCCTCCCGGGGGCGCCGCGCGTATTACGACGCTCCATCCGCCACTGGTGGAAGGCTGCGACATAATAAAGAGCGTTCCCATGTACGTCGAGCTCGACTCTTCAGGCAGCGCGGAAGCCGAAGGCACGGTGCTCTTCGCGTCAGACTACGCCTGCACCTACGGGTTCGAAGTGGAGGCCGCGGCGGAGTTCGAGCCGGACGAGCGGCATTACGAGCTCTACGAGCCCACAGACGTGGCCGGGGTCTCGATGACCTTCAGGCGCGTAGTGGACCCGGGAAGCCCCCAGGCCATAAGGCACACGGCAAGGGAGGAGTGCGAGGGGTTCGTGCGCGCCGAGCTCGAGGACGACGGGTATGTAGAGTCCTTCCGCTGGAGCCCGGCCTCCGTAAAGAATATAGAGGGGAGCAGGCACCAGGCCGAAGGCTCGTTCACAATACGCAACGTGACCTTCAATCACAGGTGCACGATGGATTACTCGAAGGGGTCCGGATGGAAGCTTATCGAGCTCGAGGTGCCCGGGCTTCAGGACTACAGGTCTGAAAGGGCGGCGTATGGGTTTTAAGTCGGGCGGGAACGTCCGTTTCCGCCATGCCCTCCTTCCGCTCCTTGCAGGCGTTATCCTCGTCGCGGCAGGAGGGTGCACGCGCTCCTGCGGGTCTACTCCCGAAAAGGCTGCGGAAAACTACCTGAAGGCCGCTTTTAAGAACGACCTTGACACGACCTGGAACTGCGCCTCGGAGCGCGACAGGGCGGTCAAGAGCCGCAAATCGTACGACATGCTGCACAAGGTTGAATCGGACACCGTTGCGGCCAGGCTCTTCAAGCAGGCGAGGGCGACGATATTGGGCTCCGAGACAGAGGGCGTAAGGGCCGTGGTAACGGCGTCGGTCACGATGCCGAGGCTCGATATGGTGATGGGGGACATGCTCGGCTTCGCCTTCGGAGCGGCCGCAAGCGGCATGGAATACAATGATTTCGACAGGGAATTAAAGAAGCGCTACCTCAAGGGGAACGTCCCCGTGGGGTCGAGCCCTGTCATCTTCTTCCTCGTCCGCGAGGAGGGCGACTGGAAGATATACCACGGCTGGGAGATGGACAAGGCCCTTGAGCTTGAGCGCTGGGAGAAATACGACGAGGCGCTCGAGCACTGGCGGGCCGTCGATAGGATAATTCCAGGGCACCCCGTTGCAGAAAAGAGGATGGAGGAGATATACAGGAAGACCGGAAGGGCGGGGCCGCACTGAAACGACGGCTATTGAATTTTAGAAAAAAGGGACAGGCTCTTTCGGGCCGGTCCCTTTTTTTTATCGAATGCGCATGGGCCGAATCCGGGCAAGGGCCTTGGCTGCCCGCATAGGGCCGGTCCCGGTAACGATGGCGGAAGCCGCAAAGTAGGCCGCGAGCCCGGAAGAGAGCTTGATGAACGGCCCGTCAAAGAGCGACATGCACCCGAGCATGCAGGCCGAGGCCAGCAGGCACTTGCCGATGAAGCCGAGCGGCAAGGCAAAGCCGACCCTTCCGAGGACGGCTGAATAGGCAGCGAGACCGGCCCCTTCTGCGAGGACCAGCGACCATGCCGCGCCCGAGAGCCCCCGTTCCGGTATGAGCGCGAAAGAGAGCGCGACTGAAGCGGCCGCCATAACCGACGAGACCGCGAGGTTCCTGCCCCCGAGCGCCGCCGCGTTCAGCGCCGACCTGGAGCACGCATTGAAAAAGTAAAGGGCCGTTGCCCATACAAGGACGCTCAAGGCCTCGGAGGCCGGGCTGAACGAGGCGCCCCCGAGGAAGAGCGTTATCTCGTGGGAGAGGGCGGCAGTCTCCAGGGCCAGCGGCAGGGCCATGAACGCCATTATGCCGAGGCTTCTTCTGAAATACATTCCAGCACCCTCGCGGCCGGACCGAGAGGCCATTAGCGGGAAAAAGGAATGCATGAGCGCCTCAGGGATTATCCTGAGCGAAGTGGTTAGCCTGAAGGCGAGCGCATAATACCCGATCGCCTCGATACTGCCGTAAAGGAAAAGGACTAACGAGCCGAGCATGAGGTAGAAGTTATTGAGCGCGTTGGAAAGCCCTATTGGCAGGGCCTCCTTGAGAATCACCGTGTAAGACGCCTTTTCCACTCCGGGTGCAGGGGCTGCCCTGTATGAGAGTGCGGCGAGGAGGACGAAGCCTGGCAGGTTCGAGAGGACGTAGGCGGCTGTTATCGCCTCTACCCCCGCGCCGATGTAAACGGCTGCCCATACCGACAGAAGGCCGAGGCCCTCGGACGCCATACCCAGGACGGCGCTTGCGCGCATCCTTAAAGAGGCCCTGAAGGGGGCCTCAAGGAACCACCTGAAGGCCACGTCCCTGAAAGATACGATGAGACCGAGCGAGGCCAGGGCAATAAGCAGGAGCGTATCGTTCTCGAAACCGAGGGCCGCCCCGCTCCCTATCGCCGCCGATACGGCCGCGAGTGTCGAGACGACGCCGAGCTTGAGGCCTTTACGGTATATGTCCCCCGCCTTTTCGGGTTCGGCCTTCATGCGCCGTATCATGACCGTGGTAAGACCAGCCTCGGAAACGGCGCTGAAGAAAACGATATGGAAAAAAGCGAAGGAGAAACTGCCGAAGCCGGCGGCCCCGAGGTGGCGGGCGAGGACTATTACCAGCAGAACGCTCGATGCCTTGTTGAAGGCGCTCGGGAGGAGCATCCAGAAGGTGTTCTTAAAGACCCTGTCCATCAAGCGGCCGACCTTCCGGGCGCAGGCACCGGGGCTGCCAACTTTCGAGAGCTTCGCCTGCGGTACCTGCCCCCTATTGGCCCCAGCCCTCCCTCTTGAACTCCCCAGTGAGGACCCGCATGCTGCCCAGGGTGTAGACTATAAGGGTAAGCCAGCAGGCGACAGGGTGGAAAAGCCACGCTATGTCGGGTTTCCGCCGATAGCCACGCGCGGCCTGGGAGATCAAAGGCAGGACCGTAAGGCATGAGAAGACGAACCTCGCAACCGCAGTCCTGCCGACCCGCTTCCAAGGATATTCCCTCATGCCGAGCCTCTCGTAATGGCGGTAGTCCCGTATCCTCCGCATCTGCTTTCTCACGAAGGTCCTCGTGTCGCCGGAGAAGACGTGTACGATGCCGGTCCTTACCTTGGCAAGGCGCGCCCCCGGGCGCCTCTTTATGAGCCGGCATATCATGTCCACGTCGAAGAGATACCCGCCTGTTGCTCCGCCTTCAATGGCGTCTTTTCGCACCATGAACCCGTTCGCGCCCATCGTGGGATAGCGGCCCGGGTCGAGCTCGAGCTTGAACCAGTTCCCCCTGTCCTCCGCCCTGTATGGCATGTCGGTCCACCTCCCGGTCACGGCCGAGTACCTGTCGTAGTTGCCTGCGAAGAGGCAGAAAGGGTCGTTCATCCCGAGGTGCGAGCAGTATCGGGTGATGAAGCCGTCTCCGGCCCTGTACGCGTATTCGAGCGGCTCTGCTCCGGCCACTTCCGGGTCGTTGAAAGGCTCGGCCATTCTCCTGAGCCAGCCGCTGTCAGGGAGGACGTTGTCGGAGTCTATGAAGGCTATGAGCTCCCCCCTGGCCTCCTTCAAGCCCGCGGCCTTCCCGGCCTCGCCGGTCCTTAATGGGTTCCCGACCACCCTGATGCTCACCCGGGTATGAGAGACAGCGAGCCTCGCGATATCCAGGGTGGAATCCGTCGAGCCGCCGTCGGCCATTATGATCTCGAGCCTCTCCGGCGGCCAGTCCTGTCCGGTGATGCTCCTCAGGCACTCGTCCAGGGTCTTCCCGGAATTGAGGGTTGGTATCACGACTGAAACATACGGGAACGCGCTCGGACTGTCCATGCGGCCTCCTTTGCATTATATAACGACAGTCTCAAGTGGCCGCGTCCTTACGGAGGCGCTTCGGCCTGTGCCTGAAGTCCGAAAGATGGCCGAGGAGCTTGACCCCCGCGTTCATCAGGAACCTGACGTCGTCGACGCTCCGTATGCCGACGACCTTCCTTGCGAGGAAGGCCGGGTTCAAGGCCGCCTTGTAGAGCCCCCGCGTAAGCGTCATCGCGTCCTCGTCGGAAAGAGGCGAGCGCCAGACCGAGCCGCTCATGTCGTACCTGTCCCAGTCCTCGGTGGTGAGCCAGCCGTTCCTCCTCGCCTCCTCGAAGAGCGGCGTGCCCGGATAAGGCACCACAATGGTAGCCTGGAGAGAGTCTATGTACCCCTTGCGGAACATATCACGTGCGAATGCTATCGTCTCCTCCGCGTCCTCCTTCGTCTCCCAGGGATAGCCGATCATGGCCGTTACGTGCGGCTCAAGCCCCGCCTCCTTCGCCATCCTGAAGCCCCTTGCGATCTGCTCGGGCCTCAAGCCCTTGTTGAGCTTCGCGAGGGTGGCGCGGTTCATGGACTCGAGCCCGAATAGCACGAACCTGAACCCGGCCTTTGCCATGAGCCTCAACTCGGGCTTTCCGAGCGCGTTTATCCTCATGTTGCAGCCGAACGAGACGTCCCTGTTGTACCCGCGCGCTATCATGCCCTTGCAGAAGGACTCGAGCCATTCGCACGCGGGGAAGGTGCCGCTGTCGTCGAAGACCTCCCTTACGCCGTACCTGGCTATAAGTAGCCCGATTTCGTCAAGTAGCCTTTCCGGGGATACGCTCCTGAAGTCCCTGCCCGGGTACATGGTCGTCCAGGAGCAGAAACTGCACCTGCCCCACCAGCAGTCCCTCCCGGCCATGGTGTAGGTGCCCGGCTTTTTCTTGTAGTTGCCGTTTTTCAGGCTGTAAAGCTCCCACCTCGTGAGGTCCCTGTCTATGAACGGGAGCGTGTCGAGGTCGCGCCTTTTTACCGCGTTGCCGGAGTTGGCGTATTTGCCGCCGCTCCTGAACCATATGCCCGAATCGAGCCCTGCGAGGCCGGATGAAGAGGTCGCGAGCGCCTTTACGAGGCTATGGAGCTGGAAGTCGTAGTCCCCACCGGCTATCACGAAGTCCACGGGAGAGCTCCTGAGGGACTCCTCCGGGAGCGCCGTAACGTGGTCACCCATCAGCACGGTCTTTAAGTCCCATGAGGACCTGGCCGCCTCGGACTTCAAGAGGTTTATTATGGCCCAATGCCTCTTTATGACCGGCGTCTTTGTCTCGAAGGCTATGACGTCGGGCCTTTTTTTCCTTATGCGTGCGAGCCAGCCGTCGAACGACATGCCCTCTGCTATCGCGTCGTCCCAGAATACGCTGAAGCCCTCCTTCCTCATGAGGGTCGCCGCGTAGGCCGGGACCATCGGGTATATATAGGTGGGGCTTCTGAACCACTGGAACTGCCTGTTCTGCGAAAGGAGAGGGACGCGGGAGCCGTCCCCGAGCGGCGGATATGAAATCGCGACCTTCATTCCCCCCTCCGCGAGGCGAAGCCGTGCATGAACCTTAGGCCGTAGACGAGGTGCGTAAGCATTATGCCCGGAGCCGAGAGCGCGCCCACCCGGAAGTCCCGCTCCTTCAGGGCTATTCTCACGGACTCCGAAGAAACCAGGAGGAAGTAGACGGACAGCAGCAAGGTATAGAGCGCCCCCATCGAGCTCGAGACGAGAGAAAGCGGGGCGCCTGCCGCGAGCCAAAGGACAAAGAGGCTCGGCACGAAATACTGGGGCCTCAATGACGTGTCGGGGAGCGCCCTGGCAAATAGCCCGCGGTGGAAAGCGTACCTGCCGACCTGCCTCAGATGGCCGGTAAAAAGGGGCCGCCTGTGGTGGAATACCAGCGCCTCGGGGTCGTAGACGATCCTCTCGCCGAGCTTCCTTGTAAGGTCGTGGCAGAGCTTGGTGTCCTCTCCGGGCCAGTAGGCTGTATCGAAGCCGCCCGCGCGCTCGAAGGAGCTCCTTAGTATGACGAGGTTCACGCTCGGGAAGTCGTCCACCTCGCGGAGCCCGCCGTCGGGCAGGTACCTGTAGCCGTACCTGCCGCTTGCGAGCCATGACGAGAAGACTCTTCCTGAGGCCTTCTGCCATACCGAATCGTGCCGGGGGGTGACGGCCGGCCCGCCGACAGCAGCAACGTTCGGTTGTTTGAAGTGCCGCACAGCTTTTCTGAGCCAGTCCCGGGCCGGGTACGCGTCGTCGTCCAAGAACGCGAATACCTCGCCCCTGGCGTATTTAAGGGCCAGATCCCTTTTCTCGGCTGGGCCGGCCGGACCCGTCGGTATTATCCTCGTCCTGGGGAACGCGTCTCCAGAGCCCGAATCCGGGAATATGACGACCTCGAATTCGTCATAGTCCAGGGCGAGTATGTGGGGCATCGACTCCCTTATATGGTCGTTGATCTCCTTTACGGGTATTATTATCGACACTGTCGGGCTCATCTGCCGGCGATGCCCTCCAGTTTCGCCTGCGCCCCGCTGACAGAGCGCCTCTCCCTCACAGCCCCGGCCAGGCCCGCCAGCGAGAGGACGAACGCGGCCGTCCCTGCCGCCAGGACCGCCGCGGTCAACGAGTGCGGTAGCCAGGCTATGGCAAGCGGCATAAACGCGCTTGTCGCGAAGAGCGCGAAAAGAAAGCCCGAATCCGGGCGAGAGGCGTTATAGGCCGTAAATAGCCCGGCGGTGGACATGAAGGCGGCTGCAAGCGCGTATACCCTGAGCACCCGGGCGGCTTCGGAAAAGTCCGGTCCGAAAAGGAAGCTCAGGAACGCCTCGGGGAAGACCACAAGGGGAGGCACGGTCAGAGCGAAGACCGCGAGTAAGCGCAAAATGCCCCTGTCCAGGAGCTTCCAGGCGTTTCTGCCCCTGTGAAAGGCCCCGCTGAAAAAGGCCTGCGTCGAAAACGACGAGGCATAGAGGACGGCCTTTCCGAGCACCGAGGCGGCGGCATAGAGACCGGCTTCCCTCGCGGGGAAGTAGAGCTTCACCATTATCATGTCGATATTGGTGACGAACGCGAAGGCGAAGGCGCACGCCAGGCGGCGGAGGCTGGGCCCGCGCCGCGCGGCCGCCTGCCTTCCAATGCCGCCCGCGGGAGAAAAGTGCCGCAGGACCGCAAGCGTAGTGAGTACGAGGACAGCCAGGACGGCTGCGGAAAAGCCCGCTATCGCCCCCCCGATACCGAAGCCGGCGGCCGCGAGCGCCCCGCCGAAAAGGAGCTTGAGGGGGCTCAGAAGGCCGATGCCCGCCCCGAAATAGCGGTATCTCCGGAGCCCCTGAAGGAGACCCAGGTTGGCAGAGAGAATAAAGGCGAAGAGGAGCCCGGCGCCCGCCATGACCGGGACCCATTCTCTCCCGAGCCCGAGCCCGAGGGCGATCGGTTTTCTGAAGGCCGCCGACATGCACAGCACCGCGCCGCCGTAGAGGGCCATCCTCAGTAACGATCCGCTGTAAACGCGCCCTGCCTCCGCGAGGCGCCCGCCGGAGTTCAATGACGATACGTCCCTTGAGAGCGCCGTCACCATGACAGCCGCCGGTACGCCGGTTATGAGGATGACTGAAAATAGCGCGTTCATCGAGCCGAAGTCCTCTACGGAGAGCGTCCTTCCCATGAAGGCCTGGAAAAGGAAGTTGAAGACCCCTCCTGAAAGTGAGGCCAGGAAAAGCACGGTGCCGCTCTTCAGGACGTCCATCACACGACGCCCTTCAACGCGAAGGTGCCGGATTCGAACGCGGTCCCGTAGTTCCGTATGATGTGGAGCCGAATGAATATCGCGAGCGTGTCTATACCCATCCTCGCTACGTCCGCGGCCTTTATCCTCCCCCAGGCGGCAGTCCTCCTGAAGCTCATGACGACCGGCGCCTCCGCCACCCTGAAGCCGGCCTCGTGCGCGTGCGCAAGGAGCTCCACGTCGAACGCGTACCTGCCGCAGACCACCCTGGGGAACGCCTTCTCAAGAGAGGGGCGGGTAAAGACCTTGAGCCCCGTCTGGGTGTCCATGAGGGGCATGCCGAAAAGCGCCTTCAGGGCCAGGGCGTACGCCCGGCTCAGGCACTTCCTCGACGCGGGGTAGTCGATCCTCGATTCCCGGTGGTGCTTGGAGCCTATGGCCACGTCGGAGCCGGTGTCCATCATGGCCCTGAAAAGGCTCAGGACCTGTGCGGGGTGCAGGTCCAGGTCGGCATCGAGGAATATGACCAGGTCCCCGTCGGAGCGTTTGAAGCCCTCGCGGAGCGCGTTGCCCTTGCCGTTGTTCTCCCCGACCCTCATCGGGACGATGCTCCCGAGCTCCCGTGCGGCCCTCTGCGCCTCCTCGTAGGTCGAGTCCGCGCTCCCGTCGTCGACGAGTATTATCTCGAACCTCCGGCCAGTCCTCCTGAATACGGAATGGGTTTCCTTCAGGTTCTCGTATATGTGGTGCCCCTCGTTGAAGGCGGGCATGATTACGGATATCTTCCCTTTGAACACCCGCATTGAACCCCCGCGCTTGCTCCGGCGAAGACCCGCCCTCAAAACACCCCTCCCTGCGGGCATACGCATCCCGTAAGGGCGCGCATGCCCCTGGAAAGCGGAACGACCGTCTTTTTACAGATTCGCCCGCGGCCCGGAAGGGACGCAGGGCTCGGGTATGACGACGAAATGAGACTGAAACGGGCCTTTCCCTGAACCGATAGTGATAACTCTAATTCAACTTTCCGCTTTGTCAACCGGCGGCGAAAGCATTTTCACCCTCGTCCCCGGGACCAGGCTTCGGCTCCTGACCGGCCCGGATGCTCCCGTAGCGTCCGGATTGCAAAACGCACCGGAGCTGGCATGCTTTGAACCGGGAGGTCAGAGCGCATGGCGCCGGAAGACAGGCGTGAAGAGGACGAAAAATGGGCAGAGCTCAGGAGGTACCAGGAACTCCTCGAGACCCCGATGATGGTGCTGGGCTTTGTCTGGCTCGTGCTTATAGTGGTCGAGTTCACGCGCGGCCCCGGCGGGCCGGTCGTTGTCGCGAGCACCGTCATTTGGATCATATTCATTGCGGACTTCGTCCTGCAGTTCGCGCTTGCGCCGAACAAACGCCTATACGTAAGGGGCAACCTCTTGACGCTCGTCTCGCTTACAGTGCCGGCCCTTAGGGTACTTCGCGCCTTCAAGGCCCTCCACGTGCTCCGCGCGGCGCGCTTCGTAAGGGGCGCAAGGCTCGTCCAGGTCATCGGCTCCGTCAACAGGAGCATGGGGATACTCGGGGAGGTGCTGGGCAGGAGGAAGTTCGGCTACGTGCTCGCGCTCACGGCGGTCGTCGTCGTGGCAGGAGCCGCCGGCGTCCACGTGTTCGAGCGCGAGAACGAGGGCTTCAGGACCTTCGGCTCATCGCTCTGGTGGTCTGCCATGATGATAACGACGATGGGCTCGGAATACTGGCCCCGGACCCCGGAAGGGAGGGTGCTCTCGTTCCTGCTTGCAGTATACGCGTTCACCGTCTTCGGCTACGTGACCGCCGTCCTCGCAAGCCTGTTCATCGGCCTCGACAGGTTCAGGGAAAGGGGGCTGGATGAGGCCGAACTCAACAAACTGCGCGAGAAGGCAAGGCCGGCCCCCGGCAAAAAGGACGACAACGTCGAGGGCTAGCGGGAAAAGACCGAAATAAGGCGGCCCAGGAGCCCGCCTCCGGCCAGGTTCCCTTGCAGGACCCCGAGCCCGTCCATAGCCCTTGCAGCAAGGCGGCACCATTTGGCGCCCTTGAGGCCCCAGTCGAAGTTCTGGTAAAAGAGCCTGCCTGGGTGAGGGGGTCTGGTGAAGTCGTACACGGGGGCGGGCCGGAACCTCTCGACACCTATGGGGAAGTGCTTGAGCGCCCCCTTCTGCGTGCCGTAGCAGGCGTACATCTCGGCCTTGAAGTCCTTCTCCTCGCCGGTAAGCGCGATGCCGAGACCCTCGGGAGCGCCCGGCAGGAAGCGCGAGGCCGCAAGCTTTTCCCCGTCCGCGTGGTACGAGGTGAATTCCATGAGACGCGGCTCCGCCATGCCGGCAGACTCTATGAGGGCCAGGGCCGCCCGCGTCGAAAAGGCTGCTGAGTCGTGGTCCGGGTGGCCTCCCTCGTAGGGGTGCGTGAAGACAACGGCCGGGGCCAGGCGCTTCATTATTCCGGCAAGCGCAACAGACGATGTGACGAGGTTATAGGACGCATCGAGATCGGGCGTGCCGAGGTCGAGCAGCTCAATCGGCGCGGCCCTCATCCGCGATAGCGCCTTCTGAAGCTCGCTTCTCCGGGCGTCCGCATATCCTTCCCTCGTCCGGAAGCCCCGGGCCCGGGCCGCGCGCATGTTCCTTGCCGCGCCGTCCGTGATGTGCACGAAAGCGACGTTGGCAAGGTATTTCAAAAGCCCGCCCATGCCTATGGTTTCGTCGTCCGGGTGCGCGGCTATGACGAGCACCCTTGTGGACGGGCCGCCGCCGAGGAGCGTCCGGATGCTCGCTTCATCGTAGCCTTCCTGCAACGGGGCGTCAGGGGTCATGGCCCGGCCCTCCGCTCGTTTGAATTTTGCCCGGCAAGCCTGCCGCAAAGCAATGACGCGGGTCGTCTTTCGGGGGAGGTCCCTATTTAAAGCTTAAGCTGAATTCGTCCTCTGTCAAACCCGCCCCGGTCCCCTGCAGGTCAGCCGTCCCCGGCGCCGCGTTACGGGTTTCGAGCCGTTCGCTCTTCTCAAGCGGCGGCCTCGTTATCCTGAACGCAGGGAAGTCCGCGAACTCGACCGCAAGGAGCAGTGCCGCGCACGCCAGGGCCGAATTCTTCCGCCTCGAACGGCCGAACAGGGCGGAGAAGCCGATTGCAGCAAGGACGGTAAAGGACAGCATGGCCGCTCCTCCTGCGCCGGCGTACCCGCGGATGAATGGGAACACCTTGAAGAGCAGGTACTGGGGGAGGAGTATCTTGCTTTCGGCTGATGCCGTCCCCTCCTCGATATTCATCTCAAGCGCGCCGAGCGGCATGAAAGGCGGAGATGAAACGAGCACCATGAGGAGCGCGGCGGCAAGGAAAAGGAACGCCGTCCGCCTCATCTCGCGGCTCCCGTCCCGTATCGGCTTGTAAAGCGCGCACCCGGAGAGTATGAGGACCGTGTACCCGATGTAGAGAGTATGCTCCGCGTACCTGTGCCCCTTGAGCGGGCTGCCGCCGAGGTCAGGCGCCAGCCATCCGAGAAATGGGTTGTGGACAGACGGGAGTAGATAGTCGAGTGGCTTGGCGGACGAGATGAAAAGGTCTGAAAGCCGCCTCGGTTCAAGCCCTTCCCCGACCGAGACGGGGAGGAGGAGGCCCAGGAGAAGTGGCCAGGCCATCGCGACTACGACCGCAGAAAAAACCGGACCGGAGAGCGCAAGGGCTTTCAATAGATATGCCGCCCCGGACTTATTCGGGAGGTGGAAGAGGACGAAGACCGGGACGAGCAGCATGAAGAAAAGACCGAAGCTCGGGGCCTCTACCGCAAGGAGCCCCGAGACGAGCCCCAGGAGGACGGGGTTTGCGTACCCGCCCTCTCTCAAGGTCTTCAAAATGAAGAGAAAAGAGAGCGGGAGCCAGTAGATGCCCGCCGAATGGGCTGTTATATGGCTCGTATGGAAAGGCGAAAACGCGGCGGCGAGACCGAAGACCGCGCTGGTTCCCCTGTCCCCCGTGAGATAAAAAAGTAGCGAAAAGGAGGCGAGGGCCAGCAGGGGGAAGTTCAGTAGCTTCGTTATATTGAAGGAAGCGGCGTCGTCTAAAGCCTCGGACAACGCAGCCCTGAGGACGCCTGACGGACCGGGGAGCGTTTCGCCGGAAAGGCCGCTCATCCCGGCCCCGCCCGGGAACCCGAAGACCGCGCCCGAGATATCCGAGGCGAGGGGCCATGTGTATGAGAGCGCCAGGAGGGACGCAAGGAGAAAGTACGCGAGCGCAAAGAGAGCCCCCGCAGCGCCGGAAGATGGACGGGTCTGCCCGCTTTCGCCCACCTCAGTTATTTTTTTGCATCCCGTCGGGCGCGCAGGCGATGAGCATTGCGGCCTCGAGGAGGTTCCCGGCCCGCCTGTCGGCAAGACGGTGCGGCTCGCCTATCTTGACGGTCCTGAGGCCTGCCCGGCGCCCGGCGACCATGTCCTTTTCCTCGTCGCCGACAAGGAAGCTCCTCCCGAGGTCTATCGAGAGGCCCCTGGACCTGAAGTCCCTTACCGCCTTGAGGACCATGCCCGGCATGGGCTTCCTGCACGCGCATCCGTCGTCTGCGCCGTGGGGGCAGAAATAGAGGGCGTCTATGCTCCCTCCGCCGAGGATTATCTCGCCTGTCATCCTGGCGTGTATCTCCGCGAGCTTGTCGAGCGTCCCCGAGCCTTTCGAGATGCCCCGTTGGTTCGTGAGGACGACGACAAGGAACCCTGACTCCTTGAGGAGACGGACGCCCTTCTTGGCGCCCCGGATGAACCTGAACTCGCGCCACTCCTTGACGAAGTCTTTTTCCAGCTTCCTGTTGATCACTCCGTCCCTGTCGAGAAAGACCGCCCTTGTAGTCCTCAATCCGCACCTCCGCTGGTGTTGTCGTGTCGGTTGTTCATGCTCCGCCGGTGTCCGGCCCCCTTGCGAGCTCGACCTCCCTGAACCGCGCGGTACCGGCGAGGTCGATGAGGCCGACGCCTCCCCACTCCAGTCCGTCGCTTTCAAGGACGAACTCGCCGTCGACAAAGAACTGGTAGTGCCCGCCGCTCCCCCCGAAGACCTCCATGTCGTGCCAGGAGCCCATGCCCCGGCTTTTCTTGCGGAGCCCGGCAGTCGAAAGTTCCTTTACTTCTTTCTTCCCCCGGAACTCGGAAAGCCTTGCCGTTCCGCTTGCGGGGTCTATATAGAAGGCGGCATACCCGTTGCCGGTCTCTCCCACTATCAGGCCGGCCCGCCCCTCGGCCCAGACCAGCGCGCTAAGGACGAACGAGTCCCATATCGGCGCGCCGAAGGACTTCCTCCTTGCGTCGGCCCGCCCCTCGGCCAGCCAGCCTCCTTCGGGCGAAAGCTTCGCTATTTCCGCGGGAGGGGCGCATACAATGCAGCTCTCCTCGACGGTTCCGGCGTCTTTTCTCGTGAGAACGGAGATGACGCCGTGCCGCTCGGACACGTGGTAGCCTGAGTCGAGGAGTTCCCTTTTCATCCTCCTCGGAAGCCCGCCGGGGGCGTACCCTCCGGCCCGCCTTTCATCCAGCACCACCGCCGGGAAGTTCTTTATCTCGTCCAGGTACCCGGAGAGCAGCGCCCTGTCCTCAATGCGCCGCGCGGAAGGGTACCTGTGCCGAGGAGGGCAGCCGTTGTGCGCCGCGATCGCCCCGTCCATGTCCGAGACCACGGGCACGCCCTTTTCGCACGCCCTGGCCAGAAAGAAGTTTGGCGGGTGGTAGCCGAACCCTGCGGGCCCGTGTGCACCGAGCCCGAGCCCCCTTTCCAGCGCGGCCTTCATGTGGAGCTTGAGCCCGGGCCGCCTCTCCGTGCCGCAGCCGCCGTCCTGCCCGGTCGCGTCCGCGCACGAGGCCTGCCATCGTGCGCGCTCGTCCCGGTACCTGTCCAGATAGCCATTCATGTCGTCTCCGACAGGGCGCGCGAGGTCGACCGTAAGGAGCGGGGCTGCCGTGATTACAGCCGCCGCGTACAGCCTCGGCCTGCTGGCGCCCAGGGCAGCGTGCCTGTATGCCGTGTGGAATATGAGGGCGAGAGCTGGCGCAAGGAGCCAGGCGGCTGGGCTTGGGTCCGGAGGGCCCCCGCCTGCCCTGAACGCAAGCCAGGGCGGGAGCATGAGGGCCGTTCCGAAAAGGAAGAGATGCCTGCGCGAAAAACCCCTTCCTGAGGATATTTGCCTGTACGCGACCATGAGGAGCGCCGCGAAAAAGAAAAGGACAAAGACCTCCCAGGGGAAAAAGCCCGGGTGCGCACCGTCCTGTCCCGAGGCGAAGACCTGCTGTACGCCGATGAAGACGCCAATAGCGGCCCCGGAAAGGAAGTCTACCTCCGGAGGCCTCAAGGCAGCTATGGCCGAGACCGGGAAGACCACCCCGGCGATGAGCGCGGCCACCGGGTAAAAGAGCTGCCGCTCTTTCCTCGATGCGGCCCGGTAGACCGTTATTGAGAGGAACGAAAGCGCCATGAAAATGCCGAAAGCCGGCTCCCACAGGCAGAGCGCGCCGAAGAGGAAGGCCTGAATACAGCCCCTCGGGGCAGCGCCTTCCAGCAGGGCGGCCCGGAGGAGGTATAGGCCGGAGACGACCTGGAACTGGCTATGCAAGGCCGCCGGGTCCCTGAGCGACGCTTCCATGTCGGTGAAATTGGCCACCAGGACAAGGGCCGCCAGGAGAGCAGCCCCACGGGAGTTCGTAAGCCCCTTTACGAGCAGGAAGGCAACGGCCCCTGAGAGCGCGGTCAGGACCGAGGCGAAAGAGGCGAGGGCGAGGGGGGTCGGCCCGAAGGCCTTGAACCAGAGCGAGAGCGCTCCGGCGTTCAGGAACCCATGCTGCACGGAGTAGTGGTGCAGGTACGGCCATCTGCCTTCGCCGACCGCCGACGCCGATGCCAGCAGAGGGCCCCATTCCTTCAGGTCGAGCTCGTACGGCGGGAGCTTAAGAACGGCGAAATATAGGACGAATACGAAGATGGCCGTGGCAGGGCTGAGCCTCTTGAACCCGAAATACGACCCGGCTGCCCTTGCGCTTTCGAGCACGGTAGCCGAATAGAGGACGAAGAAGAGAGCAAACTCGCCTGCCATGAGCCTCGCCTCATGCCCGTCAGCTTCTGCCGCGCCTGTGGCCGGAGCGCCGAGGCCCATGGCCTCCCTCGCCGTGACTGCCGTCAGGGCGAGGAGGGCCGAATATATGATGAGCGCGAGAGCCGTGCCGGGCCCGGGCCTCTCCCCCTGCCTGGACGCGATGCGTAGAAACGCAACCGTTCCCGCAGACCCGGCTGCAAGGGCGGCGAGCCCGGGCAGGAAAGATAGCCAGCCCAGGACGAGCGCTGCCGGAAGGAGCGCCACTGAGGCCGCCATTTCCTTCCTGGCCCTTAATGTAATCGCTTCAGCACACAATGCGTTCACCTGGCTGATACGGACTCATAATGCGCCCGGTAACGTGCGGGAAAAGGCTCATGAGAGAGCGCCTTCCGGAGTGGTCCTCAGGGCGGATTCGGCCTTCCTGCCCCGGAGGACCGTTATCAGGTTGTATGCGGCGACGGACACGTTCACTGCCGCAAGGATCGCGACCGCCGCCACCAGGCTCCCCGTGAAGATATTCAGAAGGAGCGCGTGGGCCGCGCAGCCGGCGAGCAGGGAATATATGAAAGAGGTCTTACCCCTGGCGAGGTTGTAGCTTATGGTGACGCTCACCAGGGCCATTGACATCATGGCGACCCCGTAATATTTGAGGAGAGGGGCCGCCTCGGAGAACCTGGACCCGAAGAGTACGGTTATCGAAAGCTCCGGGAAGAGGACGAGGCCGAGCACCCCTGAAGATGAAATAACGAAGGAGACGAGGAGGCCCCTGCCGAGCACCTTCCGCATGTCGCGGTTGCGCGCGTGCGAGTCCGCAAGCATCGGAAAGAGCGCCGTTACGAAGGCGGCCGGGAGGTAGAGTATGGTCTTGCCGAGCACGGCGGCGGCCGAGTAAAGACCGGCCTCCTCCGGGCTTGCCCAGTGCTTTACGGTAAGGATGTCGATGTTGAGCATTGCGGTGAAGGCCAGCGAGGACATGAGCACCGGGACGCCGTATGTGGCGATGTCCATCGTTATCCGCTTCCCCCCCGGCCTCTGTCGGAGGATCCTTGAGAGAGGCAGGAAGGTCATGGCTATCACCAGGAGGCCCGGGAGGGCGGCTGCCGCTACCGCACCGTTCAGGCCGAAGCCCAGCAGGACGAAAACTACTCCCATCGCGAGCTTCGAGGCCGCGCCGGCCCATACGCCTGCGCCGAAGTGCCAGAACTTCTGAAGCCCCTGGAGCATCCCCATGTTGACGGTCATGGCAAAGGTGAGGAAGAGGCCGAAGCCGGCTATTATTATGGGGACCCCGTCCTCGAGCTGGAGGTATCCAGCGAGCGGGGCGGAAGCGAAAGCGAGCGCCGAAAAGACGAGGAGCCCGGCCCCGAACGTAAAGAGAAGCGAGCTCCTGTACAGGCGCGTAACCCTCGGGCCCTCGCCCATTGCGTTGAAAGTGGACGCGTACCTGGCAACCACGAGCATGACCGTCCCGGCTGGTATTCCGAGTATGGAGGTGATGGAGAGCGCGGCATTGAGCGCGCCGTAGTCAGTCAGCTCAAGGTTCCTGCTCATGAAGAACTGGAAGAGGTAGTTGCAGAAGTTCCCGGCCATGGAGGTCAGGAAGAGGACGCTCCCGTTTTTCAATAAGCTCATCCATAGACCCCTGGCCGTTTCTCGGGCGCACACCGCGTGTTGAACTGCCGATGCCGTCAAGGAGTAACTATAATCGGGTTTTCAGGGGTGTCAACCGGGCGCGGGGCGGATTACGGCGCGTTTGATGAAGGGCCGGGCCGCCGCTGGTATAATAGATTCATGGACAGGAACGTCACTTCATACAGGGTGGACGCATCGGACAGGATAGTGGGCGCGAGCGATTCCTGGGACGTCTTCGCGGTGGAGAACAAGGCTCCGCAACTAACGAGGGAAGACGTGCTCGGAAGGCAGCTCTGGGATTTCATCGATGGGAGCGAGACCAGGCACGTCTTCAGGCTCATGCTCTCAAGGGCGAGGGCCTCGCTTTCCGTGATGAAGGTGCCTTTCAGGTGCGACTCGCCCGAGACCAGGCGCTTCATGGAGATGGAGATAAGGCCCCTTCCCGACGGCTCGATAGACTTCGTCTGCACGACCCGTAAGACCGAGGCCCGGACGCCGGTGGCCTTCATCGACCCGGACGTGGACCGCTCAAACGAGTGGCGGACCATATGCAGCTGGTGCAAGAGGGTAAAGATGCCCGGCGGCGAGTGGGCCGAGCTTGAGGAAGCAGTAAGGAGGCTCGACCTCTTCGGCTCGAAAAAGCCCCCCAGGATGAGCCACGGCATTTGCCCTGACGACCTGGAAAGGGCCGCAAGGGAACTGGACGCCGAGGAAAAGGCGAAGGGGAAGGCGGCTTAAGGCCGCCTTCCCCTTCAGTGCAGCTTTTCCTGGTGCGCTTTCAGTATGTCGAGCAGCTCGTCGCTCTCGGGATAGGCCAGGTCGTAATCCCTTACGAATTCGGCCACCACATCGAGCTCGTCGGGGTCTATGGTTTCGTCATGCGATATTGCGTTCAGCAGGTTCTCAAGCACGCTCTCGACCTCGTCCGGGTGGTCGATGTCGTCAAGGCGTACCCTGTATTCCGTAAGCGCGTCGAAAAGCTCGATATTCTCTTCGTTCATTTCCCCCACCTCTGGTTGAGTTTATTTACGGACGCCCGCGCCTGGCGCTCCACCCGGGCCGTTTCTCAAGCCGACGTGAATTTGTCCGAATACCCCGAGTCTATTTCAGAGCGGCTTGTCGCACGGCGTGACGTTGGCTAATAAGAAATATAGCACAAGGCCGGGCCGCGTGCGGGTGGCGGGCCGGATTTACAGCAGGCGGTTGCCGGGTAGAATATAATAATGGGAGGAAAAGGCGGCAAAGGCCCTTTCGTGTACAGGCTCGACGCGCAGGACAGGATCGTCCATGTGAACCGGGCCTGGCTTTCCTTTGCCGCCGAGAACGAAACTGCCCTGACCCCCGAGGCGGTGCTTGACAGGCCGCTGTGGGACTTTATCGCGGACAAGGAGACGCGCCAGGTCTACCGGATGATATTAACCAGGGTAAGGTCGTCCGGAAAAGAGGTTTATATCCCGTTCAGGTGCGACTCGCCGGGCATACGGAGGTTCATGGAGATGGAGATAGCCCGGCTCCCCGAGGGGGCGGTCGAGTTCAGGTGCAGGCTCATAAGGGCCGAAAAAAGGCTCCCAATCGCCCTCCTCGACCCGGCAGCCGACCGCTCCGACGAGCTCCTCCAGATATGCGGCTGGTGCAAGCGGATAAACCTTGACGGGGGCTGGGTAGAGGCCGAAGAGGCCGTAAAAAGGCTCGACCTCTTCGGCGCGGAAAGGCTCCCCGGGCTTACGCACGGCATATGCCCCGACTGCCATGCAACTGCCATGCGGGAAATCGAGAGGACGAGGGGCGAGGGCGACAGCCCGGCTGAGGCATAAGGGGCCGGGGCCGCCCTAAAAAAATGCTGGATTCAGCTTGAGAGAAGTGTTATTTTCTTTATGTTCATGTCGGGAGGGCTTTGCGCAGAGCGAAGCTCGTTTTTGTTTCTGCACGGGGAAAGAGGGTTTTTCTTGAAATCAGGGAAGGTCTGATCAATTCCTTTTCCGGTCATTCTGAGGGAGAGTAAGCGACCGAAGAATCTCGTGTTCAGGGGATTTCTCAGAGAAACCCAACAAAATCGGGGCGTGGCTCAGCCTGGTAGAGCACCGCGTTCGGGACGCGGGGGCCGGAGGTTCGAATCCTCTCGCCCCGACCATTATTAAAAAGGGACCAGCCGGAAACGGCTGGTCCCTTTTTTTCGTTCTATACGCATGGCTGGCACAGCCGTCCTGCTTTAAACCCACCCCGATAAAAAGCTCACCACCGAATCCAGGCTCGCGGCGAGAGCGTCCTTTGGCCTACGGCCTTTCCGAAGGTGATAGATAAAGACCGGCACTCCGATAACCACAAGGAAGGCCGCCTCCAGAACAATTAGGACAATCGCCTGGGTCGACCAGTCCCTGAGCCAGGGGTTGAAAGCCAGGAAGAACGCAACCGCGTTAAGAAGCAGTACGACCCAAAAGACGCCCTTTATCATCCGGCCCGCCGACTCGCCTTTCGCGCTTAAATCACACAGCATGCGACCATATTCGATATAAACGAGTATCATTCCGCCGACGTAACTTCAATTAAATTCAATCGGCGCTGCCGTTCTTCAGGCTCAGGAGGAGCGCCGCAGGGAATGTCCCGAGCACCGCCCCGGCCTCCTGAATTGCGTTCAGTTTCATTTCCCGCCCGGTAAAGGCGTCCCTCCAGCGGGCGTGCTTAAGCCCGTCGGGCAGCTTCAGGAACGTGCCCTCCCAGACCGCCTCTCCCACGGGCCATTCCCGCTCTGGCACGGCCTCTGTCAGGAAGCGCGGGGCAAGCACGACTGCGGCCTCCTTGCCGCGGAGCCTCGCAAATGCTACGAGGTGCCTCCTGAGCCTCCCCTCCGTCTCGATGGCCTCGTACGAGCCGTCCCGGAAAAGCCCGTAATGCGCCCTCCTTTCAGTCAGTGCCGCATGGGTTGCGAAGAGCTTTATCCTCCCGTCCTCTGGTGAGGCGAGCATCTCCCTTATGAGCGCGCCTCGGTCTTCGGCGGTCCGGGTTCTGATCTCTTCGAGCATGGCCTTTCTCTTGCCGAAATCAACCGGGCGGCGGTTGTCGGGGTCCACGAGGCTCAAGTCCCATAGCTCTGTCCCCTGGTAAAAGTCCGGCACCCCGGGCGAGGCGGCCTTTATCGTGAGCTGCGAGAGCGAGTTTATCATCCCGTACCAGGCGACCTTCCTCTGAAAGGGAAGGAACTCCTTCAGGAACCCGTTTTCGGGCGAGCTGAGTAATTCGTCTATGAACCGCATGAACCCTTCCTCGTACTCCATGTCGGGCCGGAGCCACGCTGTGTGTATCTTGGCCTCGCGGACGGCCTTTATGATGTAGGCCTTTATGCGCTCGCAATACTCGGGGAGCCCCCCGTCCCCGAAAGGGAAACTGCCCAGAAGGGTCTGGTAGAGGAAGTATTCGTCGTTCCTGTCCGGCACGCCCAGGCCCCCGGCCTTCCGCTTCCTTTTCCTACCAACGGCGCTCCACCTCCGGAGATTAGACTCCCATTCGCCCGGTATCTCGGAGAGGACGTTTATCCGCGCCCTCGCGTCCTCGCCCCGCTTCGTGTCGTGCGTGGAGGTCGCGTTCATCGAATGCGGGCTGGACGCTTCTGCGCTTTTGTTCCTCTGGTGGAACTCTTCCAGAGGCAAGCCGAACTGTCCCGGCGAGGAGCCGACCTCGTTAAGCGAGATGAGCCTGTTGTAGACGTAAAAGAGCGTGTCCTCTATGCCCTTGGCCATGAGGGGGCCCGTGAACTGCTGGAAGCGCATGACGAACTTGAGCCATTCGCCCTTTTCCTCCTCGCTCTGGTACTCCCTGAAGTCGAGTGTCAGGACCTTGCCTATGAATGCGAGCTCGTTATACAGGGCCGGGTTCCGGGCGATCGCGCTCTCAACGGCCTCCCTTATGTATCTCAAATCCGTCCCCGTGACCGACTCCGCGCATACGTAGGTCCTGTATACCGGGAAGGCCGCCATGACCTCGACTATCGCCCTCTTGAGGCCCGGAAGGGTTATGTCGCTCCCGTGCCTGTCGCGGCTCAGGGTGAGCTTCAGGAGCTGCGCGAGGTTGGAAACGTCGCTCATCATGTCCATCTCGGTTATGAGCTTCTTTTTCTCGTGGAAGAGTGCGGCGTATCTTGATTTCACGCCGGTAAAGTTCGAGTATATGCGCGAAAACCTCGCCTCGTGTGTCGTGTCGCAGAATATTCCGTTAAGGGCCGAGAGGAAATCGTACCCGGTCGTGCCCTCGACAGGCCATGCCCCCGGCAGCGCCTCGCCGCTCCCGAGTATCTTCTCGACCGCCATGTAGGCGTCTCCGGCGCGGCCTCTGAGCTTCCGGAGGTACTCGAGCGGGTTCCGGAGCCCGTCTATGTGGTCTACCCTTACGCCCGTGGCGCCTTTGGCCAGGAGACTCAGGAGCAGGCCGTGGGTCCTGTCGAATACCTCCTCGTCCTCGGTGCGGAGCGTTATGAGGCCGTTGATGTTGAAGAACCTCCTGTAGTTCGTCTCCTCGGCGGCGACCTTCCAGAACGCGAGCTTGAAGGTCTGCTCGGAGAGGAGCTTATCGAGGAGGTTGTAGCTCTCCGGGTCGCCGGGCGAGCCGTTGAAGTCGTCGAGGGTCTCGTCGAAGAGGGCCTTGAAGCCGCTGTCCCCTGAATAGAGCTCGCGGAGCATCCTCTTTACGAAGAGGGCCTGGTCCTCCAGCTCGGCCTCCCCGCCCGAAGCGATCGTCCTGAGGACGTACCTTATCCCGAGGAGCTTTACATGGTCCGGGTGCTCCCTTCCGAGCCTCTCCGCGAGCTTCCCGGAAAGGTGCGATAGAAAGACCTGGTATGATTCTATCCTGAGGGGGAAGGCGGTCTCATAATACTTTACCTTGAGCCCGCTTTCCGAATAGACGAGCCGTATCTCGCCCCCTTTGAGCGCTTCGCCGTAGATGCGCCCCAGGAAGGGGGCCAGCACCTTCTCCTTTATCCCCTCGTAGGGGTGGTCCCATTCTATGTCGAAAAATCCCGAGTACCTCGAAGCGCGCCCCTTTTCGAGCACGTCCATGAGGAGCGCGTTCTCGCCGTCGTAGGCCATGTGGTTGGGGACGAAGTCCTGGACCCATCCCATGCCCATGCCCCCGAGCCTCTTGAGGAGCGACTCAAGCTCCTCGATAGTCCCTACCTCGGGGTTCATGCTCCCGTGGTCCACTATGTCGTACCCGTGGGGGCTCCCTTTCCTGGCCTTGAAAAGAGGCGAGGCGTATATGTCCGAGATGCCGAGCGCATCAAGGTATTCGACGGTGTCCGATGCGTCTTCAAGGCGGAACGACGGGTTCAGCTGGAGCCTGTATGTGGAGGAGGGGACCCGCATGCTCAGGATACGCTTACGTGGAAGTAGTTCCCGAGGTCCTCGAACGCCTCGACCCACCTCCTTTTGGCCTCGTCCCCTTTTGCGGCCTTCTCGCGGGCTTCGGCCAGCACCTTCCTCCCGAGGGCGAAGTAGAGGTTCTGCGCCTTCCAGAGCTTGAGCTTCACTGGGGTCGTCCTTAGGAGCTTGAGCGCGTCGCGGAGCTTCTCGATCTCGTCGAGTTTCACCGAGTCCCCGCTTACCTCCTCCATGCGCCCGGTAACCCATGCGCTCGCGACATAGCCTATGTTCTCAGGGTCTATCTGGACGGCGAGGTGCCGGGATTTTTTTATTATCCCGCGGAACTTCTCGAGGTTAAGCTCCTTCTCCTTCAGCACCTCCTCGAGGTCGTGGTTCAGTATGAACTCCGCCGAGACCCCGAGCGGCCTGGGGAGCGGCACCCCGAGCTTCCGCAAAAAGTCCATTGTCCCGTAGTTGCTCTCGAATATCTGCCTGTGGAAGCCTTCGATGTCGCGGCTCGTCAATTGGAGTATTTCGTTAACGATCTTCCTCTGCTCGTCCCTGAATAGGTGCCAAAGCGAATAGCTTGCCGCGCCGAAGTGCCGGTCCATGAGCCTTACGACCTCCGGGATGTCGCCCCGGTCGAATGCGGTCTTCAATTCCTGCTCGAGGAGCGTGAACTCCTCCTCGCCCTTGAAGAATCTTATCCCGCAGTTCACGCTCATCTCGCCCAGGTGGAGGACCGCCGACGAGAGCCTTGCCTCCTCCCACGTGACCCTCGACCTTATTACCGTCTTGCCGACGGCGAGCCTGTGCTTGCCGGCCTCTATCTTCTCGTAGAACTCGTTCTCGGCCTCGAATGCGTAAATGGAGGCCTTTTTCGAGTATTCCTCGAAGAGCGACGATATCGCGTGGTGCGCGCCGACGCGGAGGAGGTCGACCCTGGACGCCTTCACGAACTTGTCATATGCGTTCCTGGCGTTCCCGAAGACGTTGCTCGGCGTGCGCTCGAGCCTCCCCTCGAAGCCGGCTTCGAGGGAGACCCCGGCGGCCTCCTTGGCGAGCTGCATGGCCATGGATGCGTACAGCATCACCTGCACGCCTTCGATACCGGAGACCTCGTCGAAGAACCAGCCGCAGCTCGTGTACATGAGCAGCGTGTTCCTCTGCATCTCCAGGAGCTTGAGTGCCCGCACCTTTTCGTCCTTGCCGAGCTCCCTTGCGGCGTGGTTCGCGAAAAAGGCCTCCACGTTATTCCTGGACCTGTCGTTTATGACGTCAATGAACGCGTCCCTGGCGGCCCAGGGGTCGGCGAGGAGCGCCGAGGCCTCCCTCTCGTAAACCGGGGCGAGCGTGTCCCTCAGCCAGTCGAACGCCTCCCTGAGCGGGCCCCTCCAGGACTGGTCCCATGACGGGTATCCACCTGTATTGCAGCCGCAGTCCGCCCTCCAGCGCTCTATGCCGTGCGCGCAGCTCCATGACGAGTTCTCGTGTATCTCGACCAGGCTTTCCGGCGGGAACTTCTCGATGTATTCGCCGTAATTCGTGAGCTTCGCAAGACCCTTGGTCTCGATATGGTACAGGCAGTAGGAGAGCGCCATGTCGCCGTGCCTGTGGTGGTGGCCGTACGACTCTCCGTCGGTGGCTATGTGCACGAGGGCCGCTTCACTCCCGTCCACGGGAAAGGCCCCCTCGAGCCTCCTGGCGAAGTTCTCGCCGTTGTCGAGCAGGTTCCCGAACCCGACGTCCCTCGATATCTGCCCGTTGTAGAAGAAGAGGGCTATGGACCTGCCGGACGGCAGGGTGCAAAGGTACGGCGCGGTGGTGTCCACGTCCTCGCCCGAGAGGTCCTTCCACCTTGCGCCCTTTATGTTCTTCCTTACACGCCGCGCCTGCCTCGGCGCGAGTATGGTGAACTTGATACCGAGCTCCGAGAGGACCTCGAGCGTTTCAATGTCAACTGCCGTCTCCGGCAGCCACATGCCTTCCGGGTCCCTCCCGAAACGCGCCCTGAAGTCGCTTATGCCCCAGACGGCCTGGGTGCGCTTGTCCCTCCTGCTCGCAAGCGGCATGATCATGTGGTTATAGACCTGGGCTATCGCGGAGCCGTGCCCCCCGTAGTTCCTGACGCTCATCCGGTCGGCTTCGATTATGTTCCTGTATACCTCGGGGCTGTCGGTCTGCATGCTGTAGAGGAGGGTAGGGCCGAAATTGAAGTTTATCTTAGAGTAGTTGTTCAGTATCTCGATGATCTTCAGGTCCGGCCCGAGTATGCGCGCGGCGGAATTCGGCTCGTAGCACTCCTCGGTTATCCTCTGGTTCCAGTCGTGGTAGGGGTGCGCCGAGTCCTGGAGCTCGATCTTTTCGAGCCAGGGGTTTTCCCTCGGGGGCTGGTAGAAGTGGCCGTGTATGCATATGTACTTTTCCACTCAGTGCCCCTCCTTCGTGTAAAGCGCGAAGCTCAACGGCGGGAGGGCCATGTCGAAGGCCTGGTCGTTAGCCTCGACCGACGCCGGGAGGAGCGAGCCCGGCCCGTCCCATTCCTTTCCGGATGAGTCGATTGCCCTTGCCCATTTTCCCTCGGGCAGTCGCCCCATTATCCGGGCCTCGCCGCGGCTGAAGTTGAATATGGCGAATGCGGCATCTCCGCCTGCCTCTCTTGAGAGGAGCATGACCTTCTCTTCATCGAGCGCGGTCGCCTCGACGCGCCCCGTCCCAATTGCCAGCGAGGGGAGCTCGCGGCGGAGCCTTATGAGGGTCCCGTAGAGACCGAGAAGGGTCTTGTGCCGGCCCGAGCCCCTCTTCTCCCAGTCAACCCTGGACGCGAGGAACGTCCCGGGGCTTGCCGGGTCCGGCGGTTCCGTTTCCCATTCGAATGCCTCGAACTCCTTTTTCCTCCCATTCCTGACGGCGCGCACCAGTTCATCGCCCCTGTGGTCGATGAAGTAGAGGAACGGCGCATCCTCCCCGTACTCCTCTCCCATGAAGATGAGCGGGACGAAAGGCGAAAGCAGGAGGAGCCCGGCTGCGAGCTTCAGGCCCTCGAAGGAAGCGAGCCTTGAGAGCCTTTCCCCGAGCATCCGGTTCCCGACCTGGTCGTGGTTCTGTACAGAGACCACGAAGCGGTCCTTCGGCACCCGGGCCGAGGGACTGCCGAAGCTGCGGCCCCTGTATGAAGAATACTGCCCCGTATAGGTAAAGCCCTCGTTTACGGCCTTCGCGAGGTGCCGCACCTCCCCGAAGTCGGCGTAGTAGCCGCCCCGTTCGCCGGTTATGAGCGCGTGAACGGAGTGGTGGAAGTCGTCGGACCAGACGGCGTCAAGTCCCCAGCCGTGCTCCCCCTTTGATACCGCCCTGGTGTCGTTCAGGTCGCTTTCGGCTATGAGGCCGAAGAGGCGCCCCTTTTGGGAAGAGTATTCGGCCACCCTGTCAGAGAGGGCCCGGAGGAACGGGTTCGCGCTCATGTCAATTACGGCGTGAACGGCGTCGAGCCGGAGCGCGTCGATGCGGTAGCGCTCGAACCAGTGGAGGGCGTTCGCGATGAAGAACTCGCGTACGTGGTCGCTCCCCCTGCCGTCGAAGTTTACCGCGTCGCCCCAGGGCGTCCTGTACCTGTCCGTGAAGTACGGGCCGAACTCGCCTATGTAGTTGCCCTCGGGGCCGAAGTGGTTGTAGACGACGTCCAGGACCACTCCCATCCCGTGCCTGTGGCATTCGTTCACGAGCATTTTAAGCGCAAGCGGGCCGCCGTAGGTGTTCTGGACGGCAAAGGGGAATACGCCGTCATAGCCCCAGTTCCTCTCGCCCGGGAACTGGGCGATCGGCATGAGCTCAAGCGAGTTCACGCCGAGGTCCCTGAGGGGGGCGAGCCTGGAGATGACGGACGCCAGGTCGCCGGAAGGCGTGAATGTGCCGGCGTGGACCTCGTAGACGACCATCTCGGTCTGGCGCAAGCCCTTCCAGCCGCCCTCGTCCCAATGGAACGAGGCGTGGTCGACGACCTCGGATGGGCCATCGACCCCGAGCGGCTGGAAATGGGAGGCCGGGTCTGCCCGCTCCCTGCCGTCGAGGGAAAAGCGATACCTCGACCCGGCCCCGGCGCCAGGGACGAATACGCTCCAATAGCCCGAGCCGCCTCTCTCCATAGGGACAGCGCGCCACGGTCCGTATCCGGCATCCTGAATGAGGAGGCCCAGGGCCGAGGCTCCAGGCGCCCAGACCGTGAACCGGCATCCAGCGCCTTCGATATTCGCTCCTATCTCCATCCGCCAGAGTTGGATTTCCCGCAAACAGGATATTGAAGAGGACCGCGCAGGTGCGCAAGTTTTCCACGGGGTTGTCTACGTATAGTTTATATCCTGATCGGGATTAGTCAACACGCAGCGCATCGAGCGCGGGGGGCCTATCTCCCGCCGCCGCGCTGCCGCCATTTCCATTCCAGTATCTCGGGCAGGTCCACTCCGTAGCGGTCTATGTAGGATCTGTGGTCAAGGAGCTTTTTAGAGTACTTCATCACGAGCTTCTCCGCACACGCGGCCCTCCGGGGGCTTACCCTGGCGATCTTGTCCGCGGCCTGAAGGACCAGGTGGTAGCGGCTCGTGCGGTTACGGACGTGCATGTCGAAGGGCGTGGTGGTTGTGCCCTCCTCCCTGTAGCCGTTTATGTCGAACCTGTCGTTCCCGGGCCTTTCCCAGACGAGCTGCTTTATGGCGGCGGTGTACCCGTGGAAGTTGAAGAGCACCGGGCAGCCGAGCGGGAATATCCTCTGGAACCGCGCTTCGTCGAGGCCGCCGGGATATTTCTGCGGTATGCCGAGGACGAGTATGTCGACTGCGTTGACGACGCGTATCCGCCAGTCCGGGGCCTCCTCCCGCAGTATCTGGGCGGCTGCCATGACTTCGAGGGTCAGGTTATTTCCGCTCGCCGCAAGTACGAGCTCCGGGTCCTCGCCGTCGTTGGTCGAGGCCCAGTGCCAGATGCCTATGCCGGCCCTGCAGTTCTCGGCCGCCTCGGTCATTGTGAGCCACTGCACCATTGGCTGCTTGCTCGCTATGACGAGGTTTATCTGGTCCGTCGACTTGAGGCAGTTGTACATGGTGCAAAGGAGCGTATTGGCGTCAGGCGGCAGGAATATCCGGTAAATGTGCCCCTTTTTCGTCAAGAGGTTGTTTATGAAGCCCGGGCCCTGGTGCGAATAGCCGTTGTGCTCCTGCCTCCAGGCCTCGGACGTGAGTATGAAGTTGAGGGACGATATGGGCTTCCTCCAGGGCACTTCGAGCGATGACTTGAGGAACTTGGAGTACTGGTTCGCCATGCCGTCCACTATCTGGAGGAAGGCCTCGTAGCAGGGGAAGACCCCGTGCCTGCCCGTAAGGAGATAGCCCTGGAGCCAGCCCTGGCAGTTGTGCTCGCTAAGGACCTCGAGCACCATGCCCTCGGGCCCGATCTTCTCGGAGCCGGGAGGGACCGGCCAGGCGTACTGCCTGCTGGTCACGTCCAGTACGGCCTCGAGCCTGTTCGATTCGAGCTCGTCAGGGCAGACGATGCGGAAGTTACGTTCGTTCCGGTTCTCGATCATGAGCTCCTTGAAGTACCTGCCGAGCACCTCCATGGCGCTCGCCTCCTTTACGCCCTTTGCCTCCACCTTGACCCAGTGGTCGTCGAGACGGGGCATCTTGAGCGGTATTCTCCTTTCGCCGCCGAAGCTCCAGGGGTTCATGGACATCCGGAGGGCGCCCTCGGGGCACTGGGAGAGTATGTCTTGCGCGGGCCTCCCGTCCTTGTCGAAGAGATCCCAGGGCCTGTACGAGCGGAGCCACTCCTCGACCGCCTTGAGAT
The DNA here is from genome assembly GCA_002418185.1 of Deltaproteobacteria bacterium UBA5799. GTDB lineage: Bacteria > Desulfobacterota > GWC2-55-46 > GWC2-55-46 > GWC2-55-46 > UBA5799. Next base: position 33,224 of record DIDN01000035.1, read on the forward strand.
GGGCGGGGTTTTTCTTGAGGTCCTTTCCCGGCACCTGGTGCGACCTGAACGAGCCCTCGACCATCCTGCCGTCCATCTTCCTGGGCCCTGTCCAGCCCTTGGGGGTCTTGAGTATTATCATAGGCCAGGCAGGCCTCTCTGGCCGCTTGCCCTTTTTTGAGTCTTCCTGCAGCTTCCGTATGGCGGCGTACGCACGTTCGAGCGCCGTGTCATACTCCTCGTGCACCCCGGGCCCGGCTGAGACCATCTCGACCGAATGGCCGTAGCCTGTGAAGAGGTCGGTAAGCTCCTTGTCGGTCATTGTGCCGAATATGGTCGGAGAGGAAATTTTAAAGCCGTTAAGGTGGAGTATCGGGAGCACCGCGCCGTCGGTGGCCGGGTTTACGAACTTGTTCATGTGCCAGGCCCCTGCCGTGGGGCCCGTCTCGGCCTCTCCGTCGCCCACGAGACACGCGGTTATAAGGCCAGGGTTGTCGAGGACGGCCCCGTACGACGTCGAAAGGGCGTACCCCAGCTCCCCGCCCTCGTGGATTACGCCCGGCAGGGCCGGGTTAAGGTGGCTCGGGAACTTGTCAGGCCAGGAGAACCATTTTATGAGAGTCGTGAGCCCTTTCCTGTCGAGCGTAAGCTCGGGGTAGAAGGGGGTAAGCGCCCCCTCGAGGTACATGTTCGCGAGGTTCGCGGCCGCGCCGTGCCCGGGCCCGGTCACGAGGAGGACGCTCGCCCCGGTCTTAAGTATCAGCCTGTTGAGGTGCAGGTAGGTGAG
>DIDN01000114.1 GCA_002418185.1 Deltaproteobacteria bacterium UBA5799
GACGACTTCAACGACTTCTACGACCCGCGGCTCAAGAGGGAGAACGCGGGATCGCTCCTGAAAAACCCTTCGTTCAGGCTCTTCGATGCGGACATAAGGGACCGCCGTGCAATGGAAGAGGCCTTCGCCGAGTTCAAGCCCGACGCGGTCTGCCACCTCGCCGCCAGGGCCGGGGTGAGGCCATCCATTGAAGACCCGCTCCTCTACGAGGATGTGAACTGCCTCGGCACGCTCAACCTCCTCGAGCTTTCAAGGAAGTGCGGGGCGGGCAATTTCGTCTTCGCCTCCTCCTCGTCCGTATACGGCATTAACAGCAAGACCCCCTTTTCCGAGGAGGACCCCATAACCTGCCCGATATCCCCGTATGCGGCGACGAAAAGGTCGGGCGAGCTCATGTCGTTCACCTACTCGCACCTCTGGAATCTACCCGTAACGTGCCTCCGTTTTTTCACCGTGTACGGCGAAAGGGGGAGGCCTGACATGGCGGTCGCCAAGTTCACGCGCCTCATAAGCGAGGGGAAAGAGATAGAGGTCTACGGCGACGGCACGGCCAGGAGGGACTTCACCTACATAGGCGACATAGTCTCCGGCGTGCTCGCCTCCATATACTCGCCTTCAAGATACGAGATAATAAACCTCGGCGGCGCCAATACGATAGAAGTGAGAGGCCTTATCGCGCTCATAGAGGCGGCCCTCGGCAGGAAGGCGAACGTGAGGAACCTGCCGCCGGCACCCGGGGACGTGCCGGTTACGCACGCGGACGTCTCCAAGGCGAAAAGGCTTTTGGGGTTCGACCCCTCTGTCGGGATACAGGAGGGGGTAGAGAGGTACGCGAGGTGGTTCGTAGAGAGGGAACGGAGCCTTTCCGCCCCCGGTCCAGGAGCGATGAATTGAAAAAGACCTTCATAAAATCGATAAAAGAGCGGGACAGCGTCCAGGACGCCTTCCTTGTCACGAAGAAGGAGACAGGCATAAGCAAGTCCGGCAAGCCCTACTTGAACCTCAGGCTCATGGACTCTACCGGCGAGATGGACGCCAGGGTGTGGGACGACGCCGAGGAGATATCAAAGGGCTTCAGGAAAGACGACATAGCGGTAATCAAGGGTTTCGCCGTGGCCTACCAGGGCGGCATTCAGCTCAACGTGTCGGCCGCGAAGGCGGCGCCCGAGGACAAGTACTCGCTCCGGGACTTCCTGCCGTCTTCCGAAAAGGACCCGGCGGAGCTTGCGGCCGGCCTGGATGCCGCCATAGCCGGCATAAGCGACAGGCACATAAAGGCGCTCATCGAATCCATATTCTCGGACCCGGACATAAGGGACGCCTTCCTGACGGCCCCCGCGGCAAAGGCCATGCACCACTCGTACCTGGGCGGCCTTGCCGAGCACGTGCTCTCGATATGCGGCCTCGCCGGGAAGGTCGCGGAGCACTACGGGGCGTGCGTTAACAAGGACCTCCTTACGGCGGGCGCACTCCTGCACGACATAGGGAAGATATGGGAGCTTTCGTACAGGAGGTCTTTCGACTACACGGACGAGGGCAGGCTCATAGGGCACATAACGATGGGCACCGACCTCATCGAGAGAAAGGCTTCCGCCGTCCCCGGTTTTCCGAAAGAGCTTTCCATGCTCCTCAAGCACCTCGTGCTCTCCCACCACGGCCAGCTCGAGTTCGGCTCGCCGAAGAGGCCCAAGACGATAGAGGCCATAATACTTTCCTACCTCGACGACCTGGACGCGAAGGTAAGCACCGTAAGGGGTCTTATACGGGACAGGGGCGACGGCTCGAACTGGACCTCCTACCAGAGGCTTTTCGAGCGGTACATCTACAAGGGCGGGCACCCGGCGGCTGCCGAGGAGGAGCAGGGCGGGGCAGCGCCCGAGGACGGCAACGCAGGCAAAGGCAATCTGAACCTCTTCAGGTGAGGTCCGCCCCTTCAATGGACCCCTTCAAAAGAAAAGAGGCGCTCAGGAGAAGTATTGCCCGTGCGTGCGCGGTCAGCTTCAGCGGCTCCGTGCCGGTATTCGGGGAGGGCCCTATCCCGTGCAGGCTCATGGTCATAGGAGAGGCCCCCGGACGCGATGAGGCGAGGCTCGGCAGGCCTTTTGTCGGCAAGGGCGGGTCGCGTTTTTCGTGGGTGTCATCGAGGGGGCGCTGGGCCTGAAGAGGGACGATATATACATGACCAACGTCGTCAAAATATGGCCTAACGTCGTGACGAGAAGGCTACGGACCAGGCCGCCCCGCAGGGACGAGGCCGAGTTCTTCATCCCCTTTCTTCTGGAGGAGATAGGGATAGTCGACCCGGCGGTCGTCATAACGGCAGGGAAGACCGCCTTTTCGGCGCTGTTCCCGGGAAGGCCGTTCACGCCGGGGGAGTGGGCCGAGTTCGAGGGCAGGGCGGTAATGCCCGTTTACCATCCTTCGTACCTCTTGAGGAGGCAGAAGAGGCTCAATGAGAGCGTCGCCGAGCTCAAGGTTTCGCTTGAATCGGCCAGGAAGAAGCTCGGGTCATGACCCGCCGCCGTCCTTCCGGCTGGCCTGGGGGCTGCAGACCGGGCAGTACGGTAGCCCGGCATCGAGCGGGCAGTCGTGGCCGCACTCGGCGCAGCAGACGCAGTCCTCGGCAGGATACGTGCAGACCGGGCAGACCTCCTCTCCCGGCACGTTCATCTTTTTGTCCTTTTTCCCTTCGCTCAATTCCATGCGTGCACTCGGGCCTCCTGGCCGGGTTTCCTTATTAGACTATATCGCGATTCCGGCTCGCGTGCGAAACTTCCGCCTGCGTGTCAAAAAAGGAGCCTGAACTCGGCGAAGTAGAAGTCCGCGCTCCCGGAGGAGATCTCCCTTCTGTCGTTCAGGGGTATCTGGACACCGGTCGTGAAATCCAGGTCGCCGGGCAGGTCGTACCTGAGCGCCGGGCCCGCGAACGTGCTCCCTTCCTCCATGTCGTATATCCCGAAGCCCTGGAACTTGATGCCCGGGCCGAGGTCAAGCCCCAGCCCGGTGCCTACCAACCGGCCCTCGTCCGGGAGAAGGTCTGAAATTCCGGCGCCGGGCGTGCTCAGGAGCCGGGCGCTGTCCCTCGTGTAATTGCCTTCCATGAGCCACTGGAGGGTCGACGGGAAACCCGGCTCCAGGAAGGGGCCTAAAAGTCCGGCAGGCGCTCCCTGTCCGTCCGGTTCTGCCTGGACCGGCGGCCCGTTCCACGCGCCGCCCGGCACAGTTTCGGAAAAGACGGGGGCAGCGGCAGTGAAAACAGCCGTTAGCAGTGCATATAAGAGTAACCGGGTCATTGTTTCCGGCTCGAGGGTTGCCGCGTCCGTTTACGCGGATATAATTGATGCATTCCAACGGAAAATACCCTTTTTAAGGACCCGTTATGCCGGGCATCGGCAACATGCTCAAGAACTGGCGCACACTGTCCATAACGACCGGCCTTTCGTGGCTTATGAAGCTCCTTATGGTGCTACTTCTCCCTGTGGAGGCCCTGAACGGAGAATACCTTTTTACAGTCCTCATCGTCTTCTCGATAGCGGTATCCCTGATACCCAGCCTCCTTGAGAGGAGTTACAGGGTGACGCTCCCCTTCGAGATGGACCTCCTTATAACCCTCTCCGTATTCGCTAACACCTTCATGGGCGAATGGCTCGATTTCTACGAGAAGGTATGGCTCTATGACAAGCTCCTCCACGTTTACAGCAGCGGCGTTGTCGGCCTCCTTGCCTTCATCGTCGTATATACATTGAATTATACAGGAAAAGTGCGGCTTTCGTTGCCGTTCATCGGCATTTTCACCGTGACCTTCGCGATGGCGATGGGCGGCCTGTGGGAGATAGGCGAGTTCACGGTCGACAACCTCTTCGGCAAGAACACCCAGAAGGGGCTCGGCGACACCATGTGGGACCTCATAAACGACCTCGCCGGTGGCTCGTTCGTCGCGGCGCTCGGCATGGCCTATGTGAGGTACGCGAACCCGGACGAGAGGAAGAGGCTTGCCAGGCCGCTTGGCGAGGTCTTAGGAATGAACGAGAGGATAGAGCGGATGAAGGCCCGGATAAAGAAGGCTGGCGGAGACGACGGGGCCGTTTGACCAGCAATGGTGTGAGCGAGTGATGAAAAAAATAAACACCCTGGAACCGTTTTACGCAGAAGCCCGAAATGTCCGCTCGCCAAGAAAAACAGGCTCGTTCCGGAAATAAAATAAAGCGGCAGGTCTAACCTGCCGCTTTTTGCCTCTGCGGACAGTTGTCTCCGGTCGGTAAGAGACGGATAGTTAAGCCGTCCTAAGACGTCCCCCACATCCTTCTCTTGCCGACCGGGTTTCCTGCCCGCAGAGACAGGCGCTTGCTTTCCCGGACCGGTTTTTCCAGCCGGTTAGAGGAGGTTTCGATAACGGTCCGAAGACCGCTGTCTTATCTCTCCTCTTACCAGCCGGATAGCCCGGTCCGGGAAAGCAACCTTCAATCCCGAGCCGGCTGCTGAAAAAGTCCCATCTGCTTCGCTGTCTTAGTCGCTGGACACTCCGGCGTACAAGAAAAGTACGCCTCATTCCTCGCTCCCCAATTCCAATTGGGGCCTCGCATCCGGGGCTTTTTGGGCGGCCCCCAGCGGATTTCGAGCTTCCGTACCTGCTAAATCTGGTAAGCCTCCTCGACATGGAAGAAGTTGTCTACCTCCTCCTCGATCACCGACGCAAGGTCCGAGACCGAGACGAGGCCCAGGAGCTTATTCCCCTCGACTACCGGCAGCCTCCTTATCTTCTTCCTTGCCATGAGCCTGGAGGCGTCGAAGACGTCGGTATCCGGCGCCGAGCTTATGACGTTCGTACGCATTATCGAGCTTATCTTCGTCGCGTCCGGGTCCTTCCCGCCCGCGAGCCATACGACAATGTCGCGGTCGGTCACGCAGCCCTTTATCGACTCTCCGTTCGTAAGGAGGAGATAGCCTATCCTGTAGTCCTTCATCTTCTTGGCTACTTCCCTTATGGTCGCGTCCGGACTGGCCGTGACGACCTTCTTCTGCATTATCTGCTTTAGCTGCATTTCTTACCCCCTTCCTGTTTCGTGGGGAGACGGACTGTCTCTTGTACAGCCCTGACCTTCGTAAGCCTTAATTTGATGGTATCCCAAAACGAGGAGGTGTCAAGTCGGGAGAGAATTGAAGGGGGGGCCGCCGCCGTTTGACTCCGCCCTGTCCGGGTGTATACTTTTATAAACCCCGGTCGGAAACACCGGCCTTCAAGCCCGGGAAAGGACGATTGCCGGAACGAGCCTTTCTCTTGGCGAGTGGATGCATATAGCCTCTGTAAACCGCTCTCCGGATACCCTGGACTTCAATCAAATCCAGCCAGGGTGGTCATTCCGTGTTCCGTCCTGCTCGCGGCAAAGGCTCTCCTATAAAGACATGTCGTGCAACAAAGGACAGGAGTGGGCACATGGGTCTTCTATCATGCACCATCCCGGTACTCTTTTTCCTGGTGTCCGGGTGCGCCCTGATTGATTCCGTAATAGTCATAGAGCCGAAGAAGGGGGCGCGGCCAGCGGGGACCCTGATGGCGAAGCATGGGAGCGCCGGCGACGGCTGCGACGGTGCTTCGGGCAAAGCGCCCCCATGCGGCGGCCTCAGGAACGCGGAGAACGCCGGTTACGAGGACGGGACGTCTCTTAAGCCGATAACCAAGGAGCCCCCGGAGGGGGAGGGGGAGGCGGGGGCCGAGGGGCAGGGTTCGGAGTTCGCAAGCCTCTTCAAAAAATTGGTGAAGACCGGCATGCGCCTCTATACCTGGCCGGAGGCGAAATAGGCCATGCCCGAGCTGCCTGACGTGGAGACCATGAGGCGCTACTTCGAAAGGACCTCGCTCGGGAAACGGGTAGAGCGCGTCGAGATAATCGCGCCGAAGGTGCTCGAAGCAAGCCCCGAAGAATTCCGTGCCGCATTGGAAGGCAAGAGATTCACCTCGACGAGGAGGCGCGGCAAGTACCTCTTCGCCTCAACCGAGGGCCCGTGGCTCGTGCTGCACTTCGGCATGACCGGAAGGCTTGAGCTCAAGTCCGAAGACGCCCAGATGCCCCGGCACTCGAGGCTGGCCTTCGGCTTTCCGGGCGGCTCGCGACTTTACTTCGTCGACATGAGGATGTTCGGCAGGGCCGGGATAACTGACGACGTCGGGGCGTTCATCGAACGGAAAAGGCTCGGCCCTGACGCCCTCGAAATCGGCTTCGCACAGTTGAGGGCCGCCCTCCGAAGGACGAGTAGGGGCGTCAAGCAGGTCCTGATGGACCAGTCGGTCCTCGCGGGGCTCGGTAACGTCTACGCCGACGAGGCGCTCTTCCAGGCTGGCATACACCCGCTATCTGATGCCGGAAGCCTTTCGGACGAAGAGGCACGGAGGCTTTATGATGCTGTCAGGATGACGCTACGGAAGGCCACAAGCCTTGAGGCCGACCCATCCAGGTTCCCGAAGGGGTTCATAATCCCGAACAGGCGGAAAGGCGCGAATTGCCCCAGGTGCGGGGGCGAGGTCAAGACGCTCTCGATTCAGAAAAG
>DIDN01000135.1 GCA_002418185.1 Deltaproteobacteria bacterium UBA5799
TGGCCGAGGCCAACAAGGCCTTCGCCCATTATCGCTGGTAGTCCCGGCTGTGTAAACGGGGGCGGAGACGTCCCCGGCTGCAAGAGGCTTAGCCTTCTGCCCCCTTATTTTTTAAAACCATAAAATCCGTAATCAGTCGACGAGGGCGAGGCCCGGAGGGCCGCGCTCAAACCGTAGCAACCTTAGAGATTTATCGAGGAGTAGTCGCTTTGGCCAGGCAAGTACCATTGGAAAGACAGAGAAATATCGGGATCATGGCCCATATAGACGCGGGCAAGACCACGACCACCGAGAGGATCCTCTTCTACACGGGCGTCACCTACAAAATAGGCGAGGTCCACGAGGGGACCGCGGTCATGGACTGGATGGAGCAGGAAAAGGAGAGGGGCATAACCATAACCTCTGCCGCGACGACCTGTTCCTGGAAGGACATCCGCATCAATATAATAGACACCCCGGGCCACGTGGACTTCACCATAGAGGTCGAGAGGTCGCTCCGCGTCCTCGACGGCGCTGTCGCGGTCTTCTGCTCGGTCGGCGGCGTCGAGCCCCAGAGCGAGACCGTATGGAGGCAGGCGAACAAGTACCGCGTCCCCAGGATCGCGTTCGTCAACAAGATGGACCGCGTCGGCGCGGACTTCTACAGGGTCGTCGGCATGATATCCGACAGGCTGAAGGCCAGGCCTGTGGTCCTCCAGGTGCCCATCGGCAAGGAGGAGACCTTCAAGGGCGTTGTGGACCTCGTGCAGAACAAGGGCATCGTCTGGGAGGAGGAGACCCTCGGCGCAAAGTACACCGTGGTCGACGTGCCCGAAGAGCTGCAGGGCGAGGCCGCTGAGTGGAGGGAGAAGCTCATAGAGGCGGCAGCCGACTTCGACGAGAGCCTCATGGAGAAGTACCTGGACGGGCAGGAGGTAAGCCCCGAGGAGCTTAAGAAGGCCCTGAGGAAGGGCGCCATTGCGATGGAGCTTACGCCGGTCATATGCGGCTCCTCCTTCAAGAACAAGGGCGTGCAGCTCCTGCTTGACTCGATAGTGGAATACCTCCCGTCCCCGATAGACGTCCCTCCCATAAAGGGCATAAACCCCGAGACTAGCGAAGAGGACTCGCGTCCAACCTCCGACGACGCTCCTTTCTCGGCGCTGGCCTTCAAGATAATGACCGACCCGTTCGTGGGCCAGCTTACCTTCTTCCGTGTGTATTCCGGCTGCATGACCGCCGGTTCGTACGTCTACAACTCGACCAAGGACCAGAAGGAGAGGATAGGGCGGCTCGTAAAGCTCCACGCAAACAAGCGCGAGGACGTGAAAGAGGTCTACGCCGGCGACATAGCCGCCGCCGTGGGACTCAAGTACACCGTCACCGGCGACACCATATGCGACCCGGCCAAGCCCGTGATACTCGAGTCCATGGACTTCCCGGAGCCGGTCATCTCGATAGCCATCGAGCCCAAGACAAAGGCCGACCAGGAGAAGCTCGGGATAGCGCTTCAGAAGCTCGCGATAGAGGACCCCTCTTTCCGCGTGAAGACGGACGAGGAGACGGGCCAGACCATCATTTCCGGCATGGGCGAGCTCCATCTCGAGATAATCGTCGACCGGATGCTCCGCGAGTTCAAGGTGGAGGCTTCGGTCGGAAAGCCCCAGGTCGCCTACAGGGAGACGATAACCAGGAAGGCCAAGGCCGAGGGCAAGTACATAAGGCAGACGGGCGGACGCGGCCAGTACGGCCACGTCTACATAGAGATAGAGCCGGGCGAGAAGGGCAAGAACTTCGAATTCGTCAATAAAATCGTCGGCGGAACCATCCCGAAGGAATATGTAGGCCCGGTAGAGAACGGCATGAGGGAGGCCGCGGAGAACGGCTCGCTCGCCGGGTACCCGGTCGTTGACGTGAAGGTCACGCTTTACGACGGGTCGTACCACGACGTGGACTCCTCCGAGATGGCCTTCAAGATCGCCGGCTCCATGGCCTTCAAGGAGGCCGTAAGGAGCGCCGGCCCTATACTCCTCGAGCCCATCATGTCGGTCGAGGTCGTCGTTCCCGAGCAGTTCATGGGTGACGTGATAGGCGACCTCAACTCGAGGAGGGGGAAGATTCAGGGCATGGAGTCCAGGGGCGGCTTCCAGGTTGTGGGCGCGACCGTCCCCCTCGCCAACATGTTCGGATATTCGACCGACCTCCGGTCAAAGACCCAGGGCAGGGCCTCATACACGATGCAGTTCTCTCATTACGAGCAGGTCCCCAATTCCGTAACAGAGGTGCTGACCGCGAAGGTGCAGGCCGCTAAGTAGCCCCGGCAAAGACGCGCACGTGCCGTAACGGCCGTATAATTATTCCAAAACCGAAGGGAGTTCGGAGGAGAAAATGAGCAAGGCTAAATTCGAGAGAGGCAAGGCGCACCTGAACGTAGGCACGATAGGCCACGTTGACCACGGGAAGACCTCGCTTACGGCGGCGATAACCAAGGTGCTTAGCTCGAAGGGGTACGCGGACTTTCTGGCGTACGAGAACATAGACAAGGCGCCCGAGGAGAGGGAGAGGGGAGTAACGATCTCGATATCCCACGTCGAGTACCAGACGGACAAGCGCCACTACGCGCACATAGACTGTCCCGGGCACGCCGACTATATAAAGAACATGATAACTGGAGCGGCGCAGATGGACGGCGCGATAATGGTCGTCTCGGCGGCGGACGGTCCGATGCCGCAGACGAGGGAGCATATTCTGCTTGCGAGGCAGGTCGGCGTTCCCTACATAGTGGTATTTCTGAACAAGGTGGACATGGTGGACGACAAGGAGCTTCTGGACCTTGTGGAGCTTGAGGTGAGGGAGCTTCTGAGCCAGTACAAGTTTCCCGGGGACGAGATCCCGGTCATAAAGGGGAGCGCGCTCAAGATACTGGAGTGCGGGTGCGGCAAGAAGGAGTGCCAGTGGTGCGGCGCGGTGCACGAGCTTACCGAGGCGCTGGACACCTACATACCCGAGCCCAAGAGGGAAGTGGACAAGCCCTTTCTCATGCCTGTGGAGGACGTTTTTTCGATATCCGGTCGCGGCACTGTGGTAACTGGCAGGGTCGAGAGGGGCGTTGTAAAGGTGGGCGAGGAGATAGAGATAATAGGGCTCCGTCCTACGCAGAAGACGGTCGTTACGGGAGTCGAGATGTTCAGGAAGCTCCTGGACGAGGGGCGCGCCGGGGACAACATCGGCGCACTTCTTCGCGGCACGAAGAAGGAAGAGGTGGAGAGGGGTCAGGTGCTCGCGAAGCCCGGGTCGGTGACTCCGCACACGAAGTTCAAGGGCGAGGTCTACATCCTCACGAAGGAGGAGGGAGGCCGCCACACGCCGTTTTTTAACGGGTACAGGCCGCAGTTTTACTTCAGGACGACGGACGTCACCGGGGTGGTGACGCTTCCGGAGGGAACCGAGATGGTGATGCCCGGGGACAACATAAACATAGACGTGGCGCTCATAACGCCGATAGCGATGGAAGAGGGCCTCCGGTTCGCCATCCGCGAGGGCGGCAGGACCGTGGGCGCCGGCGTAGTAACGAAGATAACGGAATAGAGAGCCACGCCGTCCGGCGGGCCGGGAACAACAAGTTACGGAGTTAAACAGGGTGGATAACCAGAAGATCAGGATAAGGCTTAAGGCGTTCGACCACAGGCTTCTCGACAAGTCCGTGAGGGAGATCGTTGACACTGCGAAGAGGACGGGCGCCACGATAAAGGGCCCGATACCGCTCCCGACCAGGATCAACAGGTTCACTGTCCTCAGGTCGCCGCACGTGGACAAGAAAAGCCGCGAGCAGTTCGAGATACGCACGCACAAGCGGCTCATGGACATAATGGAGCCCACGCAGACGACGGTCGACGCGCTCATGAAGCTCGACCTTCCTGCGGGCGTGGATGTGGAGATAAAGCTCGAGTAGCCCCTCCGGAAAAACTGTCTGCCACCTAAATACCATTTAAAGCGCGCATGCACCCGCTGGGCGGGGGCCTCTGCGGCAGGGAAGCTCAAGATGATTGAAGGAATCGTTGGAAAGAAGATCGGAATGACCCACGTCTATTCCGAGGGCGGCGCGATGGTGCCCGTAACCGTCATAAAGACCGGCAACACCGTCGTGCAGAGAAAGACCAGGGAGAAGGACGGATACGACGCCGTACAGGTGGGCTTCCTTGAAAAGACGGAAAAGAGGACCAACAAACCCCTCCAGGGCCATTTCAAGAAGGCCGGCACCCCCTGCTTCTATCGCCTTACCGAACTCAAAGGCACTGACCTCGACGCGTACCAGCCCGGCACTGTCGTCAACGCCGCCGACGTGCTCAAGCCAGGCGACTGGGTGGACGTATCCGGGAAGTCCAAGGGCAAGGGCTTCATGGGCTCCATGAGGAGGCACAATTTCAGGGGCGGCTCGGAGTCGCACGGCTCCATGCACAACAGGGCCCCGGGCTCCATAGGCTCGAGCTCCGACCCCTCGAGGGTCTTCAAGGGCATGAAGATGGCCGGGCACATGGGCGCGGCAAACGTGACCGTTCAGAACCTGCAGGTCGTCGCCATAAGGCCCGAGGAGAATGTCATCCTCGTGAAGGGCGCGGTCCCCGGCGCGATAAACGGCTTTGTCGTCATAAAGAAGGCGCTGAAAAAGGGCGATAAATAACGTTTTCTTCTTGAGAAATACGCGAGTTTTGTATATAGTTACTGTTTAACCGAAAATTCAAGGGATTAGGCTGATGAACGTAGAGGTTTTGGATACGAACGGCTCGAAGGTCTCCGAGCTGGCCCTTAGCGACGACGTCTTCAACGGAGAGGTAAAGGAGCATCTCTTCTACGAGGTAGTGAAGATGCAGCTTGCCAACAGGCGCTCCGGTTCGGCCTCGACCAAGACAAAGGGCGAGGTGAGCGGCGGAGGGATCAAGCCGTGGAAGCAGAAGGGCACGGGCCGGGCCAGGTCCGGCTCCAACAGGTCGCCGCTCTGGAGGCACGGCGGCACGGTCTTCGGCCCGCACCCGAGGGACTATTCCTACAAGGTGCCCAAGAAGGTCATGAAGGAGGCCCTGAAGAACGCGCTCCGGCTCCGGCTCAAGGAGGGCAGGCTCAAGGTGCTCTCAACCATCGACCTCGGCGAGCCGAAGACCAAGTCCGCCCTGGACCTCTTGAAGAGGCAGGGCCTTGACAACGCGCTTATCGTCATTGACGGCCCGAACAGGAACCTCGAGCTCGCCGTAAGGAACCTGAAGGACTTCCAGGTGCAGGTGGCGGGCGGGCTTAACGTCTATGACATACTGAGCTATGACAACCTGGTGATTACCAGGGGCGCGCTCGAGAAAGTAGAGGCGTTGGTGCAATGAAAAACCATTATTCCGTACTCAAGTCGCCGGTCATAACCGAGAAGAGCACCGCGGCCACCGCTGACGGGAAGGTCGTTTTCTGGGTGGACGTGAACGCCACCAAGAAGGACATAAGGGAGGCGGTCGAGGGCATATTCAAGGTCAAGGTCCTCGACGTCAACACTCACAGGCTCGCGGGCAAGGTGAAGCGCATGGGCAAGTACGCCGGGCAGAGGCCCACCCGGAAGAAGGCCTACGTTAAGCTCCGCGAGGGCGACCGGATAGAGATATTCGAGGGCGTTTAAAGCAAGCCCAGTGCCCTCGCGCATTGCGGGATTCAAATCAAACCGGGAAGAGAAAGACGATGCCAGTAAAAAAATACAACCCCACGTCTCCGGCCATGAGGAAAAAGACGACGCTCGTCCACGACGTGGCCAGGAAGAGGCCCGAAAAGGGCCTCACCGCTCCAGTCAAGAAGACGGGCGGCAGGAACAACGCCGGCAGGGTCACGAGCCGCTGGATAGGCGGGGGCCACAAGAGACTGTACAGGGTGGTGGACTTCAAGAGGGACAAGGTGAACATCCCGGCAAAGGTCGCGGCCATAGAGTACGACCCGAACAGGACCGCGAACATAGCGCTCCTCAACTACGCGGACGGCGAGAAGCGCTATATACTGGCGCCGGTCGATTTGAAGGTGGGCGACACGGTCGTGGCCGGTCCCGAGGCCGACATAAAGCCGGGGAACGCGCTTCCGTTACGCTCGATACCCGTAGGCACGTTCGTCCATAACGTGGAGATGAGAAAGGGCAAGGGCGGCCAGCTCGTAAAGAGCGCCGGCTCGTACGCCCAGCTCATGGCCAAGGAGGGCGCCTACGCGACCCTGAAGCTTCCGTCGAACGAGGTCAGGTTCGTCCTTCAGGACTGCTACGCGACCGTCGGGCAGGTCGGCAACATCGACCACGAGAACGTGACCATAGGAAAGGCCGGAAGGTCCCGCTGGCTCGGAAGGAACCCGAGGGTGAGGGGTGTGGCCATGAACCCGGTGGACCACCCGCACGGCGGCGGCGAGGGCAAGAGCAAGGGCGGCAACCACCCGACCAACCCCTGGGGCGTGCCGACCAAGGGATATAAGACCAGGCGGCGGAAGAATACGGACAAGTTTATAATTACCAGGAGGAAATAGAGTTGCGTTCCTTAAAAAAAGGCCCGTTCGTGGACTCGCACCTGATGGAGAAGATAAACGCAGCCGGCGATTCCAGGCAGAGGAAGGTCGTAAAGACCTGGTCCAGGCGTTCAATGATAATCCCCGAGATGGTGGGCTTCACGATAGCCGTGCACAACGGCAAGAAGTTCGTGCCGGTCTTCGTGACCGAGAACATGGTCGGGCACAAGCTCGGGGAGTTCTCCCCGACCCGCACCTTCCACGGCCACTCCGGTATCAAGAAGGCCAAGGTGCCGGGGGCCAAGGGGTAGGAAGCGGGCCGCAAGGCAGCCGTTGGGCGGCCGGAGCGGACAGGGACGGCATGGGATCGGCCCGCGCTGAATCTTAAAAAATGGCAATAGGGAGCCGGGAATAGAAATGGAAGCCAAGGCAGTTCTCAGATACTTGAAGACCTCACCGCAGAAGACGCGCCTGGTCATCGACCTCATAAGGGGCAAGAAGATAGACGAGGCGCTTACGCTCCTCGGCCACAGCGACAAGTCGGTGAGCAGGGATATCATAAAGCTCGTAAAGAGCGCCATGGCAAACGCCGAGAACACCCAGAACCTGGACGTGGACAGGCTCTACGTCAAGGCGGCATACGTGGACGGCGGCCCGGTATTGAAGCGCACTCACGCGAAGGCCATGGGCAGGGGCTCCCTCATACGCAGAAGGACGAGCCACGTAACAGTGGTGCTGGGAGAAGCAGGCCGCTAGGACGGCGATATCATTCCAAGGCGAAGAACCTAGAACGGAGGTCTTTTTTTGGGTCAGAAGGTACATCCAATAGGATTCAGGCTCGGCATTTCAAAGGGCTGGAACTCGAGATGGTACGGCGAGAAGAACTACGCCGCTTTCGTGCACGAGGACCTGGCCCTCAGGAAGGTCATCAAGAAGAAGCTCTTCCATGCCGGCATCTCCTCGATAGACATCGAGCGTACCGCCAACCGCGTCAAGGTCATCATAAGGACCGCGAGGCCCGGCATAGTCATCGGCAAGCGCGGCTCCGAGATAGACGTCATGAAGAAGCAGCTCATGAAGCTCACTGGCAGGGACGTGGACCTCGACATAGTCGAGGTGAGAAAGCCCGATACCGACGCGCAGCTCGTCGCAGAGAACGTGGCGCTGCAGCTCGAAAGGAGGGTGTCGTTCAGGAGGGCCATGAAGAAGGCCGTGACGACATCGCTCAGGATGGGCGCGAAGGGCATAAAGATAATGTGCGCGGGAAGGCTCGGCGGCGCGGAAATAGCAAGGAGCGAATGGTACAGGGAGGGGAGGGTGCCTCTCCATACCCTGAGGGCGGACATAGACTACGGCCAGGCCGAGGCGCTAACGACTTACGGGATAATTGGGGTCAAGGTGCTCGTATACAAGGGCGAGGTCCCTGCATATAGGGCGGCAGCGGAAGACGCCGCAGCAAGCAAAGGGTAGGTTTCAGCCATGTTGATGCCGAAAAAGGTAAAGTTCAGGAAACAGCAGAGGGGCAAGAGGAGGGGGCTTGCCGCGAGGGGCGCCGAACTCGCGTTCGGGAACTACGGCCTCCAGTCAACCGACTGCGGATGGCTTTCCACCAGGCAGATAGAGGCCGCCAGGATAGCCATGACCCGCTTCATAAAGAGGGGCGGCAAGATCTGGATAAGGGTCTTCCCGGACAAGCCGATAACCAAGAAGCCCGCAGAGACCAGGATGGGCAGCGGCAAGGGGGCCCCGGAGGACTGGGTAGCCGTCATAAAGCCGGGCCGCGTGCTCTATGAGATGGAGGGCGTGACAGAGGCCGTTGCAAGGGAGGCCTTCAGGCTCGCGTCCCACAAGATATCGCTCGGCACCAAGTTCATCAAAAGGGAAGAGATATGAAACCGGCAGAACTGAGGGGAATGACGCTGGAAGACGCCAGGGCCAGGGAAGGCGAGCTTACGAAGGAGCTCTTCAGCCTGCGCATGCGCCACGCCACCAACCAGCTTGAGAACCCGCTGAGGCTGCGCGCCCTCAGGAGGGACATAGCCAGGATAAAGACCGTCCTGGCCGAGAAGGAGAGGGGGGCTAGGAAATAGATGGCTTCGGAAGCAAAGACACCGCACAGGAAGACGCTCGTCGGGAACGTCATGACAAGCGGCAAGATGGACAAGACGGTGGTCGTCTCCATCGAGAGGCTCGCGAAACACCCCTTCTACGGCAAGTACGTAAAGAGGCGCGTGAAGTACACGGCTCACGACGAGAAGAACGAATGCGGCGCAGGCGACAAGGTGGTCATCGTCGAAACCAGGCCGCTCAGCAAGTCCAAGAGATGGCGCGTTAAAGAAATCCTGGAGAAGGCAAAATGATACAGATCAGGTCAATCCTCGGGGTTGCCGACAATTCGGGGGCCAAGAAGGTATCCTGCATTAAGGTAATCGGCGCGTCCAACAAGCTCATCGCCAACATCGGGGACGTCATCGTCGCAAACGTCAAGGAAGCCGTATTCGACGCGAAGGTCAAGAAGGGCGAGGTCGTGAGGGCCGTTGTGGTCCGCACCAGGAAGGAAACGAGGAGGCCCGACGGCTCGTACATCAGGTTCGACGAGAACTCCTGCGTCATCATAAACAAGGAAAACGAGCCGGTGGGCACCAGGATATTCGGACCCGTGGCCAGGGAGCTCCGCGCGAAGAAGTTCATGAAGATCGTCTCGCTCGCGCCGGAGGTCCTGTAACACTATAATTCAGACAAGGGTTGGTCCTAAAATGGCATTGAAGATCAGGAAAGACGACCAGATAATGGTCATAGCCGGCAAGGAGCGGGGCAAGACCGGCAAGGTGCTGAGGGTGGACCCCGACAAGGCAAGGGTCTACGTCGAGAAGCTCAACGTGATAAAGCGCCACCAGAAGCCCTCGCCCAAGTACAAGCACGGCGGCATAATAGAGAAGGAGGCCCCCATCCACGTGTCTAACGTGATGATCCTCTGCGAGAAGTGCAAGGGGCCTGTCAGGGCCGGCAGGAGGCTCGAAGGCGACCGCAGGGTGAGGTATTGCAAAAAGTGCGGTGAGGTGCTGGACAAATGATCCCGAGACTCAAGGAGAAGTTCGACAAAGAGGTCGTCCCCGCGATGATGAAGGAGTTCAGCTACTCCAATGTAATGCAGGTGCCGAAGCTCGAGAAGATAGTGCTCAACATAGGCCTCGGCGAGGCCGTAAGGGAGATAAAGGTCATCGACGCGGCATCGCGCGACCTCTCGGCCATAACCGGCCAGAAGCCGGTCGTCACCAAGGCCAAGAAGTCGATTGCCACCTACAAGCTCAGGGCAGGCATGCCGATCGGGTGCATGGTCACGCTCCGGGGCTCAAAGATGTACGAGTTCTTCGACCGCTTCGTCAGCTTCGCCGCCCCCCGGATAAGGGACTTCAAGGGCATGCCGGACAAGTCCTTCGACGGCAGGGGCAACTACACCCTGGGCGTGAAGGAACAGATAATATTCCCCGAGATAGAGTACGACAAGATCGACAAGATAAGGGGGCTCAACATAACCATCAACACCACAGCCAAGAGCGACGAGGAGGCCAAGGCCCTCCTCAGGCACCTGGGAATGCCTTTCAGGGGCTGAGGCTCGGTTCTAAACGGAGGTTTTTAATTGGCTAAGAAGTCACTCATCGCCAAGGCCAAGAGGAAGCAGAAGTTCAAGGTCAGGGAGTACAACCGCTGCCCTATATGCGGCAGGTCGAGGGCCTATTACAGGAAGTTCAACATGTGCAGGCTGTGCCTCAGGAAGATGGCCCTCAAGGGAGACCTCCCGGGCATTGTAAAGGCCAGCTGGTAATACCACCCTGGACTGAAGTCCATGGTTATCCGGAGAACAAGCGGAACATAGGGTTTTCCGAACGGAATTATCAATTCAAGACACGGAGAAGCGCAAGATGTCTATGACAGACCCGATCGCGGACATGCTCACCAGGCTCAGGAACGCGGTCCAGGCGAAGCACCAGGAGGTGGTGATACCTTCCTCGGGCGTGAAGTTCGAAATCGCCAAGATACTCAAGGAAGAGGGCTATATAAAGGACGTGTCCTCCTTCAAGGACGGGCCCAGGAACTACCTCAAGATACAGCTTAAATGGAACGCCTCCAAGAAGAACTCGATATCCTCCATTAGGAGGATGAGCAAGCCAGGGCTCAGGAGGTACGTGGGAAAGGACGAGATCCCCAAGGTGCTGAACGGGCTTGGCGTTGCGATAGTCTCCACCTCCAGGGGCGTTATGACCGACAGAAAGGCCCGGGAGCTCGGAGTGGGCGGCGAGGTCCTCTGCACGATTCATTGACCTCCGGGGCCGCTCAGGAAAACGGCCGTCTATCAGGAATCCACGGCGCCGGGACAGGGTAGCGCGCGGCTTGGCAGAGGAGTTTGGTAAAGCTCCGATGCAAGCGCGCGGACCGAGGCTGGGCCCGGCGCACGATAAAGAGAAGGACGCTCAAAATGTCAAGGATAGGTAAACAGACGATAGCCGTTCCGGCAAACGTGAAGGTCGCGGTCGAGGGAAAGAAGGTCAAGGTCACCGGCCCCCAGGGCGCGCTGGATCTCTCGGTAAGGGACGAGATAACCGTAGAGCTCAAGGACTCCGAGATAAGCGTAAAGAGGTCTGACGACTCGAGGACCGCCAGGGCCCTCCACGGCCTTACGAGGACCCTCATAGCGAACATGGTAAAGGGCACCTCGGAAGGCTTTCAGAAGAGGCTCGAAATAGTGGGCGTAGGGTACAAGGCCGAGGTTCAGGGGAACGTCCTTAACATGGCGCTTGGCTATTCGCACCCGGTGAAATACGAGCTCCCCAAGGGCATAAGCGCCGCGGTCGAGAAGCAGACCGGCGTCATAATAAAGGGGGCGGACAAGCAGCTCGTCGGGCAGGTCGCCGCAGACATAAGGGCGTTCAGGAAGCCCGAGCCCTACAAGGGCAAGGGCATAAAGTACTCGGACGAGGTAATACGGAGAAAGGCCGGCAAGGCTGGCAAAGCCGGGGGTAAATAAGAGAGATGAGCGGCAGGATAGAAGAGCAGAGCGGCTTTGAGAGAAGGAAGGCGCGCGTAAGGAAGAAGATCAGGGGCACCGGGGAGCGCCCGAGGCTCAACGTGCGCAGATCCAACAGGCACATCTATGCGCAGGTCATAGACGACGCCGCCGGCAGGACCATCGCCTCGGCATCGACAAAGATGAAGGACTTCAACGGCGCGGGCGCCAAGAAGCTCGACGCGGCCAGGAAGGTCGGAGAGGCGGTAGCCAGGCTCGCGCTCGGGAAGGGCGTCGAACAGGTGGTCTTCGACAGGTCGGGCTACATATACCACGGCAGGGTCAAGGCGCTCGCCGAGGGCGCAAGGGAAGGCGGGCTGAAGTTTTAGACCGTTCAAGATAAAAGCGGAGATTTGGGGTTTCCTCCAAACCAGAACCAACAAGGAGGCTTTTTTTTGGAGAAGATAGACGTAAACGCCCTCGAGCTCAAGGACAAGCTCGTATACCTCAACAGGGTCGCCAAGGTCGTAAAGGGCGGAAAGAGGTTCAGCTTCAACGCCATAGTCGTCGTAGGCGACGGCAAGGGACACGTCGGGATAGGCCTGGGCAAGGCCAACGAAGTGCCCGAGGCCATAAGGAAGGCGATAGAGCAGGGGAAGAAGTCGCTCATAAGGGTGCCCATCGTCGACGACGGCACCATACCCTACGAGGTTATGGGCGCTTTCGGCGCGGGCAGAGTCTTTTTGAGGCCGGCCTCGCCTGGTACTGGAATAATAGCCGGAGGCGGCGTGCGCGCGGTCGTCGAGTCGGTCGGCATTACGAATGTGCTCACGAAGTGCCTCGGCACAAACAACCCGCATAACGTCGTAAAGGCTACCATGAACGCGCTTTCGCAGCTCAGGAGCCCGGAAAACATCGCGGAGCTCCGCGGCAAGCAGCTCCAAGAGGTAAAGTGACATGGCAGGAAAGATAAGGGTGACGCTGAAGAAAAGGCCGGCTACCGAAAGGCTCCGGGTGATACTGAAGGGGATGGGCCTCAAAAAGACCAACAGCACCAAGGTGCTCGAGGACACCCCCTCCGTAAGAGGCATGGTCGACAAGGTCTCGCACCTCGTGTGCGTTAAAGAGGGCTGAAGGCGACAGGCGCCCTTCCAGCCGTTCAAGGCCGCGCGAGGCGCGGCGGTTTTAAATCGGACCACAAGAGGAAGCTAAAATGCTCAACAGGCTCAAGGCGCCCAAAGGCGCGAACCAGAAAAAGACCAGGCGCGGGCGCGGCGAAGGCAGCGGCCTCGGAAAGACCTCCGGCAGGGGCGGCAAAGGCCAGACCGCGAGGACCGGCGGCAACGTAAAGCCCGGGTTCGAGGGCGGCCAGATGCCGCTTCAGAGGAGGCTCCCCAAGAGGGGCTTCACGAACATATTCAAGACTGAGTACCAGATAGTGAACGTCGGCTCGATAGGCGAGGCGTTCAAGGCCGGGGAGACAGCCGACCCGGCAACCATGCTGGAAAAGGGGCTTTTGAAGAGGAAGCTTCCGCTTAAAGTGCTCGGCGGGGGCGAGATAAAGACCGCGCTCACCGTAAAGGCCATGAGTTTCAGCAAGTCCGCAGTCGAGAAGATAAAGGCTGCGGGCGGGAGCGCGGAGGTAATCTGATTTGGCGGCAATCACTCCGAACATAAGCAAGATACCGGAGCTCAACCGCCGCATACTCATAACCTTAGCGATGCTGGCCGTTTTCCGGATAGGGGTCTTCATCCCTACCCCGGGAGTTGACAGCGAGGCGCTGGCCGGGTTTTTCAGGTCCGCGAGCGGCACCCTCCTCGATTTCGCCACCATGTTCACGGGAGGGGCACTTGAGCGTTTTTCCATTTTCGCGCTGGGCATAATGCCCTACATAAGCGCCTCCATCATCATCCAGCTTCTGACTGCCGTAGTCCCGCACCTTGAGAAGCTCCAGAAAGAGGGCGAGCCTGGCAAGAAGGTCATAACCCAGTACACGCGGTACTCTACCATCGGCCTGAGCATCATCCAGAGCCTGATGATAGCCGTGGGCCTCGAGTCGATGAGCGGGCCTGCCGGGGAGCAGATCGTGCTTAACCCGGGCTGGGACTTCAGGCTCCTCACCATAATAACCCTGACCACCGGGACCGCGTTCCTCATGTGGCTGGGCGAGCA
>DIDN01000101.1 GCA_002418185.1 Deltaproteobacteria bacterium UBA5799
CCTTTGTCATGGCAAAACCCGCCTTTTCTCGAAGGGTTCGGTTATAACGTGACTACCATATTGATACTCAGCCTCTTCGGCGGCATAGCTCTCCTCCTTTTCGGGATGAGGCTTGCCGGGGACGGGCTCCAGAGGACCGCCGGGGCGAAGCTCAGGGGCTTTCTCCTTAAGGCCACCGACAACCGCTTGAAGGGAGTGGGCGTCGGCGCGGCCATAACCGCGCTCCTTCAGAGCTCGAGCGCTACGACCGTCATGCTCGTGGGCTTTGTGGGCTCGGGGCTCATGACGCTCGGCCAGACAATGGGCGTCATCCTCGGGGCCGACATCGGGACCACCATCACCGTCCAGGTGATAGCGTTCAAGGTGTACGACTACGCCATAGGCTTAATCGGGCTCGGCGTGGTAATGACCTCCCTCGGCAGGGGGAGATGGAAAGACATCGGCCAGGCGGTGCTCGGCTTCGGCCTCGTCTTTTTCGCCCTCAAGATACTCATAGAGACCTTCGAGCCGGTCTCGGCCAACCCGCTCTTCAGGGAATTCCTCGTGGGTTTGAGCAGGGACCCCTTTGCCGGTATAATCGTCTCCGCTCTCCTTACCGCCCTTTTCCAGAGCAGCGCCGCCACCCTCGGCATCGCCCTTACCGCCGCCCTCTCGGGGCTACTCTCTCTCGAAGCGGCAGTACCCATAGTGCTCGGCGCCAACATAGGCACTACGTTTACGGCCATAGTCTCGTCGATAGGGGCGGGCGTGGAGGCCAAGAGGGTCGCGCTCGCGCACACGCTCTTCAAGGCGCTCGGCGTCGTCATAGTCATCCCCTTCCTCGATTACTTCGCCATGCTCGTGGGGGCTTCCACCGACGACCCCGCCAGGCAGGTCGCGAACGCGCACACCTTCTTCAATATCGGGATAACCGCGATATTCCTCCCGTTCACGGGCCCGTTTACGAGGCTCGTTTCCAGGATCATCCCCGAGTCCAAGGCCCCGACCAAATTCGGGGCCAAATACCTGGACCCCATAGTCCTTTCATCTCCCACGCTCGCACTGGTGCAGGCATCGAGGGAGTCGCTCCGGGCCGCTGACATCGTCCAGGAGATGATCGAGAAGTCCATCAGGGTCTTCGAGTACGACGACCAGGACCTCCTGGAGGAGATACAGGAGAAGGACGACGACGTCGACCTCCTCGACAGGGAGGTGAAGCTTTTCCTCACGAAGCTTTCAAGGGAGAGCCTCACCGAGGAGCAGGCGAAGCGGGAGATCGAAATAATGCTCTTTTCCGACAACATCGAGAACATCGGCGACGTGATAGACAAGAACCTCATGGAACTCGCGCGGAAGAAGATAAAGGGCGGCTTCTCCTTCTCCGCCGAGGGGATGAGGGAGATAAAGGAGCTCCACAGGAGGGTGGTGGAGGACTTCGAGATGGGGGTGGCCGCCTTTGCCGGGAGCGACCTCGAACTCTCAAGGAGGCTCATCACCCACAAGCAGAGGCTTTCCGAGCTCGAAAGGGAACTCAGGCAGAACCACATAAACAGGCTCCACAAAGGGTTCAAGGAGTCCATAGACACGAGCGCCATACACCTGGACGTCCTTACGAACCTCAAGAGGATTAACTCTTACATAACCAACGTCGCCTACCCGGTCCTCGAGCGCGAGAAGGGCTGACCCTTCCGGCTTTCCTTCGTTACTGCCGTCCCTTGCAATCCGCGCGGTTACGGCTATAATCCAGAGAGAAAGTAATGGTCCCGCAGCGCCAAAAACGAGGGCACCGGATGCTTTTCGGACTGTTTGCCGTTACCCTGGCCCTCACGGCAGGAGACCCCGTAGAGGCCGCCCTTGAGAGCTTCAGGCGTCTTGAGGCCTATAGCGTCACTCTCAGGGCCGAGTCCGACAGGACCGAGGTCATAAGGTACTTTTACAGGAAGCCCGGATATATCAGGATGGAGTTCGAGGAGCCTCACGGGGGTGCGGTCCTCGTCTACGACCCCGTAGAGAGGGAGGTGGTCCTCCGCCCGTTCAGGTTCCTCCGGTCGTTCAAGATGCGCCTCGACCCGGAGGACAGGCTGATAAGGAGCTCGCGCGGGCACACGGTGGACGAGTCTTCCATCGGGTCGCTCCTCGAGAACGTAAGCGAGCTGAAAAAGGACGGGACCCTGGAGGTCATGGGTGAAGAGGACGTAAACGGAAAAAAGGCCCTGCTCGTCGAAGTGAAAGGCAGGGGAGGCCGCGAGGTTGACGGGACGAACATGTACAGGCTGTGGCTCGACCGCGCGACCAGCCTCCCGGTAAAGGTCGAGGCCTATGACGCGGGCGGCAGGCTCGTGGAGCGCGTCCGGATGCACGGCCTCGTCGTGGACCCGGAGTTCCCGCAGGATTTCTTTTCGCTGGACTGACCTCTCCTGGAGACGGCCGAAGGGACCGGAACGGCAGGCGGGCCGATGGCGGCGTGTACGCGGGAGGACCCACAAGGAGCCGTTGAAGAGAGGCCATGAGCAAGTATTCGATATCAAAGAAGACCGGTTCGGGTTTCGAGCAGGCGGTCGAGAGCGTCCGCGCGGCCCTTGAGATGGACTGCTTCGGCGTCATGGACGAGTTCGACATCTCCGGCCTCTTCAGGCAGAGGCTCGGAAAGGAATTCAGGAAATACAAGGTGCTCTCCGTATGCCACGCGCAGCTCGTGCACAAGGCCGTTACGGTCGAGACCGAGGCCGGGCTGCTCCTCCCGTTCCACATCGTGATATACGAGAACGACGAGGGCGGGGCCACGGTGGCGGCAGTCGACCCCGTAGTCGTCATGTCGATGATAGAGAACCCGGCGCTCGCGATTATCGCAAGGGAAATGCGCGAGAAGCTCGCAAGGATAATCGGCGAGATAAGCTGAGTCGGCCCCGCCGTTTTCCCCCCGGCTCCGTCCCGTTTTAGTATATAATGACAGCGGACTAATACGGCAGAGGTGCGCGCAATGAGGGAATACGACGTCATCGTCGTGGGCTCCGGCCCCGGCGGGCAGAAGGCGGCGCTCCAGGCAGCGAAGCTCGGTAAAAGGGTGGTCATCATCGAGAGGAGCCCTTATCTCGGCGGGGCCGGCATTCACACCG
>DIDN01000095.1 GCA_002418185.1 Deltaproteobacteria bacterium UBA5799
TTCAGAGCGGGAAAAGGCGGCGGGGGTCGTGGCCGCGTCCTCGGGCAACCACGCGCAGGGGGTGGCCTGGGCCGCGGCGCTGCTCGGCGTGAAATCCCTCATAGTCATGCCCGAGACTACACCCATCGTAAAGTTCGTGGCCACGAGGGGATACGGCGGCGAGGTGATCGTCCGGGGAAGGAACTTCATCGAGTCGTACGCCGCCGCAAAGGAGATTTCCGCCCAACAAGGGCTCGCCTTCATCCATCCCTTTGACGACCATTCCATAATCGCGGGGCAGGGCACCATAGGTCTTGAGATAATCGAGGCCTCGCCCGACGCTGACGCCGTCATCGTCCCGGTGGGCGGCGGCGGCCTCATCTCGGGCATAGCGTCTATTGTCAAGGAGAAGAACCCAAAGGTGAAGGTGGTAGGGGTCGAGGCCGCGGCTTCGAGCTCTTGCATGGAGTCCCTTAGAAGGGGCAAGCCCTCGGAGGTCGAGCAGAGGCCGACCATAGCCGACGGCATAGCCGTTAAGCGGCCGGGCGAGAAGACCTTCGGTATAATAAGAAAGCTTGTGGACGATGTCTACGGCGTCGGCGAGGACTCGATAGCGTGGGCCATTGTGCAGCTCCTTGAGAGGAAAAAGCTCGTGGTCGAGGGCGCCGGGGCGGTAGGCGTGGCGGCGGCCATAGAAGGTAAGCTACCTGAATCCGTAAGGAAGGCCGTTTTCGTCCTTAGCGGCGGCAATATCGACGTAACTACACTCGACAGGATTATAAGGCTCGGGCTTATAAGGGAGGGGAGGATAATGAGGCTCTCGGCCCTCATACCGGACGAGCCGGGCTCCCTTGCCCGGCTTACGGCGGACATTGCGGCGCTCAAGGCCAATATCCTTCACGTGATACACGAGAGGGAGGCGGTGTCAGCGCCCATCAACACCATCCGGCTCGAAATAGTGCTTGAGACCGAAGGCCACGGGCATTCGGAAAGGATAAGGAAAGAGCTTAAGGGGAAAGGGTACGGGATATGACCCCGGCATTCAAATACGGAGTGGGACTTTGCCAGTCTGAAAGGACCTGACCCAGGTTATTATTTGTCCTTCCACCTCTTAAGGAGCTTCATCCTCCCCAGGGCCATCTCGCGGGCCTCTTCCTTCGAGACGTTCTGTGAGGTCATCATGGCGGAAGAGAGTTTCTCCAGCATCTCCTCTTTGGTTATATCCGGCTCGGTGAACTGCCCCTTCCAGTAGCAGTACCTGCAGTAATATGTGTTCATCACGGCGACGTTGGCCTCTGAGCCGAACTCGTCCCTGCCCATTATCAGCATGCCGCAGCTGTGGCAAACCGGTCCTGGTAGTATCTCAGCCATACTCTTTTCTCGCGCCTCCCTTTTCTCTTATCCCATCCTGCCGAGGAGCGGCCTGCCTGCCATGAAGTGCATGTGCAGGTGGAAGACCGTCTGGCCGCCCTCCTCGTTGGTGTTTATGATTGTTCGGAAACCCCTCTTGTCAAGCCCGAGCTTTACTGCCAGCGCCTTTGCCGTCTCGAGCATCTCTGAAAGCAGCTCCCTGTCATCGCAGTCCATGAGCGTCGCGTAGTGCTCCTTAGGTATGACAAGCAAGTGCGTGGGCGCCTGCGGGTTTATGTCCTTGACGACCACGAGCCTTTCGCTCTCGTGGACGACCTCGGCTTTCGCCTCTTTCCTCCCTATCACGCAGAATATGCAGTCGCTCATTTCCCGCCCCGCGCCTCCTTTTCGGCTATCCCTGAAATCCCGAAGCGCCTCGCGAGCTCGCCGAAGACCTCGTCAACGCCGATGCCCTTCAACGAAAGGAGGACGAGGCAGTGGAAGAGGAGGTCCGAGAGCTCGTACACCACCTGGCCGTTGTCATTGTAGTTTGCGGCTTCCAGAAGCTCGCCCGACTCCTCCTCTATCTTGTCCAGTATCTTCGTAAGGCCCCTGGCATATAGCGAGGCGACATAGGACTTTGCGGGATCGGCGTCCTTCCTCTCGGCAAGGACCCTCATGAGCTCGGTCAGCACCGCCGGGCCCGAGGGCTTTACCTCTCCCCCGTCGAGGGCCCTGTAAAAACAGGTCCTCTCGCCCGTGTGGCACGCCGGCCCCCTGGGCTCGACGAGCAGGAGGAGCGTGTCCCCGTCGCAGTCGTACCTTATCGAGCGGACCTCCTGGAAGTTCCCGGAGGACTCGCCCTTCTGCCAGAGCCTCCCCCGGGAGCGGCTGAAGTAGTGCGCCCTGCCGGTAGCGATGGTCTTCTCGATGGCGACTTTATCCATCCAGGCCATCATGAGGACCTCTGACGTCCGGGAGTCCTGAGCTATGGCAGGCACGAGCCCGTTCTCATTGAACTTCACCGGGCTTATGTCGAACTGAATCGGTTCTTCCATACAGGCGGACATGATACCATGCGGTTTTCCACGAATTCCAGTATTTTGAGAGGGTCCTTTCCGGACGGGCGACAGCGCCTGGGATGTTTTCATGTAAGCCGGTTGTCGCCTGTCCGACGGAATGCTCGGCGTTGCCAGCGGCAGCGCCCGCCTTGACGGTCAGGTTTTTGGCTGATAGACTTCCTCTATGCCTGCAAAGACCGTCTCAAGCTCCGAGACAAAAAGCGTCCAGATTATCGACGAGAGTGGCGGGGCCGATGAGTCTCTC
The DNA here is from genome assembly GCA_002418185.1 of Deltaproteobacteria bacterium UBA5799. Lineage (GTDB taxonomy): Bacteria > Desulfobacterota > GWC2-55-46 > GWC2-55-46 > GWC2-55-46 > UBA5799. The sequence goes on from DIDN01000095.1 coordinate 2,656, forward strand.
CTGAGCGGCTTTTCCGGGGAGGACTTCCGGCGCTTCTTCGAGACGATAATCCTCGCCCGGACGTTCAACCACAGGGCCCTGAGCCTCCAGAGGGAGGGGCGCCTCGGCACCTATGCGTCCATACTGGGGCAGGAAGCCTCCCAGATAGGCACGGCGCTCGCCTTCGGCGAAGAGGACTGGCTCTTCCCGACCTTCAGGGAATCAGGCGTCTACATAGCAAGGGGCTACCCCATATGGATGCTCTACCGCTACTGGGCGGGGGACGAGCGCGGGATGCAGGCCCCGCCGGGCTTTTACCTCTTCCCCATGAGCGTGCCCGTGGGCACGCAGATACCGCACGCAACCGGAGCGGCCTGGGCCATGAAGCTCAAGGGGCACAGGAAAGCGGCCGCGGTCTACTTCGGCGACGGCGGGTCGTCAAAGGGCGACTTCCACGAAGGGCTCAACTTCGCCGGGGTCTTCAAGGTGCCGGCCATCTTCATATGCCAGAACAACCAGTGGGCCATATCGGTGCCGAGGGCCAGGCAGACCGCCGCGAAGACCATCGCCGAGCGGGCCTTCGGCTACGGCTTCGAGGGCGTCCAGGTGGACGGCAACGACATAACCGCCGTATACAAGGTGACGAGGGACGCGATAGAGAAGGCCAAGGCAGGCGGGGGGCCTACGCTCATAGAGTGCTTCACCTACCGACTCGACGACCACACGACAGCCGACGACTCCTCGCGTTACAGGAGCGACTCGGAGGTCGAGTACTGGAAGGAGAGGGAGCCGCTCAAAAGGCTCAGGACCTACATGGAAAAGAAGGGCTGGTGGTCCAGGGAATACGAGGACGGGGTGACGAAAAGTGCCGAGGAGAGGGTCGACTCGGAGATAAGGAAGGCCGAGGCATTCGAGGCCCCGGACCCGGCTGACATCATACAATACACATACGGCTCGCTCACCCCGAGGCAGGGCCGGGAGCTTAAGGAGCTAAAGTGGCGAGGCTGAACCTCGTGCAGGCAATAAACCAGGCCCTCGCCCAGGAAATGGAGCGGGACAGGGACGTCATCGTCATCGGCGAGGACGTGGGGAAGGACGGAGGGGTCTTCAGGGTCACCCAGGGCCTTCTGGACAGGTTCGGGCCCGACAGGGTCATGGACACCCCGCTTTCGGAGCTCGGCATCATAGGCTCGGCAGTAGGGCTTGCGGCCTACGGCATGAAGCCCGTTGCCGAGATACAGTTCATGGGGTTTACGTACGCCGGGCTTGAGCAGCTCTTCTCGCACGCCGCGCGCATCCGGTCCCGTTCCCGGAACCGCTATACATGCCCGATGGTGGTCCGCACTCCCTACGGCATAGGCATAAAGCCGCCGGAGCTGCATTCCGAGTCCACTGAGGCGCTCTTCTGCCACATGCCTGGGCTCAAGGTGGTAGTGCCGTCAGACCCGTACAGCGCCAAGGGTCTCCTTGCCTCGGCCATCAGGGACCCGGACCCTGTCCTCTTTCTTGAGGCGTCGAGGCTTTACAGGTCGATAAAAGCCGAGGTCCCGGAGGAGGAATACACAATCCCTCTCGGCAAGGCTTCCGTTTATCAGGAGGGCAGCGACATAACCGTCGTCTCCTGGGGCACCATGCTCCACAGGGCCGCCGAGGCCTCCGAGGGCTTTGATTGCGAGATAATCGACCTCCGGACCCTCCGGCCTTATGACGAGGAGGCCGTGGTAAATTCGGTCAAAAAGACCGGACGGCTCGTAATAGTGTACGAGGCCACGCGGATAGGGGGCCTCGGGGCCGAGATTGCCGCCCTGGCCGCCGAAGAGGCGTTCGAGTACCTGAAGGCCCCGGTAATCAGGATCGCCGCCCCTGACGCGGTAATCCCCATGGCGAGGCTCGAGGACCACTACGTGCCCGCTCCCTGGAGGATCAGGGCGGCTTTTGAAAAGGTGATGCAGTACTGAATTGAAAGTCGCTCTTTTCCCTGATTTTGAGAGGCACCCTGGTTAGATATTCGCGGTAGCGACAAATCCTGCTTATCTTTTCTCCTTAGGAGGGCCACGATGGAATTCGAATTCAAGCTGCCCGACCTCGGCGAGGGAATAACCGAGGGCGAGGTGGTGAAGTGGCGCGTAAGCGAGGGCGACCGCGTCGAGGAGCACCAGGTCGTCGTAGAGGTCGAGACCGACAAGGCCATCGTCGAGGTCCCTTCGCCGAGGGGAGGAAGGGTCGCGAGCATCAATAAGGGCGAGCGCGAGACAATCAACGTCGGCGAGACCCTTATGAAGATAGAGACCGAAGTCGCCGCCGGGGAGAAGGCCCCCGAGAAGAGAGCGGAGGAGGAGAAGAGGGCGAGGCCCCCGTCGGTGTCGGTAGTGGGCGCTCTCCCCGAAAAGGAAGAGATAACCGCTTCCCCCAAGGCCAGGGCCCTTGCCAAAAAGCTCGGCGTGGACCTCTCGACCGTGAAGGGGACAGGCCCCGGGGGCATCGTAACCGAGGCGGACGTAAAGGCGGCCAGTGAAGGCAAGCCCGCCCCGCCGAAGGCGCCGGAAAGGGAGGAGGCCGAGAGGGCCTACGAGCCAAGGCTTCAAGAGAAGGCCGGGAAGCCTGCCGAGGAAAGGCCGCCGGGGCAGGACAAATATGGCGCGATAGAGCGCATCCCGATAAGGGGCGTAAGAAAGGCAATAGCCAAGAACCTTCTTGCGAGCCAGAGGACCGCCGCGTCAGTCACCGGCATGGACGACGCCGACGTGACCGAGCTCTGGGCCCTCCGGAAGCGGGAGGCGAAGGTGGCGAAGGAGAGAGGGGTGCACCTCACCTTCCTCCCGTTCTTCATGAAGGCCGCGCAGCACGCGCTTGCCGCTTACCCCAGGGTAAACGCCTCTGTCGACGAGCAGGGCGGAGAGATAATATTAAAGAAATACTACAACATCGGCTTTGCCGTGGACACGCCCGAGGGCCTCATGGTCTCGGTCGTCAAGGATGTTGAAAAAAAGACCATACTCGACCTTGCCGCGGAACTGCAGGAACTTTCCTTAAAGGCCAGGGAGAGGAAGATAAGCCTCGATGAACTCAGGGGGTCTACATTCACCATAAGCAACTACGGGAGCTTCGGGGGCACCTACGCCACGCCCATAATAAACCACCCGGACGTGGCCATACTCGGCACGGGGAAGATAAGCGAGAGGCCCTGGGTGGTTAACGGGTCAGTGGCCATAAGGAGGGTGCTCCCTATTTCCTTCACCTTCGACCACCGGGTCATTGACGGCGCGGACGCGGCCCGCTTCGTTAACAAGATAGTGGCCTACCTCGAAGACCCTGGAAGGATATTCATAGAGAGCTCGTGAGGACGGTAGCTCTCAAGCAACTGAACATAGTCGTTTTCTGACTTGTTTGGAAGATGACTTTCCGCACTGCCGTGCGGTTTAGAGGGTAAGGCTCGCTTGCTAGCCTCCTCCCCGACCCCGTGAACGGGCCCCTAAAGTCGCGGAGTTTACCCTGAGCGAAGCGAAGGGCCTCGTTCTACTTCCCCGGCCCGTTCACGCTCTTCCTCTCTTATGCTACGCTCGCCTTACCCTCCGGGGGCTGTTGAAATACACAAAAATAATTATTTCATTGTTTTCAAAATACCCCGGGCATAAGGCGGAGCGAACATGGGGATGGGGGAAGGGCGGGCAAGCGCGGGGCAGCAGGAGCGAGGCCAAAGGCCGAGCTACATAAGGGCCGAGCCCGGAGGATGGAGGCGGGACGAGAGCGGAGCCTTATGCCGAAAAGCGCGGCAGCGCGCAAAAGGCCTTGACGCTTCCGTTGCAACACACACTCAGATTGACCGATTGTAGTTTTGTATCTTTTCCTTGTTGGGTCTGCTTCGCTACCAAACCTGCCTGCCCTTCCATGAAGCACAAACAAAAACCCCGCCTTTTCAGGCGGGGTTTTTAATATCAAACTTTGTTCCGAAAGCGCGGTCAGCTCGCCGCCTCCTTTAGCACCTGGTCGAGGTCGACCCTCTCCAGCCTCTTCTGGCATGCTCCCCAGTCGATGTTCTTCATGAACGCGTCGATATAGGGCGCCCTCTTTGCGCCGTAGTCCATGAAGTAGGCGTGCTCGTACACGTCCATTATGAGTATGGGCACGACGTTCATGGGGACCTTCTCGTTATGCGCGTCAAGGCAGTAGTTGTGGAGCTTGCCGTCATAGAGCGAAAGGGCCGTAACCACCCAGCCCCTGCAAGACATGCCGCTGGCCTTGAACTCCTCGGTCCACTTTTCGAACGAGCCCCACTCTTTCGCGATGAGGTCGGATAACTTACCCGAGGGTTTGCCGCCCTTGCCCATGAGGTTCTCGAAATAGAGCTCGTGGAGTACGACGGCGTTGTAGGCGAAGGTCTCCTCTATCTTCAAGGCCCTCCATTCAGAGAAGACCTGGTTCGCGCTGGCGAGGTCTGCCTTCCTCTGCTTCTCCCCTATCTCGTTCAATTTATTGATGTAGCCGACGTAGAGTATGTCCCTGTGGTTCGAAATCTGGGCCTCGGAAAGGCCCTCGGGCTTGAGGTCGAACTTCTTGGGCTGGTGCTGTGGCATGGTACCTCCTTCCGCTTACGATTATTTGCGCGCCCTGTCCCGGAAGCGGCGGCTTGAAAACGACGCTTGACAGGCGAATTTCATAGCTTAATTAAACCAGCTATCGAGAATCTGTCAAGGTCAGAGGAACCTGTTGAGGACGATGCTCAAGAGGCTTATGACAACGGCCCCGAGCAGGGCCGGGAGGAACCCGGCTACGAGAAAGCCCGATATGAGCGAGCCCACGGCCCAGAGTATAAGGCCGTTGAGGACGAGCGTGAACAGCCCCAGTGTGAGTATGTTTATCGGGAGGGTAAGGACCAGGAGGACCGGCTTTATTATGAGGTTCATGATGCCGAGGAGGACCGCGGCCTTTATCGCCGGGCCGTACCCTTCGACATTGACGCCCGGGACGAGGAACGAGGCCAGGAACACCCCGGCTGTAAGTATTATGAGCCTGAGTAAAAGGTTAATCATCCGGGTCCTGCCCCTTGAGCACGTTTATCATGCGATCGTGTATATTGCCGTTCGAGGCGAGGCACTCCTTGCCGTAGACGGAAAAGGATGCGCCCTTGAAGTCGGTCACCCGGCCCCCGGCCTCGGAAACGATGAGCGCGCCTGCGGCGACGTCCCAGGGCCTGAGTCTCATCTCCCAGTACCCGTCGAACCTGCCCGAGGCCGTGTAGCAGAGGTCCAGGGCAGCAGAGCCCGCCCGCCTTATGGCCTGCGCCTTGAGCGAAAAAGCCAAGAAGTGGTCGAGGTTGTTGTCCCCCGTTACGCGCAGGTCATAGGGAAAGCCGGTGGCAAGCAGGCTCCTGTCGAGCGAGTCCGCGGATGATACCCTTATCTCCTTGCCGTTAAGGAAGGCGCCCAGCCCCTTCTCGGCTGTGTAAAGCTCATCGAGCATGGGGTCGTATACGGCCCCGAGTACGACCTCGCCTTTCTCCTCGAAGGCTATGGATACGCAGAAGAACGGGAAGCCGTGGGAGTAGTTCGTGGTCCCGTCGAGCGGGTCTATTATCCATTTGAATGGCGAGTCCCTGACCACCTCGGGGCTCTCCTCGGCAAGGATGCCGTGTCCGGGGAAAGCCCTCCTTATAGCGTCCGTTATCAGGTCTTCGGATGCGCGGTCCGCCTCGGTTACGAGGTCTATCGCGCCCTTGAACTCCACCTCGCCGGCCTTCCCGAGCCTCTCCTTAAGGAGCCCCCCCGCCCGTTTTGCGGCCTCCTCGGCTATTGCCCTTACCTCATTTCGCATGCGCGCGCCCCCGGTGTTTCCACCCTGGAATGTGTCCGAGATGAATTTATGCCGCTTCGAGGACCTTGAAAACCTTTTCGTGCACGAGCCCGTTGGTAGCAAGGCACTCCCCGGAGCCGAGCGAGAAGGGGCCGCCCTTCAGGTCGGTGATAGACCCGCCTGCCTCGGTCAGGATGAGCCAGCCCGCCGCAGCGTCCCACGGATGGAACCCGGGGTTCCAGTACCCCTCGAGCCTGCCGGCGGCCACGTAGCATAGCTCCAGGGCGGCTGAGCCCGCGCGCCTCAATGCCTGGGCCTTCCCGGAAAGGGCGGCGAAGCGCCTGAAGACACTTTTTTCTTTTGCGGCCAGGTCCTTAGGGAAATCCATTGCAAGGAGGCTTCTGCCGAGCTTTTCGATACGGGATACCTGAACGGTTCTCCCGTTGAGCAGAGCCCCCTTGCCGGTCTCGGCCAGAAATAGCTCGTCACGCAGGGGGTCGAAGACGACCCCGAGCACCACCCGCCCGTTCTCCTCGAGCGCTATGGATACCGAGAAATGCGGGAACGAATGGGAGTAGTTGGTTGTGCCGTCAAGCGGGTCTATCACCCACCGGTACGGAGCGCGGCCTTTTTCCTCGGGGCTCTCTTCCGAGAGGATGCCGTGGTCGGGGAAGGCCGAGCGGATCTCCTCTTTTATGACGCGCTCGGAGAGGAAGTCGCTCTCTGTTACGACCCCCTCACCGCCCTTTGACCTGATTGCCAGTGG
>DIDN01000052.1 GCA_002418185.1 Deltaproteobacteria bacterium UBA5799
GACCGAAAGCGTTATATAGGCGACGTTCAACGCCGCGGCGGCGGCCACCTCCCTTGCCGGGAACTCGCCTGTATTGAGGACGAGCCTCATGCCCTCGAATACGTGAGCGGCGGGTATGTAAGCGGCGATGGCCTGGAGGAACCCGGGAAGCACCTCGACCGGATAGAAGACCGCCGAGACAGGCTGAAAAAGGAGCGCGACACCCCAGGCGAGCACCTCCGCCTCCTGGCCGAACCTCAGTATCAGCGAGGTCGTTATTATGCCGACAGACCAGCCCATTATTATGAGGTTAAGCACGAGCGGCACGAGCGGGAACCCGAGGACGAAGATGTTGAAGGCATACAGGACCCACGCGAGCGTGACCATTACCGTCACGGTGAGGACGAGCTTGATCGCGCTCAGGAACAGCAAGGAAAGTATGTACTCGGTAGCGCTCAACGGGCTTACGAATATGTTGAGGAGGTTCCTCGACCAGACGTCCTCGAGGAAGGACACCGATATGCCCTGCTGGCTCCTGAAGAGGAGGTCCCATAGTATGAGCGCGCCGATGAAGAAGGTAACGAACCCGGGCACCGCCCCCTCCTCCTGCCGCGAGAGATACACGGTCACGAAACCCCAGACAAGGAGGTCGAGGACAGGCCAGTACAGTATTTCCATGAGCCTCGGCAGGCTCCTCCTGTAAAGATAGAGGTGGCGCATGGTGTAGGCCAGTATCCTCTGGCGCCTCGGGCTCACCTCCCGGGCCTCGCCACCTTGATGAATACCTCCTCGAGGGTCCTTCCGCCGAACTCCCGGAGTATGCTCTCCGGGTCGCCTGTCGCGATTATGCGCCCCTTGTCCATGAATATGACCCTGTCGCACATCTCTTCCATCTCCTTCATGTTGTGGGAGGTATAGAGTATCGAGAGCCCCTCGTCCTCCTTTATCCGCTTAAGGAGGCTCCGGGTCTTGTCGGCCATGTCGGGGTCGAGGCTCGCGGTCGGCTCGTCGAGGAAGAGCACCCTGGGCCTGTTGAGGAGCGCCTTGCAGAGGCAGACCCTCGTTATCTGGCCGGAAGAAAGCCTCCTCGTGGGCGTGTCCTTTATATCGAGTATCTCGAAGACCGTAAGGAGCTCCCTTATCCTCTCCTTCCTGTCCTGCACCCCGTAGAGGCGGGAAAAGACCGTAAGGTTCTCCTCGACCGTGAGCGAGTAGGGCAGCGATATGTACGACGAAGAGAAGTTTACCTGCCGCAGTATCTCCTCCCTGTGGGCGCTTATATCGAGGCCGAATATCCTTATCTCGCCGGAGGTGGGCGTGGTAAGCCCGAGGAGCATCTGGAGGGTGGTGGTCTTTCCGGCGCCGTTCGGGCCGATGAGGCCCAGTATCTCTCCTTCGCGCATCTCGAAGGAGATTCCGTCGACCGCCTTCTTCCGCCTGTCGAATACCTTCGTAAGACCCCTTACCTCGACTATCGAACTCATGGACTAATCCCTTTCCGCCCGACCGGGTCAGGGGCCGGCCTGATGCCGCGCCGTCCTCTATAACGCCGGCCGTTCATCCACGGGCCCTTCAAGCCCGGGGATTGTATTACCTATTCTACCGCAAAACAAGGCCTGCGAGCAAAAGGCCCGTCTTGCGGCGCCTCTGCCGGTCTGATAGACTCTAATAAAAGCGGGACGGAGGCGTGCATGGGCCCGGGGGCGGTGAAATGAACGGCAGGGGAATAAAACTCGTCAAGGTACTCGGCATACAGGTCTCGATAGACTATACCTGGTTTATAATTTTCGCCATCTTCGCCTGGTCGCTCGCATACGGCTACTTCCCTTTCACGCTCCCCGGCCTGGGCCCCGGCACTTACGTCATCATGGGCGTCGTCTCGGCGCTGCTCCTATTCGCCTGCGTCCTTATCCATGAGATATCGCACTCCTACACCGCGAACAGGCTGGGGCTGGACATAAGGGAGATTACGCTCTTCATCTTCGGCGGGGTAGCGCAGCTCACCAGGGAGCCGGAGGACGCAAAGACCGAGTTGAAGATAGCGATAGCCGGGCCCGCGGCAAGCCTGGTGCTCGCAATCCTTTTCTGGATAGGCGCCCGCGCGGTAAGCGGCGAGACCTACCCTGTCCTGAATTCCATACTCGGCTACCTCGCCCTCATAAACGTGGTTCTCCTGGTCTTCAACATGATCCCCGGTTTCCCGCTTGACGGCGGGAGGGTCTTCAGGGCCCTCTGGTGGCTCAAGACCGGCGACCTGAACAGGGCGACGAGGGTGGCGAGCGACATCGGCAAGGGGTTCGCCCTCTTTCTCATCGTCGCGGGCTTCATGCAGATATTCGTGGGGAACTTCATCGGAGGGCTATGGTTCGTGCTCATCGGGGTCTTCGTCAGGCAGGCCGCTGAAAGCGGCTACCAGCAGGTCGTGGTAAAGAGGGCGCTCGAAGGGCTTAAAGTCAGGGACATCATGTCCGCGCCCGTAATAACCTTGAGCGAGGACAAAACCGTATCTGAAGCGGTGGAGGACTACTTCTTCAAGCACCACCACGCGAGCTACCCCGTCACCTCCAACGGGCACGTCTCGGGACTACTCACTCTCGGGAACGTACGGTCAATCGAGAGGGAAAAATGGCCCCGGACCAGGGTCGGAGAGGTCATGGAGAGGCTCGGCCCCGAGGACTCGCTCAACCCCGACGACAACGCCCTTGACGCCCTGACCAGGATGACCGGCAACAACCACATAGGACGCTTTCCTGTACTCAAGAAGGGCGAGCTCGTGGGCATAATATCCAGGCGCGACATAATGAAGATGCTCGAGTTCAGGACCGGCCTCGAAAAGTAATCCCCTTATTTCAGGAGCACCACCCCGCCCACCACCAGGGCTATGCCCGCAAGCTTCTGCACTGTGAACGCCTCTCCCAGGAAAATGACCGAGACGAAGAGGGCCACCAGCGGATAGGTCGCGGCCACAGGCACAACGACCGAGGCCTCCCCGGTCTTCAGCGCCGCATAGAAGGCGAACTGCCCGAAAAGGCCTGCAAGCAAGCCGCCCGCCGCCAGGAAAAGGGCGCTCCGGAGGTCGATGTTGGCGACCTCTCCCATCCGCCCCATGAAAAGGACCCCGGCGGCCACTATGGCCGCTATCGGTATGGTCCTTATGAATACGCCCAGGAACGGGTCTATCGGCCCCTTGAGGCCCATCTTCTCGAAAGCCGGCGCAAGGCCCCACACAAGAGCCGCGAGCACGGCGAAGATAAAAGACTTGTCCATTTAAAACCCCTCCTCAAAGCCTGTCATAACGCCATATTCTACCGCAATGCAACGCCTCTTATAAAGACGGAAATAAAAAAACCCTGCCGCAAGGGGACGGCAGGGGTAGACAGATTTAACCGGTTTTCAGGCAATCTCTATAAATCAGAGATTTTTCCAGTTACTGGCTGACCTTAAGGACCCTCTCGTTAAGGGGCTGCACCGGCCTGTTGTTCTCGTTCATTATGCTCCGTATGTCCTGTATCTGCACGTCCGACATCTGTACGGGGGTCTTGAGCACTATCCACTTCACGCTCTCGCTGCAGGGAGGGGTCGTAAGCGACCCGGAGTAGGTGAAGTACCCGCTCTCGGACGGGATAAGCTCGCGGGCGTTTATGGCAGCTTCTGCCGACCTCTCCTCTCCGGCCTTGGCCGGGAGGTTCGACCATATGGCTTTGTATGCGGGGTTCTCCTCGCCTTCTTCTATGAGCACCCCGACCACTGCAAGCTGGCCCTTGTCGTTCTTGTGCACGAGGTGCATCTCGTTACCGTAGGACCTGCCGTCCACAGTGTGCTCGCTCGGCGTGTGGAAATGGAACTGGACGAGCCCGTACTCGGAGCCGTCCACCACTATCGAGCTCCCTTTGTCGTAGTTGACCTGCACGGTGTGACCGTTGTTGACGATATTGAGGCCGGAAGAGGCGTACTCGAACTCTATCTTTGAGAGCGCCTCGGGCGCGGCGTTCGAGAGGTCTATCGGGGACTGCGCCTTCCCCTCTGAGCAGGCCTTGAACTCGCTTGATACATGCCCCCAGTGCTCTGGGCCGTGCTCCCCCTCGTAAGACCAGTGCGGGCCGTGCTTGTCGGCGGCCAGCAGGCCGGAAGCCGGGAGGCTCAAACCGAGCGCGACGATTGCGGCGGCAAAGACGACCTTCCTACCTGAAATCATGTTCGGAGCTCCTTTCATGGGTTTTTACCCGCATACGGGAAGCCGGGATTATACATCCGGTTTCCCGTTAACGCAACCCCCGTCGCAACGGGCCGCCGGACGCGCCCTACCTGTCGGGCTTCCTGAAAAGGAGGTCGTGGAGGGTGTACAGTTCGGTCATTTCGTATTCCTTCCTGCCGGCAGGCAGGTCCACCACCACTTCGTCCCCTGTTTTCTTGTTCAGAAGGGCCCTCCCTATGGGCGAGCTCACGGATATCTTGCCGTTCCTCGGGTCCACCTCCTCTGGAGTGACGAGCTCGAAGACGGCCTCCTCGCCGGTAGCGAGGTCTTCGAGGTGTATCCTCGAGCCGAAGCCGGCTGAGCCTTTTGGTATGTCCTCGAGCTTAAGGGAGCTCAGGGTGTTTATCCTGGACGACAGCTGCGCGGCGCGCGCCTGGAGGAAGGACTGCCTGTGCTTCGCCGCCTCGTACTCGGCGTTCTCGCGGAGGTCTCCGTGCGCGGCTGCCTTCTGGAGTTCCTTGGGCACGTCGACGCGGAGCTCCTTCTCGACCTTCTGAAGTTCCTCCTTGAGCTGTTTTATTATCGGAAGCTCGTGCATAATACCTCTCCTGGTTTCGATGTTGGAAAAACTCAGTCAGCCAACCTCAAGCCCATGATGCTCTCAACATGGTATGTCTGGGGGAACATGTCGATCAGAACGGCCCTGGATACCCTGTATCCGAGTCCCGCCAAAAAGAATAGGTCCCTCGCGAGGGTCGGCGGGCTGCATGAGATATAGATGATGCTCCCGGGCCTTGCCCCTGAAAGGGACCGCGCTATTTGAGGCTCTCCGCCTCTCGGAGGGTCCAATACTAACACAGGGTCCCTTTCCCTTTCAAGGACATTCAGGTTGCGTTTAAGCCAGAGGACAGAGTCCTCGGCGTGGAAACGCACGTTTTCTATCGAATTTCTGGCGGCATTGCCGCCCCCTTCCCTGGCCGCATCTTTGTCCGCCTCGACCCCTATGGCCTCCCTTGCCATGCGCGCAAGCGGCAGAGTCAGGTTCCCTGCCCCGGAGAAGAGGTCTATGACAGTCTCCTTGCCGGAAAGGGCCGCGAACTCGATCGCCTTGGCCACAAGGTGCCTGTTCTGGAGCCTGTTCACCTGCGAAAAAATCCCGGCCCCGGCGGAAAAGACTATACCCCCGGCCTCGTGGGAAACTGAAGTATCCCCAACGGAAGCGACCCTCTTTCCCTTCCTACTCCTGTCCGTCAAGGCCCTTACCTCGAAACCCTTTAGGTGCCTCGTCCCGGCCAGGGCCTTTGCCCATGGAAGGGGCCCGGCCTCATGCGAGTTGAAGACGGCTACGGTCTTCGAGTCCCGCTCGCCCAAGACAAGCTCGAAAGAGGATATGCCCGGCGCGTCAACCGACTTGAGCACGTCCTTTATGTCGGAATAGCTCTCGTTTATGAGCGGGTCGAGGAGCGGACAGGCGTCCATGTCCACGACCCTGTGCGACGCGGCGGCGAAAAAGCCCGCGCACCCGCCGTTAAACTGAAACCTCGCCCGCGACCTGTAATTGAACTCCCTTGGAGATGCTATCGGGCCCTCGAACCTCACGGCTTCCGGCCCGGCGGGGAAGTCCTCCCCGTAGAGGCTTTTTACCTCAAGCTTTCCGACTCTCCGGAGCGTCTCTTCAAGTATCCTCTGCTTCCATTCGAGCTGCGCCCCGTAATCGATGTGCTGGAGGTTGCAGCCGCCGCATTCGCCGTAGAGCGGGCACAAGGGCTCAACGCGCGCGGGCGAGGGCTTTTCGATCCGCCTTAACTCGCCTTCGGAATAGCCCTTCTTCTCGGATACGACCTCCACCTCCACGACGTCGCCGGGCGCTGAATAGGGCACGAAGACGACCTTGCCGCCTATGCGACCCACGCCCTTCCCGCCGTAAGCAAGGGAGGTTATCTCGACTATTTCGGCCATTCCACCGGTAAAATAAAAGCGGGCCCGGGTTCCCGGGCCCGCTTTTGAAAAATCCTTATGTCAGGCGTGAGTGCCTACAAGCCTCTTTATCTTCTCGATGGCCCCGAGCGCGTCCCCGCCGTACTCGTCGGCGCCTATCTTGTCGGAAAACTCCTTTGTGACTACCGCCCCTCCGACTATCGTAAGGGCCTTTATCCCCTTTGCCTTGAGCCTCTTTATCACGTTGTCCATCTCGAGCACGGTCGTGGTCATGAGGGCCGAGAGGCCCACTATGTCGACCTTGTTCTTCTCGGCCTCCTCGACTATCCTGTCCGCGCTCACGTTCTTTCCGAGGTCAATTACCTCGAAGCCGTGGTTCTCAAGGAGGGTCGCGACGATATTTTTGCCGATGTCGTGTATGTCGCCCTCGACGGTCGCAAGGAGCACCTTGCCGAGCGACGGGCCTTTTTTCCCCTGCATCTCCTTTTTAAGCCGCGTAAAGGCCTTCTTCATGGTGTCGGCAGAGAGCATGACCTGAGGGAGGTAGTACCTGTTCGAGGCAAAGAGCTTCCCGACCTCTTCGAGTCCGGGCACGAGCGCCTCGTTGGATATCCTTATGGGCTCCCATCCTTCCTTCAGGGCCTCCTCCACGAGCGCGGTTATGTTCTCCTCGTCGCCCTCGATTACGGCGCGCTTGAGCCTGTTGCCGACGGAAAGGGCCGCGGCATCAGCGGCGGCGGCCGGAGCGCCCTCCTTTTTTTCCGCCTGGCCCCCGGTAAGCGCCTGGTGCCTCCTTATGTACCTCTCGGCCCTGACGTCCTTGTTAAGGAGGACTAGCGAGGCGTGGAAGGCGTCCATCATGGCCTTGTTGTTCGGGTTTATGATGGCCGCGTCAAGGCCCGCCTCAAGCGCCATGGTGAGGAAGTTCGCGTTTATGACCTCCCTTGCAGGGAGTCCGAAGGAGATGTTGCTTACTCCCAATACGGTCGAGAGGCCGAGGCGCTCCTTTACGAGCCTTATGGCCTTCAATGTCTCTTTAGCGCTCTCGGGCGCGGCGCTTACTGTCATGGCAAGGCAGTCGATTACCAGGTCCTCTTTCCTCATGCCCGCCTGTATTACCCTCTCGAGCATCCTCTCGGCCACCCTGAGCCTTCCTTCGGCGGTCTCGGGTATGCCCTCGTCGTCGAGCGCAAGGCCCAGGAGCGCGGCCCCGTATTCCCTTGCGAGCGGGAGTATGGACGAGAGCTTTTTCTCCTCGCCGCTTATGGAGTTTACGAGGGGTTTTCCGTCGACCGCCTTAAGCCCCGCGAGCACAGCCGCCGGGTCAGAGGAGTCGATAACTATCGGGAGCCTCGAGTTTTCGTTCACCGCGAATACGGCCCTTGCCATCGAGGCGGGCTCGTCTATGCCCGGTACGCCCACGTTCACGTCGAGCGCGCCGGCCCCGGAAGCCTCCTGCCCCCTTGCCTCGTTCCTTATCCCGGCGGTCTTCCCTTCCTTTATCTCGGCGGCAAGGGTCTTCCTGCCCGTGGGGTTTATCCTCTCGCCTATGATAACCGGCGAGAAGCCGCCCCCGAACGATATGAAGGATGTCCGGGACGAAAGCGCGGTAAAACCGGCCTGCCTCGCGGGCGCGGGCTTCGAGTTCCTGAAAACGTCCCCCATCTTCCTTATGTGCTCGGGGGTGGTGCCGCAGCAGCCGCCGAGCACCCTTACCCCGGCGTCGACGAGCTTCGGCACGAACGCGGCCATCTCCTCGGGCGAGGCCGGGAATACGGTTTCGGTCCCCTTGAGGACCGGTATGCCCGCGTTGGCCTGTGCTATCAAGGGGATGGAGACGACCTTCGACATTGCGAGCACAGCCTTGTATATGCCCTCTATGCCGAGAGAGCAGTTCGCGCCCGCACAGTCCGCGCCGAGAGAGGCGGCTACGATGGCGAAAGACTCCGGGGGAGTGCCGAGGACGGTCCTCATGGTCTCGTCAAAGGTCATGGTGGCGACTACCGGCAGCCCCGAGGACTTCGCGCCCTTTATCGCGGCCTTCATCTCGCGAAGGTCCATCATGGTCTCGATGATGACGAGGTCCGTACCGCCCTCCTTGAGCGCCAGGGCCTGTTCCCTGAAAATCTCCTCGGCCTCGTCAAAGGGCATGTCCCCGACAGGCTCCACGAACCTCCCCGTTGGGCCGAGCCCCCCGGCCACGAACCTTCCGGAGCCGGCGGATTCCCTCGCGCATTTGGCCGCGGCCACGTTTATTTCTTTCAGTTTCCGGGCAAGGCCGTACTCGTCGAGCTTCACCCTGTTAGCGCCGAAGGTGTTCGTGGTAACGATATCCGAGCCGGCCTCTATGTAAAGCGAATGCACCTTTTTAACGAGCCCCGGCTCCTTAAGGCAAAGCTCGTCCGGGCAGCCGCCGGGCTTAAGCCCCAGCCTCTGGAGCATTGTGCCGGTCGCGCCGTCGAAGACGAGCGGCCTTTTAGCCATTTCCGAAAGAAAATCGCGCATCATACTCTCCCGAATGGAATCAGAATATCAGGTTGCTAAAAACTCAAAATCACATGCAGGCTGCTCAAAAAGCTCAAGATGCAAGTAGTCGAAAAACGAGGAACGAGGCGTACTTTTATGGTACGCCGGAGTGCCCAATTTTGAAGACGACACCTTGAAGCGGGCTTTTTCAGCAGCCTGCCATGCAATTGTAATCGTTTATGTCAATATCCGCAAGGCTTTATGCCGGGAACCCGCCTCATGCAAAAGCCGCCGCCGAAAAAAGACCTAAAGCGCCAGGCCCAGGCGACCGAAAAGCAAAACGTAGGCGTCCTGGCCGTACCTGGTCCGTTGAATAGGGGTGAAGAGCATGCGCCTTATACAGCATTACCTCAACAGCCTGCACGTCTTCTGCCGGATGAGGTCCCTCGGGATGAGCAAGGCGAGGGCCTTGACGCTGTCGCGGCTGTGGGAAAGGCTGGTGCACCCCTGCATATACAGGCGCGGCTGAAACTGTCAGCCGACCCGTATCTCCATCGCTTCAAGCTCCTTTATCCTGTCACGGAGTTCCGCAGCCTTCTCGAAGTCCATCTTCTTCGCCGCCCTCTCCATCTCCTTCCTGAGCGACTTTATGAGGCGCGGCAGCTCGTGCGGGGGCACGTACTCCCCGGCCTTTTCGGCCGCCACGGGCACGGTATAGTAGTCGCTTTCATAGATGGAGCTCAGGACGTCCTTGATCCTGCTCTTTATGGTCTCGGGGGTGATGTTGTTCGTAATGTTGAACTCCGACTGCCTCTCGCGCCTACGTGCGGTCTCGTCGATCGCTGCCCTCATGGATCTGGTGACTGAATCGGCATACAGTATGACCTTGCCGTTTACGTTCCGCGCGGCCCTGCCGGAGGTCTGTATGAGCGACCTCCCGGAGCGGAGGAACCCCTCCTTGTCCGCGTCGAAGACCGCCACGAGCGAGACCTCGGGTATGTCGAGCCCCTCACGCAGGAGGTTTATCCCGATGAGCACGTCGAACTTCCCCATTCTCAAATCCCTTATTATCTCCACCCTCTCAAGCGTCTCTATGTCCGAGTGGAGGTATTTGACCCTTATCCCCAGCTCGGAATAGTACTGCGTAAGGTCCTCGGCCATCCTCTTGGTAAGGGTTGTAACCAGCACCCTCTCGCCCGCCCTCACCCTCTTCCTTATCTCAGAGAGGAGGTCGTCGACCTGGGTTGCCGCGCCCCTCACCTCTATTTCCGGGTCCATGAGGCCAGTGGGCCTTATTATCTGCTCGACGACGCTCCCTGCGGCCATCCGGTACTCGTAATCTCCGGGGGTGGCCGATACATAGACCGCCTGCCTTATCTTCCTTCCGAACTCCTCGAACTTGAGCGGCCTGTTGTCCAGGGCCGAGGGGAGCCTGAATCCGTACTCGACGAGCGTTTTCTTTCTCGAACGGTCGCCGTGGTACATGCCGTTAAGCTGCGGCACTGTTATATGGCTCTCGTCGAGGAAGAGCACGTAGTCCTCGGGGAAGTAGTCGATGAGGGTGTATGGCGGCTCGCCAGGGAGCCTCCCGGAGATGTGCCTCGAGTAGTTCTCTATGCCCGGGCAGTAGCCCATCTCCTGCAGCATCTCTATGTCGAATAACGTCCTCTGCTCTATTCTCTGCGCTTCAAGGAGCTTCCCTGCGGCCTTAAGCTCCATGAGCCTTTCCCGGAGCTCGACCCTTATGCCCTCTATGGCCCTCGCCAGGTTGTCTCTCGTTGTGACGAAGTGGCTCGCGGGATGTATGAGCGCCTTTTCGGCCTTCCGGAGTGGCTTTCCCCGGAGCGGGTCTATCTCGGTTATCGCCTCGATGGTATCGCCGAAGAACTCGAACCGGAGCGCGGTCTCGGCCTCGTAAGCCGGGAAGACGTCGACCACGTCCCCCCTCACCCTGAAAACACCCCTGTGGAAGTCCACGTCGTTCCTCGAATACTGCATCTCCACGAGCTTCTTCAGGAACGCGGACCTGTCGGTCTCCATTCCCCGCTCGGCATAGACGTGCATGGAACCGTAGTCGTCAGGCGAGCCTATGCCGTAGATGCAGGAAACCGAGGCGACTATGACGACGTCCCTCCTCGTAAGGAGCGAGTGTGTCGCCGAGTGCCTTAATTTGTCTATCTCGTCGTTTATGGAGGCGTCCTTCTCTATGAAGGTGTCGGTCGTCGGCACATAGGCCTCGGGCTGGTAGTAGTCGTAATAAGAGACGAAGTATTCTACCGCGTTATCAGGGAAGAGGTCCCTGAACTCTGCATAGAGCTGGGCCGCAAGGGTCTTGTTCGGGGCTATTACGAGCGCGGGCCTGCCGAGCTCCTCTATGACCTTGGCAGCGGTGAAGGTCTTGCCCGAGCCGGTGACGCCCAGGAGCACCTGGTGCCCTTCGCCGCGCCGCAGGCCCTCTGCAAGGGCCTCTATGGCCCGGGGCTGGTCCCCCTTTGGCGTGAATTCGGACTTCATCCTGAAAGCTGAATCTCTTTTGCTCATCTAAGGCCTTTATTTACTTGGATTATCGGAGAAAAGTTTACCTTATAAAATACCACGAAAGCCGCATGGAGTAAACATTGGGCCTGGGTGGCGGGATTCGAGCTTCCAGGCGCTCCGGTCCGCCTCTCGGGGGGGCAAAAAATATTTTTATTTCCCGCCTCCTTGTGCTATTTTTAATATTTCCGGCAAAAACGAGGAAATGACAGGAGCAACATTAAATGGATTACAAGGAGACTCTTAATCTCCCGAAAACTGATTTCCAGATGCGGGCCGAGCTCCCCAAAAGGGAGCCGGAGACGCTTAAATCCTGGGAGGACTCCGGCCTGTACGGGAAGATAATGGAGGCGGGCAGGGGAAGGCCCAGGTACACGCTCCATGACGGCCCGCCATACGCGAACGGCAGGATACACATAGGCCACGCGCTCAACAAGATCCTCAAGGACTTCGTGGTAAAGAGCAGGTCCATGACCGGTTTCTCGACCGATTACGTCCCGGGCTGGGACTGCCACGGCCTACCAATAGAACTTCAGGTGGAAAAAGAACTGGGCAAGGAGAAACAGGACCTCTCCAAGCTTGAAATAAGGAAGCGGTGCAGGGCCTATGCCGAAAAGTTCGTGGAGGTCCAGCGCGAGGACTTCAAGCGACTCGGCGTCTTCGGCGAGTGGGACAGGCCATATCTCACCATGGCCTACGGCTACCAGGCCTCGATACTACGGGAGCTCAAGAGGTTCGTCGAGAACGGGATCGTGTACAAGGGCAAGAAGCCCGTTCACTGGTGCCCCTCGTGCATGACCGCCCTTGCCGAGGCGGAGGTCGAGTACGCCGACAAGACCTCGCCTTCGATATATGTCCGGTTCGAGATGGACAAGGCGGAGATCGAAAAGAGGCTCGGGGTCTCCATACCCGACGAGAAGGCATATGTAATCATCTGGACGACCACTCCCTGGACCATTCCGGCGAACCTCGCGGTCGCGCTGCACCCGGAGCTCGATTACGCGCTCGTATCAGCCGGAGGCGCGTCATACATAATCGCCGATGGGCTTTCCGAGGAGGTCTCGACCAAACTCGGCTGGAAGTCACGTGCGGTCCTTAAAAAATTCCGCGCCTCGGTTATCGAAGGCATGAAGGCGCGCCACCCTTTCATAGACAGGGACTCCGTCATACTCCTTGGCGAGCACGTGACCCTCGAAGCGGGCACCGGCATCGTTCACATCGCGCCCGGCCACGGCCAGGACGACTACGAGCTGGGGCTCAAGCACGGCCTCGAAATATACAACCCCGTGGACGACGCCGGAAAGTTCATGCAGGTAGTGCCCGAGTTCGCGGGACAACACGTCTTCAAGGCCAACGACGCGATAGTCGAGCTGCTCAGAAATAACGGCTCCCTCCTCCTGAAAGAGGACATCAGGCACTCGTACCCGCACTGCTGGAGGTGCAAGTCCCCCATCATCTTCAGGGCCACGGAGCAGTGGTTCGCATCGATGGAAGCCGGGGACCTGAGGAAAAAAGCCCTCGAAGCGATAAGCGACAAGGTCCGGTGGGTGCCTTCCTGGGGCAAAGACCGCATCTACAACATGGTCCAGAACAGGCCGGACTGGTGCCTTTCAAGGCAGCGCGCATGGGGCGTGCCCATACCGGCCCTCAAGTGCGTAAGCTGCGGGAAATCCGTCCTCGACCCGGGGCTTATAGAAAAGCTCGCCTCCATGGTCGAAGAGGAAGGCGCTGACGCCTGGTTCGGAAGGGAGCTTCAAGAGTTCGCTCCCGGGGACCTTGCCTGCCCCGATTGCGGGGGAAAGGAGTTCAAAAAGGAGGAGGACATCCTCGACGTCTGGTTCGACTCGGGCGTCAGCTTCTCGGCGGTGCTCGAGAAGAGGGAGAACCTCAAGTTCCCGGCGGACCTCTACCTCGAAGGGAGCGACCAGCACAGGGGCTGGTTCCACTCCTCGCTCCTTGCCTCCGAGGCCACGCGCTCGGTCCCGCCCTACTCGGCGGTCCTCACTCACGGCTTCGTGGTAGACGGCTCCGGGAGGAAGATGAGCAAGTCCACGGGGAACGTGGTCGCCCCGCAGGAGGTCATCGGGAAATACGGCGCAGAGGTCCTCCGGCTCTGGGTTGCCGGCGAGGACTACCGGGAGGACGTCCGCATCTCCGAGGAGATATTGAAGAGGCTCTCAGAGGCCTACCGGAGGATACGGAACACCTTCAGGTTCATACTCGGGAACCTCTACGACTTCGACCCGGAAAAGAACCAGGTGAGGTACGAGGAACTGGAGGAGCTGGACAGGCTTACGCTCCACAAGCTCACGAGGCTCGCCGAGCGGATAAGGGCGGCATACGACGACTTCGAGTTCCACGTCGTATACCACTCGGTCCACAACTTCTGCACCGTCGACCTCTCGTCCTTCTACCTCGACATCGTGAAGGACCGCCTTTACACGGCAAGGACGGACTCGAGGGGAAGGCGGGCGGCCCAGACCACGATGTACCACGTGCTCGACCACCTCGTAAGGCTCACGGCGCCCGTACTTGTATTCACGGCAGACGAGGCGTGGGCCTTCCTGCCCGGGGAGAAGGCCGAAAGCGTGCACCTTTCGACCATGCCGGAGACGCAAAGGGAGTGGCTCGACCCGTCGCTCGAGGAGAAATGGGAAAGGCTGATGGAGTACAAGGGCGAGATATCCAGGGCGCTCGAGGTCGCGCGGCAGCAGGCGAAGATAATAGGCCACCCGCTCGACGCGCAGGCAATCGTCTACCCGCCTGAAAAGGACATGGACCTCTTGAGGAGCGAGGAGAAGGCGCTGGAAGAGGTGCTCATCATGTCGAGGCTCATAGTCTCGGACCAGCCGCTCGTGGACGCCGCCGTGGGGACGGACGGGAAGTCCGTAAAGTATGCGTCCGATAAGGTCGCCGGGCTCAATGTCGTAGTAAGCAGGGCCGACGGCGCGAAGTGCGAGAGGTGCTGGCATTACAGCACCTACGTCGGCAAGGACCAGGAGCACCCGGCTGTCTGCGAAAGGTGCGTGGAGGCGCTGAGATAAGGACCAATTACGGGATATTCGCCGCCGTCTCTTTGGCGGTAGCCGCCCTCGACCAGGCTACGAAGCTCGTCATTACCCGGAGCCTCTCACCTTACGAGGCCGTGGAGGTCATACCGGGCCTCTTCAATATCGTACACTACCTCAACAAGGGCGCGGCCTTCGGCATCCTCAACCAGGGGGGCGGCCTGAGGAGGCTCTTCTTGATCGGCGTGTCAGTGGCCGCGCTCGTCCTCCTCGCGGTGCTCGCAAGGCAGTCAAGGGACAGGCTCTCCACCCTGGCCTTCTCGCTAATCGCAGGGGGCGCAATCGGCAACCTCGTCGACAGGATAAGGTACGGCTCGGTAGTGGACTTCCTCGATTTCCATGTCGCCTCCTGGCATTGGCCCGCCTTCAATGTGGCCGACGCCGCCATAACCGCCGGGGTCGCACTCGCCGTATTCACCTACATCTCCCCCAGGGCCCCCCGCGCCTGACATATCGTGTATCAAGGCCCTTTCCTCTCGATTGAATCCTCTTGAAAACCTGCTCGGAAAATGGCAAAATCAGCACTCTTTTTATCCTTAAAGTGAGGATTTCGGCAGGCCGGCTTTTGACTGTCTGGCGTGCAGTTTGGGCCGGCATGCGGCGCCTCGAAGCCAAGCGCCCGGGAATTCAACTGAAATCCACCAGGACAAGGCAGGGCTCCGTCACAGGGCCGGGGAGCGTGCCTTTCAAGGCCCCGGCCCTTGATTTGAACCAGGACAGGTTAGGGCTATAATTTACCAAAGGGTATAAAAGCTCGCGCCCGTCTGTAAAACTGGCCCGGAAGATGCTTAACCGCGGCCCGCGTCGTCATATTACGTTCATTAGTATGCACCGGAGGGATGAGATGAGCAGCGGAAACGAAAAGATGCTGGGATGGGGAGACCTGCTTGATTTCAAGCGGATGGACATACGGGTCCTCCACAAGACCTGGTTCGCGTTTTTCCTTACATTCTTTGTCTGGTTCAACATGGCCCCGCTAGTGACCATCATAGCCGAGGACACGGGGCTCACCATGCAGCAGATGAAGCTCCTCTTGATCTGCAACGTGGCCCTCACCGTTCCCGGGAGGGTCCTCATAGGCATGCTCTCGGACAAGTTCGGGCCGAGAAGGACCTTCACCGGGATAATGCTGGTACTTGCGCTCCCATGCTTCGCCTTCGCGTTCGGCAGCTCCTACACCCAGATGCTCGTCTCCAGGCTCCTCCTTTCGGTGGTCGGGACCGGGTTCGTCGTTGGCATCCACATGACCTCGCTCTGGTTCAAGCCGAGGGACATTGGCTTCGCCCAGGGCGTTGAGGCCGGGCTCGGCAACTGGGGCTCGTCGATAGCCGCCATAATCCTGCCGGTGCTGGCCATCAACGTCTTCCAGGGCGCGTGGGGCTGGCGCTACTCGATAGCCGCAAGCGGGGTCGTTATGATGGCCTTCGGCCTCTACTATTACTTCTCCACCACGGACGGCCCTCCGGGCACAGTCAGGCAGAAGTCAAGGAAGGCCGCGGCCATAGAGGTGAGCACCTGGGGCAACATGATAAACGCGATCATCTGGACCGTGCCCATAATAGGCGTCCTTGCCCTCCTTGCCTGGACGATATTCAACATGGGGTTCATGAGCGCGAGGGCCCTGGTCGCTTCGCTCCTGGTCATAGGGGCGGTCGTACTGTACCAGACGGTCCAGATAGTCAGGGTGAACGTGCCCATCCTCAAAAGGGGGGTCCCGGACGACGACAAGTACAGGTTCACGGACGTAGCGTGCCTCTGCACCTGCTACATGGCTTCCTTCGGCGCCGAGCTCGGAGTCATATCCATGCTCCCGGCCTTCTTCCAGAACACGTTCGGCCTTACGCCGCAGATGGCGGGGCTCATAGGCTCGCTCTTCGCCTTCATGAACTTCTTCTCGAGGTCGCTCGGCGGGTACATCTCGGACAGGTCTTCATCGAGGCGCGGCGTGATGCTCATATACCTTGCCGGCATAACCGTCACCTTCGGCCTCATGGGCCTTATAAGCCCCTCGTGGCCGCTCTGGACCGCCGTGCTCGTAACCATACTTTGCGCCATTTTCGTTACCGGGGGCTGCGGGACTACCTACGCGCTCGTGCCACTCGTAAAAAGGCGCATAACAGGGCAGGTAACGGGCTACGTCGGCGCCTACGGGAGCGTGGGGGCGACGATCTTCCTCACAGCATACACGTTCATGGAGAACGACAGCTCCTTTTTCTTCTTCATAGGGGCTACCGCCCTGGCCACGTTCATCTTCTGCCTCTTCTTCCTCAAGGAGCCCCGGGGCGCGTTCGCGCAGGAATACCAGCTTTCCTCTGTCGACAGGGAGCTTATGAAGTCGGGCAAGTTCTGAGGCAGACCAGGATAGAATGGGAAAAGGATTGACCCGGCCCCTGGGCCGGGTCAATCCTTTTCCAGCCCGAGCCTATCGGCCTCCCCGGATATGAACTCCTTGAGAACGGCCAGGTCTTCATCTGAAATGGAAATGAACATGACGCCGTAGCCCCCGAACAGGGTCTTCGAGGAGACGTCGGAGGTGGACCACTTGACTGTCGCCCTGGCCTCGATCACCCCCGGAGAGCCCGGAACCGAGAACCGGAGCCTAATGACCGCCCCGGCCAGAAGCTCGGCCCTGGTGTTGAGAAAAGCGCCGGTCTCGCTCAGGTTCAGGAGGTACCCCGTCCTTACAGCCTCGCCGACCGAAAAGTCCGCTGGTATGGAGACCGGGACCCTGAGCCTGGGCTTCCCGGCGGACGCCTTGTCCGGGAAGAGGAGCCTGTTGACCCTGAAGATAATCTGCTCGGGCGTAAGCCCCTTGGTCATGAGCCCGTCCGCGCCCAGGCCCTTGAGCCTCTCCATCACGTCCCCCGGCTCGTAGACCCCGGTTATGACGAGCACTGGGAACTTGCCCTTCAAGCCGTTCCGGTCTATCCAGTCCAGGACGCCGAAGCCGTCCATGTCGGGCATCTGGAGGTCGAGCATTAGGAGGTCAATGCCTGCCGCGTCTATCTTGAGCTCCTCTATGAGCTCCCTGCCGTCCTTTACGAGCCTGACCCTGTGCCCCGCCTCGACCAGTATGTCGCTCAGCTTGCTCCTGAAAAAGACGGAGTCGTCAGCTATGAGGACGGTCCTTGAGTCCCTGGTTATCATCCGTCTCCACCCTTTCTTTGGCAGCCCGGAAGACCGCCCCTGTTCGCAGGGACCCGCCGCCCTTCAGGAAATAGACCTTTCCGGAGGCCGCCTGCAAGGCGTGGGCCTGTGGAAAATGATTTTTA
>DIDN01000093.1 GCA_002418185.1 Deltaproteobacteria bacterium UBA5799
AGTTAGTTCCATCGGCCTATACAGGACATATCTGGACTCGGGGCATTATGCCGAAAATATCGAGGCTTTCCTGAGGTTTTTCCCACGGAAAAATTTCAAATTCCTTCTCTTTGACGACCTTGTAAAGGACCCTCTGGCAATTACGAAGGATGTATGCGGGTTCCTGGGCGTGGACAGGGATGTGTGCGACGGATTCGACTATACGCCCCAGAACCAGGCCCTCAGGATGAAGTTGAATAAGAGCGTGGTGCATGTTTTGAAGAACCTTTCCCCGCGCCTGGTAGCTGATATATTTATAAAGGGGTTTGACAGTGCGGTGCGCCAGCGGCCCCGGATCAAGCCGGAACTTCGCGCGTGGCTTGTAGAGTATTACCGTCCGCACAATAAACGCCTTGAAGAGTTTCTGGGCCGGAGCTTGAGCCACTGGAATAGCCATGAGGACGCGGGCCGTGGGAGTTAAAAAGGGTTTCCAGGCGATGTCCTTCTCCCGAATATGAAGATCGCCTTCCTTACCACTCGCATGGGCAAAGCCAGCGCGAGGCTCAGGTTTCTCCAGTACGTGCCGGGTCTTGAAAAAGCGGGCATGGAGGTAGAGATCTTTATAATCCCGCACGGCGTGGCAGGGAGGCTCCGTTTTTTAAGGGGGCTGAAGGCGTTCGACCTGGTCTTCCTTCAGAAAAAGCTCTTTTCGGCAATCGAGTGGCATTTTCTCAGAAAAAACTCAAAAAGACTGGTCTATGATTACGACGACGCGGTAATGTTCGGCGATTCCATTGCGGTAAGCGAATCGGCTTCCGCTTCAAAGGCTCGAATAAAGAGGTTCGAGAGGACTGTCAGGGGCTCCGACCTGGTCATTGCCGGCAATAGTTACCTGAAGGAGATTGCTGCCGAATACGGGGCTGACGCACTCGTAATACCTACGCCGGTGGATACGGCAAGGTATGGCGAGACACCGCCCGAGAGACCCGAGGTCGTCACGCTCGGGTGGATCGGCAGCGCTGCCACCCTGCCCTACCTCGAAGGGATCAAAGACGTTTTAATCATGGTCTCAGAGAGGCATCCCGCGGTAAGGTTGAAGATAGTGGCGGATAAGTTTTTCGAGCCGCCAGGCATGCCGGTTATCAAAAAAAAGTGGAGCTATGAGGACGAAATATCGGACCTCAGGAGTTTCACCGTCGGGCTTATGCCGCTTACGCTGAATGCCTGGACAAAGGGGAAGTGCGGGTTCAAGCTTTTACAGTACATGGCCGCGGGCGTGCCTTCCGTCTCATCGCCGGTCGGCGTAGCGAATGAGATAATCGAGGACGGGGTCAATGGCTTCTTGGCAAGGGATTCGGGGGAATGGGTCGAATGCATAGAGAGATTGATCGTTGACCCGGCCCTCTGTAACCGCATCGCGTTCAATGCTAAGAAAACCGTAACGGAAAGGTATTCGCTCGAAGTCAATGCCCCGAGGTTCATTAAAGCCATTTCCTGGGCAGATGGTGCTGAATCGTTCCGGCAGTCCTGATGCTCTTTTTTTCTGCAGCGAACTTCCGGCGAGTGGAGGCACTCGCCTCTGTGAATCGGTTCTCCTGACACCATTGGTTTCAGTCCATGGCGGTCAGTCTTGCCTGTCTGCGTTTCAATGAAAACTTTCGAAAATTTTCAGGTACGCGGTAGAGGTCTGAATCGCATTTCCGGCCAGGACGGCCGCCTCCCGGATAGCCCTTAAGAATTTAATCCCCCGGCCCTGCAAATTTTTTTTTTTGTGGTAAGCTTTCCCTCCATAAAGCGGATTGACGCGTACCCATCGCGGTCGCGGCAAAGCCCAAATTCCAGAAGGTGTGATGGCGTTGTATTCGTATGCCGTAAAAAAGGGATATTCCGGAATCCCGGAATCAGGGTTTCTTATCCTGAAGGTTGCCATGCCCCGACTTTCCGTGACGATCATAGCCCTTAACGAGGAGGCCAGGATACGCGACTGCCTTGAGAGCGTAAGCTGGGCGGACGAGGTGCTTGTCTCCGATTCGGGCAGCACGGACAGGACCGTCGAGATATGCAGGGAGTACGGTGCCAGGGTCTTCACCGACGAATGGCTCGGGTTCGGGCGACAGAAAAACCTCGTGGGAGACAGGGCGTCAGGCGACTGGATACTCAACATTGACGCGGACGAGAGGGTCTCCCCGGACTTAAAGGACGAGATACTCCGGGCGCTGGAGTCGGACGGCAGGGCCGGGTACCTCGTCCCGAGAAAGAATTTTTTCGGCGGCAAGTGGATAAGGCACTGCGGCTGGTGGCCGGACTACAACCTCCGGCTTTACAGGAAGGGCGCGGGCCGGTTCATCGACAGGTACGTCCACGAGAAAGTAGTGGTGAACGGCCGGACGGAAAGGCTTTCGGCCCCGCTCGTGCACATGACTTACAGGGACGTCTCCGACTACTTGAAGAGGATGGAGAAGTACTCCTCGCTTGCCGCCGAGGAGATGCTGAACTCGGGCAGGGACGCGGGACTCACTGATATCTTCTTCAGGCCCACTTATACATTTTTCAAGATGTATGTGCTCAGGCGGGGCTTCCTGGACGGCACCGCAGGCGTGGTCCTCTCCATACTCTACGCCTCCTACACGCTCGCCAAGTACGCCAAGCTCTGGGAGATGAAGGCGGGCATAAGGAGATGAGGTATAAGGCAGCCTTTGAAATTGGTCTTTTCCCAGGACACTGCGTCAGGCTGTTAATAAACATGCTCGCATATGGTCATATATGCTCCGCTTATTCCCGGCCTTCCTTGATTGCGGGAAAAATCTCAAATTTTTAGAGGTTGCCATCATTCAATTCGGGGCCGCAATCCATGTGGACCATATTCCATACAGAGGCCTCTCTCGGGTGGGGCGGCCAGGAGATAAGGGTGCTGAACGAGTGCCTCGGCATGAGGTCCAGGGGGCACAGGCCGGTCGTAGTCTCACAGGGGGATAGCGTTATATTCCGGAAGGCCAGGGAGTCCGGCCTCGATGCCATGCCCGTATCGTTCGGCAGGAAGGACTATCCCGCCTCCCTTGTGAAGCTGATAAGGGCCATAAGGAGTCTGAGGCCCGAGGTCGTGAACACGCACAGCTCAAGGGACAGCTGGCTCGCCTCGGTAGCGGCGATGCTCGTCCGCCCGAGGCCCATTATCATAAGGACCCGCCACATAGCCACCCCTGTATCGACCGGGTTCGCGTCTTCGTTCATTTACCGGCGCGCGCCTGACCGCATAGTGACGACCGCCGAGGCCATAAGGGAGCGGCTTATCGACGTGAACGGGGTCGAGCCCGGAAGCGCCGTCTCCATCCCGACGGGCATAGACATGAGCGCGTTCGACCCGGAACTCAGGCACCCGGACCTCCGCTCCGAGCTGGGGCTTCCGGCAGGTGCGCCCCTTGTAGGGGTGGTGTCGGTCCTGAGGAGCTGGAAGGGGCACGACTGCTTTATCGATGCGGCAGGTCTCTTGAAGACGACGCACCCGGAGGCCCTGTTCATAATAGCCGGCAGCGGGCCGAGGGAAGAGGCTGTCCGGAAAAAGATCGCATCTTCCGGGCTCCAAAAGTCGGTACTGATGCTCGGGCACAGGGCCGACGTGCCCTCGGTGCTCAAATCCCTCGACGCCTTTGTCCAGCCGTCCAGCGCGAATGAAGGCATGCCGCAGTCGGTCATGCAGGCAATGGCCATGAAGGTCCCGGTCGTGGCCTCCGACCTGCCGTCCCTTAGGGAGATGGTGGAGGACGGGAAGACCGGGCTTGTTTTCAAGGTGGACGACGCCGGGGGGCTCGCCGGAAAAATAGCCATGCTCATCGAGGACAGGCTGCTTGCGAGGAGGCTATCCGTTAACGCGAGGAGGCTGGCGGTCGAAAGGTTTTCAATGGACAGGATGCTCGACAGGACCGAGGACCTCTACCGGGGCCTCGTCCTTTCACGAAATGGCCGGACTGACATACATAGCCCCTCATGGAAGGCTGGGACAAGGTGAATATTGCCATCGTCCTCATGAATTACAACCCCTTCGGGGGCTACGAGAGGCAGGCCGCTATCCTTGCAAGGGCGCTTGCAAGGAGGGGCGAGCGTGTGACGGTGATAGCCGGGTCGTTCGAGGGCGCGCCGGAAGACGGGGTGGAGGTCGTAAGGGCGCCGGTAATAAGGCTCTCCTCATGGCTCAAGGTGCTCTCTTTCGCACTCTCCAGCAGGTCGATAATCTCAAGGCGGCCCGGGGGGTTCGATATGGTCATAGCCTTCGACAGGACGCTTGTGGCGGATATCTACAGGGCGGGGAACGCCTGCCACAGGGAATGGCTTGCGTTCAGGAGGAAGAATTTCGGGCTGGGGGACAGGATATCCGTCGCCATTAACCCGCTCCACGCCGTGATAAACGGGCTGGAAAAGAGGCTCTTAATGAACTTGAGGGAAAGGGGAGGGCGGGTCGTCGTCCTCTCGGACCGGGGGAGCGGTGAGATAATCCGAAATCATGGCCTGGGGGGGGACTTTTTTACAGTAATACCTCCCGGCATAGACCTTGAGCGCATAGGGTTCAGCCCGTCCGAGAAAGGGAAAGGTCCCGCAAGGAAGGCCCTGGGCATACCTCCCGGCGTGCCGGTGATACTCCACGTGGGCTCGGGTTTCCGCATAAAGGGTCTTGAGTCGACAGTAAGGGCGCTCGCGGCGCTCAAAAGAGACGGCAGGGAGGCGCTCCTCCTCGTAGCAGGCAGGGACAGGAGCGAGACAAGGCGGCATGGGAAGCTTGCCGGAAGCCTCGGCGTGTCCGGGAACATACGGTTCATGGGCGGGGTGGAAGAGGTCGGCGCGCTCTACGACGCCTCGGACGTATTCGTTCTCCCTTCCCTTTTTGAGACTTTCGGGGCCGCGGCAATCGAGGCCCTTGCAGCAGGGCTGCCGGTCATAATAGGCGAGGGGGCCGGTGCAGCCTCTTTCATTAAAAATGAGAGGGGCGGGAGGGTTGTCCGCACCCCCGCAGACCCTGAGGAGCTTGCCGCTCTCATCGGCGAGGCGCTGTCAGCGGAGGAGATGCTAAGGCGAAACGGCGGGCTCGAAAGGGAGCGGGCCCGGAGAAGGGAGGCGGCGCTTGAGTGCTCGGCTGAGAAGGTGGCCGCGAGTTTCGCCTCGCTCATATACGAGGCGGCGCTCTCGAAGAGGACGCTCAAGGAGGCCTCCGTGCAGCCCGGGCTCGCATAAGAAGATGCCGGGGGCAAGCGTAATCATAGGGGCGTATGACAGCCTCCGCTATCTAAAGCTCTGCATCCTCGCCCTCGAAAGGCAGACGTTCAGGGACTTCGAGGTAATAATCGCCGACGACGGCTCAGGCCCGGAGGTCGGGGCATGGCTCAAGTCCCGGAAGCCCTTTTTCCAGCTCCGGCGCGTCTGGCAGGAGAAGAGGGGCTTCAGGAAATGCAGGATATTGAACCGCGCGCTAATGGAGTCCAGGGCCGAATACGTCGTCTTCATTGACGCGGACTGCATTGCGGCAAGGGACTTCATCGAGGTCCACTGGAGGAACCGGAGGCGCGGGGAGTTCCTCGGCGGCAGGAGGGTGATGATGGGCATCCCCGTATCGGAGAGGGTCACGGCGGAGATGGTGGACACGGGATATTTCGACGGGCCGACCTTCTGGGGCCTCTGCCACGCGCTTAAAGGGGATATCAGGTGCTACGAGGAGGCCCTGAGGCCGCTCTACCGCCTGAGGGGCGATAGCCCCTTCAGCCTCCTCGGGTGCAATTTCTCCATACACAAAAACGACCTCCTCTCGGTCAACGGGTTCGACGAGGAATACGAGCACAGGGGCGGCGGCGAGGACACGGACGTAAGCCACAGGCTCAAGAAAGCGGGGTGCGCCATGAGGTCTGTGAGGTACCTTGCCATACAGTTCCACCTCGGACACGAGAAGTCGGGCAGCAAGGACGTATCTGAAGCGATGTTCAGGGTCAAGAAGGCCGGTATAAGGGACGCGGCGGACGCGAAGAGGATAAAGAGCGTCTTCAGCCCCGCCGCGGGGCCTGCGCCGAGGGCGCACAGGTAGGTGGCTCCGCACAGGCCCAGGATAGCGCTCATCCGCGCCGAGGTCCCGCATACTACCGCCTGGTACTACTTGAGGGCCTTCAGGCGGCTCGGGGTCGACCTCGTAGACCTCCCGTTCCGGCCCGGTAAGAAGCCGGAGTGGAAAAGCATGCCGGGCGCAGACCTCGCCCTCCTCATCGATTGCGGCTTGCCTGTCGATTTCCCGGCCCTTGAGAGGTTCGGCGGCGCAAAGGGCTTTGTGAGCATAGATTCCTGCCACAAGCTCCCCATGCACCACACGCTCTGCGACAGGTATTCGTTCGACTTCATCTGGGTGGCGCAGAAGCATGTCGCCAAAGATCTCGGCAGTAACGCAAGGTGGCTGCCGCTCGCAGCCGAGCCCGAGACCCACGCCTGCAGGCCTGGCATGGCCGGCGGGCCGTTTCTTGACAGGCTCCTCCGGAGAAGTCACTACGACATAGCCATGTGCGGCGCCCCGTATGGGCACAGGAGGAGGTTCGAAAAGCTCTTCAGGAGGGCGGGTCTTTCGGCCAGGTTCCTTTTCAGGAAAAGGTTCGGCCTGGATGCGACCCGCGAGCTTGCGCGCGCTACAATAGGCTTCAACGCCGGGGCCGGCTTCGACGGGAAAAGGGGCATGGACATGAACATGCGGGTTTTCGAGACAATGGCGAACGGCCAGTGCATGCTCCTTACCAACACGTACGAGGGACTCGGCTATGAGGACCTCTTCACCGAGGGGCGGCATTACATCGGATTCAGGACCGAAGCGGAGGCCGTTCAAAAGGCCCTCTATTACGCATCGAGGCCGGAAGAGGCGATAGCGATAGCAAGGGAAGGGCAGAGGCGCGTGCTTCAAAACCATACCTATGTCCACCGGTGCGGGGAGATATTGTCCTCCTTTCTCGAAGGCAGGAAGGTGGACCTGCATGCGGAAGCTGAGAGGGAAAGAGCCTGAGCGCATCAGGACCTTCAAACACGGCCCTTCAAAGGGCCGCTCTCGTTTCAATGGGGGTGTATCTGTTCTCATTGAACCTCCCCGGTGTCGTGACCGTTCGGGAGGCCGGGTTTTTTCTCTCCCTGGCCCTGGCAGCCGCGCACATGTGGAGGATGCGAAGGCCGGAATGGCCGCCCATGCGGCTGCTCCTCCTTATCTGGCCCACGCTCGCGCTCATTACCATAATACCCGGCGATGACATCTCGCGCCCGCTCTCTGAGATAAAAAAAGAGATAGCCTATCCCGTGCTGGCCTTCTGGGTCTTTTACGTGATGACGAGGAGCGGGCGGGACTTCGCGTACCTGGGCGCGTGGTTCCTTTCAGGCGCCGCGCTCATGGCGGCGGCGGGCATGTACTTCTACTATGTCCTGGGGTTCGGCTTCGAAGTGCTCGAGGAGAGCGGGTTCGCTTACGGGAAAAGGCCCTATTTCGGCTTCTTCATGGCCTCTGCCGCGGTGGTCGGGCTGGGGCTCGGGCTCACGAGGGGAGTGGGCTGGCGGCTCCGGGGGTTCGCCCTGGCGCTTGCGCCTCTTTGCGTGCTCGGAGTTTATTTCGCGAGGCTCCGGGCCGGATACCTTGCTATTATTGCCGCTATCGCGGTGTTCATAATATACGGTAAGGTGCTGAGGTCCGGACTCAGGGCGCGCCTGGCTGCAACGGCGATCGCAGCGCTCGTTCTGGTCTCAATCGTTCCGATGGTCTCGGCCAAGCGGGACCTGAACATGGACTTGAGCCTCGTCGGATGGAGGAGCGCGATAGAGAAGCTCAAAGCGGAGGAGAGATGGATAATCTGGGAGGGCTCCGCAAGGGAGATAATGAAGAGGCCTCTCCAGGGCCTCGGCTTCGGCAACAAGGAG
Source organism: Deltaproteobacteria bacterium UBA5799 (assembly GCA_002418185.1). Classification (GTDB taxonomy): domain Bacteria; phylum Desulfobacterota; class GWC2-55-46; order GWC2-55-46; family GWC2-55-46; genus UBA5799. Next base: position 7,894 of record DIDN01000093.1, read on the forward strand.
ATATTCGTCCCCGCATTCAGGCTCGGGCATGTCTATCCGCATAACCTCTTCCTGAGCTATGGGGTAATGGCCGGGGCAGGCGGCATTGTCTTTCTGATGTTGCTCTTCTGGAAACTTTTTCGGCTCATGCACTCGGCTGCACTCCTTTCCGGGGCCGGGAAAGAGTGGTTCTTTATTGGCGTTTCCGGAGTGGGGCTCCTCGCGGCCTTTCTGGTCCTCAACATGACCGAGGACATAATGACCCGGCACACGGGGCAGACATTCTGGGCGCTCTCGGGCATGGTCCTCGGTAGCTCAAGGAGGCATGGATAAGAGAATGAGTCCCGGAAGCCGAAAACCGGATGCCGGACCCATGATACATCTCCTGATATGCCCGCACAGGCTCGACTACGGCGGCTCGCAGCTCGGCATACACCACTGGGCCAAACACCTGGACAGGTCGCGGTTCATGGTGAGCGTCCTTGCAATGGGGAGGGGGGGCTTGAGCGAGAAGTTCGAGGCCCATTACCCGGTCTTCTACGACGATTCGGGTTATCCGAATATAGAGGACTACATACGGCGGCTCAGGCCCGACATAGTGCACTGCGCCCCGGGCGGCGGAAGCGACCACGAATACATAAGAAAGGCCGCGGCCCTCGCAACCGTCACGCAGACCGTCATGTGCCCGAGGCAGGCTGGGAACCTCGTCGACGTTACGGGGACGGTCGTGCTCTCGGACTTCGTCCTTTCGCTCCAGAAAGGGAAGGAGGACATTTCCCGGATAGACCTGCCGTTCGATGCCGGGGATTACGATGCGCGCCACGGTAGGGCCCATTTCGGCCTCCCTGAAGGGAAGCTGATAATAGCCTCCATCGGGAACGCCAGGAAAGAGAACGCACATTTCATGGAGATAGCAAGGCGCTACAAAAACCCGGACGTGCATTTCGTGATAAGGTCTGAAAGGTCGTATAATTATCTCTTCGGGAGAAGGAGGGTCACGGTGCTTAGAAGGAGGCTTACGGAGGACGAGAAGATGAGCCTTATGCGGCTTTCGGACGTATTCCTCTATCCCACCTCCAATGAGTCCTACGGCATGGTCTTCCTTGAGGCGATGTCCGAGAAGCTCCCCATAATAACTTACGACGACGCCGCTAACGGGGAGGTGGCGGGCGAAGGGGGGCTCCTTGCCCGCATTAATGACATCGAGGGCATGACCGGGCTCCTCGACAGGCTCGTAAAGGACAGGGCGCTAAGGGAAGAGCTCGGGCAAAAGGGCCATGAGCTCCTCCGCAGACGGAACGACCCCGGGGTTATCGCCCGGAAATACGAGGGTTTTTTCCTCAAGGCCCTTGAGGCCGGGAGGGCGCGTAAAGGGGCACGGACTCGCGCCCTGACCTTCAAGTAGCCTCAGTCCCTTCCTGCCCCTTTCCGCTTACGTTATTGCCTTGCAAAAGGCATCTGTGTTATAAATTCCATTTGGCATAGCCGGTCAAAAACCCATGAAAAAATACTTGAGCGCCAAACGGGCGCGGGCAATAATCGAGAAGTTCGGAAGGGCGCGGGTGCTCGTTGTCGGCGACCTCATCATGGACCATTTCATATGGGGCAGGGTGAAACGCATCTCCCCCGAGGCCCCCGTCCCGGTCGTTGAGGTCGCCTCGGAGTCCATTATGCTCGGCGGGGCGGCGAACGTGGTAAACAACATCCACAGCCTCGGCGGCAGGTCCCTCGTAACCGGCGTCGTAGGGAACGACCTGGACGGCAGGAAGCTAGTCGCCTCCCTCAAGGAGAAGGGCATCCCGGCGGAGGGGATAATAACCGACCGGAAGAGGCCTACCACCATAAAGACCAGGATAATCGCCCATCACCAGCAGGTCGTGAGGTTCGACCGCGAGATGCGCGAAAAGATCGACACTGAAGTGACCGATAAGGTCTTGAGGTACATAAAAAGGGCTGCCAGGGCCGCCGACATAGTCGTTATATCCGACTACGCCAAGGGGCTCATCACAGAGCGCCTCATGGAGGAGACCAACTCGCTCTGCCTCGACATGGGCAGGCCGGTTGCGGTGGACCCCAAGGTCGAGCATTTCGGTTTTTACAGGCGCTCGACGATAGTCACCCCCAACAACCTGGAGGCGTCCCAGGCCTCCGGCATCGATATAGACGATGACGAGGCGCTCCACAGGGCCGGCGAGGCCCTTTTCGGGAGGCTCGGGTGCCAGGCGCTCCTCATAACCAGGGGCGAGAACGGCATGAGCCTTTTCGAGCCAGGAAGCGAAACCCACATACCCACGGTCGCGCAGGAGGTCTTTGACGTAAGCGGTGCCGGAGATACGGTCATAGGCACGCTCGCCCTCGCGCTCGCCGCAGGGGCCGGTTACAGGGAGGCGGCGGTGCTCGCGAACTTCGCTGCCGGAGTGGTGGTCGGGAAGGTCGGGACCGCCACACTCGCGCCGGAGGAGCTCCTCAAGGCCGCGGTATCGAACCTGCGGTCAGGGCTTCCGAAGTAATATCGTTCAATCTGGCTTTTCGAAAGGTGCGGCATGGCAAAGTCCATGACAGGCTGGGGCAAGGGCGATTTCAACCTCAAAGGAGACCTCTACACGATAGAGGTAAAGGCCCTTAACCACAGGTTCATAGACATCTCGATGAGGGCGCCCGAGAGGTTCTCGTCCCTTGAGACCAGGGTCCGCGACGAGATAAAGAAGAGGTCCGCGAGGGGCTCCTTTTCGGTCCACATAATCCCGGTCTCGGCGGAATCGCCGCCCCTGAGGCTCAACATGCAGATGGCCAGGCTCTACATGGACGCCGCCGCGGAGCTCAAGGCCGCGCTCGACGTCAAGGGCGAGATGGACCTCGCCTCCCTCCTGAGGCAGAAGGACATCTTCACCTTCGAGAGGAAGGGCTCTGTCACGGACGAGGGCTGGGAGCCGCTGCGGGCAGGGCTTGAGAGCGCCCTCGACCAGGTCGAGGCCTGGCGGGCGAGGGAAGGAGAGGCCTTGAAGGCCGACCTCCTTTCGAGGGCCGATGCGCTCGAAGGACTCCTTTTCACCATTGAGGCCAGGATACCCAGGATGTTAGAGGCGTACAGGGAGAGGCTCAAGGCCGAGATGGAGAAGGTGCTGGCCGAGAGGATAGAGGAATCCCGGATACTCCTCGAGGCCGCCATATTCGCGGAAAAGACCGACACGGCCGAGGAGGCCACTCGCCTCAAGAGCCACATAGAGATGTTCAGGAGGCTTGCGGCATCGGACGGGCCCATAGGAAAGAAGCTCGATTTCCTATGCCAGGAGCTGGGGCGCGAGATAAACACCATCGGCGCGAAGGCCAATGACGTAAAGATAACCCAGACGGTCATAGACATGAAGAGCGAGGTCGAAAAGATAAGGGAGCAGGTACAGAACGTCGAATGACCTCCGTGAAAGGTTCTCGATGATGAGCGGCATAGCATTCATAGTCTCGGCCCCTTCGGGCACGGGCAAGACCACCCTCTGCAGGATGGCCGCGGAGCGGTTCCCTAACCTCAGGAACTCCGTCTCCTACACGACAAGGAAGCGCAGGCCCGGAGAGGTGAACGGGGTCGATTACTGGTTCGTGGACGAGGAGACCTTTGCCGGTATGGTCGAAAGGGGGGAGTTCCTCGAGTACGCGGACGTGTACGGGAAACGGTACGGCACGTCCAGGAAGGACCTTGAAGACCTCCTCGATAAGGGCGTGAGCGTCATACTCGAAATAGACGTCCAGGGCGCGGCAAAGGTGAGGGAGAAGCTCGATGGAGGGGTCTTCGTCTTCATACTCCCGCCTTCGCTCAAGGCCGCGGAGGAGAGGCTCGCCTCAAGGGGCAAGGACACGGCAGAGGAGATAAGGCGGCGGCTCGGCATAGCCGCCGAAGAGATAAGGAGGGCATCGGAGTACGACTATATCGTCATAAACGACGACCTGAGCAGGGCTTTCGAGGAGTTCTCGTCGATAATTACGGCTGAGAAGGCCAGGTCGGCCCGGATGGCCGGGAAGATAAAGGAGCTTTTCGGCGGTCTCGTCGGATAAGACGCGGCGTTGACACGGCGCCCTTTAATCCGTATAATTTAAGCTGTTTTCAAGGAGGGGTCCAAATGGCAAGGATAACCGTAGAGGATTGCTTGAAGGAGATACCGAGCAGGTTCATGCTCGTGCACCTCGCCGCGCAGAGGGCGAGAGACCTCACAAAGGGCGCTCCCTCGTTCGTCAAATCGGACAACAAGGCCGTGGTGACGGCGCTCCGAGAGGTCGCAGCCGGGAAGGTCGTCCCGCAGCAGACCGGCAAAAAGAAACTACCGGAATAAGTCCGGACAGTGTTGAAAAGCAAGAGAGGGGGGCTTCACGGGAAGCCCCCCTCTCTTTTTATTCAGTCTCGTAGATTGGGTTAGCGAAGCGTAACCCAACAATCATTCTATATCTCAACCGTCTCCCCGTTCCTCGGCCTTTTGGTCGCAAACCCGTACTTCTCTTTTATAAGCGTCGCGAACGATTCCCCGGCTTCGTCCTCGCCGTGCACGATGAATATCTCGGGCGAGTCGTCGAAGTCCGAGAGCCACTCAAGGAGGCCCTCCCTGCCCGCGTGGGCCGAAAACCCGTTTATGGTGTGGACCGAGGCCCGGACGAGCACCTCCTCGCCGAGTACCGTAACTGATTTGGCGCCGTCCACGATCTTCCTCCCGAGCGTGCCCCTGGCCTGGTAGCCGACGAAGATGACGCTGCACTCGGCCCTCCACAGGTTGTGCTTCAAGTGGTGTTTTATCCTCCCGCCCTCGCACATGCCGCTCCCGGCTATTATGATGTTGCCGGAGCGGAGCCTGTTCAATTTCATCGACTCCTCGGCGGTCCGGACGAAATGGAGCCTTATCGACGAATCCGACTGCAGCGTGGTGAAGAGCCGGCGCGCCTCGTCGTCGAAGCATTCCGGGTGGGCCACGTAGACCTTTGTCACGGCCTCTGCAAGGGGGCTGTCGAGGTAGACGTCTATCCTGTAAAGTCGGCCCTCCCGCACCAGGTTGTTGAGGATATAGAGCAGGTCCTGGGTCCTGCCCACGGCAAAGGACGGGATATAGACGTTCCCGCCCTTCCTGAAGGTGGTCTTGATGGCGCCGGCGAGCTCGTTTATGGATTCGTTCAATGGCTTGTGCGACCTGTTCCCGTAGGTGGACTCCATCACGACGTAATTCGCGAGACCCGGCGCCGAGGGGTCTTTTATTATGGGGTTCCCCTTCTTGCCGATGTCGCCGGAAAAGACGATTTTTTTCTCTTCGGGGCTGTCCTGGTACCATATCTCGAGCGATGCCGAGCCCAGTATATGGCCGGCGTCCAGGAAGCGGTATTTCACGCCCGGGCCGAGGTGGTAGACCTTGTCGTATTCCTTTACCTCGAAGAGGGGGAGGACCTTTTCCACGTCCTCGCCCGTATACAGGGGCTCCTGGGGGGGCCTGCCTGAGCGTAGCGCCTTCCTCGTCGCCCATTCGCTGTCGCTCTCCTGTATGCTGGCCGCGTCATAGAGCATGGGCTCAAGGAGGTCCCTCGTGGCAGAGGTCGAGATTATCTTCCCCTTGAAGCCGTCGCGCACGGCCCTGGGGAGCATCCCCGAGTGGTCTATGTGTGCGTGCGTTACGAATATGAAATCAAGCGAGGCCGGGTCAAAGGGGAAGGGGTTCCTGTTCAATTCGTCCGAGCCGATGCCCTGGTGCAGTCCGCACTCGACAAGGAATTTGAACTTTCCGACCTCGATATGGTAGCAGGAGCCGGTAACCGTGCTCGCCCCGCCAACGAACGTAAGCTTCATGTTTTTGCCCTCCCTCAGGGTCAGGGCAACAGCATACCATTTCAAGGCTGCACCTAAAAATCGTTATTTTCCGGATCTCCGCGTGAGGGCTGGAATGAACCACCCTGGAGAACTGGTTTACAGAGGCGACATATGCCTCCTCTCGACGGAAAACAGGCCCGTTCCGGGTGGTCGTTCAGCGTCGTATCACGGGAAGCTGGCCTGAAAAATTGAAGCAAAACGCACTTTTCAGGTAAGGGCCACCCCTGGGGTTGACTGAAAGGAGAAAAGCTGTCCTAATTTATAATGGCGAGCGGCCCCGCAACGGGGTAATAGCGCGTTTTTTCCGGGGAGGGAGAGCTATGCTTTCAAGGCCGGGCAGAGCTGGTGCCGAGAGCGGACTTGAGGACCGGGGAACGAGCCGGTTTCTGGCCCGGAGAACGCGGAACACTGCGAAAAACCTCGTAAGGGGGCTTCGCTGCTGGTACATACCATATCTGAAATCGAGATATTATTCCGACAGGTTCAGGCCCCTCCTTTCGTATCTCTTCACAGACTGGAAATGCAACGTGAACTGCTGGTACTGCTTCACCTGGAACAACAAGGTGAAGGGCATGACCCCGGAGACCGCGAGGAAGTCCATCGACTGGCTCCATGGCGTTGGCTGCAGGGTGGTGGCCATAATGGGAGGGGAGCCGCTCCTCAGGAAGAAGTTCATACTCGACACCATCAAATACGGGAGCGACCGGGACTTCTTCATGTACCTGCCCACGAACGGCATCCTCATGGACAGGGACTTTATCGAGAGGGCAGGGGCCTCGGGTGTCGCTGCCATAAACCTCGCGGTCGACAAGATAAAAGTGGCGCCGGGGCTGCCCAAGAGCTTCGACAGGATAAAGTCGCAGTTCAAGCACCTCGTGAGGCTGAGGGAAAAATACGGCTACATCATTTTCTTCAACATAAACATCACCTCGGAAAACACAGAGGACGTAAAGGAGCTCACACGCATAGCCCGGGAGCACGACATCGGGACCGACTACCACATGAACGAGCACCCGGTCATAGAGCAGAAACACTACAAGTACCTCGATCAGGGTTTCTGGATATCCGAGGAGCACTTCAGGAAGACCGACGAGCTCATAGACTGGCTCGTTGAGAGGAACGTGGAGGGCTGGCCCATGGTCAACTCAGCCGAGCACTTGAGGGCCATGAAGTCGTTCGTGAGGGGGAAGGGCAGGCCCTGGGACTGCCGGGCCGGGATAAACTCGCTCGTAATAAGGCTCGACGGCACGCTCGCACCGTGCTTCGAGCTGTACTCCACAGACAGGGACTGGGGCAGGGTAGGTGCGCCCGCGTTCGACCATGCGAGGCTCCGGGAGACGAAAAAAGAGTGCAACCCCAAGTGCCTCTCCACATGCAACTACCAGGTCTATCATTACTACAACACCTATTCGAGGGGGCTCGAATGGGTCTTCAAGCACATATACAGGGGGGTTTCACGGGAAGAAGACGGAAGGAGGAAGGCAGCGGATGCAGATGGCAGAGGTAAGGGAAAAGGCGAAGAAGCTCGGGCTTAAGACATCCAGGAAAGGAAAAAGGGACCTCATAAGGGAGATACAGGCTGCCGAAGGGAATTACCAGTGCTACGGCACCGCGGTCGATTCTTGCGACCAGCTTCAGTGCTGCTGGAGGGAAGACTGCCTTCCGGGAAAATCCGCTTAAACGGCCGCCCTTGAGCGCGGGCCGTCTCAAAAGCCCGAAACGGGCGGTTGTAAAAGGAGGTGCGCCATGCCTGCCGACCCCGTATGCAAGATGGAGCTTAGCGAAGAGGACGCCGAGGCCACTGCAGAGTACCAGGGCAAGACGTATTATTTCTGCAGCGAAGCATGCAAGGAGGCTTTTGAGCACGCGCCGGAACGGTTTGTGAAAAAGACGGCGTGAGGCAGTAATCGCACTTTCTACTCAAAGAAAGTTTTGACGCGGTTTCGCGCTTTCTTTCTGTCATTCTGAGGGGAGCGGAGCGACCGATAATCTCGCATTCAAGTATGCTGCGCTCGCCTTACCTCCAGGGTTTGTTGAAGATACAAAAACCTCTCTGTTTTGTCTTTCAGATAAACCCAGGCATCAGTCGGAGCGGACATAGGGGTGGTGGAGGGGCGGACAAGCGCTGGGCAGCAGGGCCGAGCCCGGAGGATGGAGGCGGAAAGAGAGCGAAACCTTCTGCCGAAAAGCGCGGTAGCGCACAAGAGGTGCATTGCACAGCTGGATGCAAGCGCAGGACCCAGCCAGTTACACCGGCTCGACCCTCAATATCTCCGGCGCGGATTTCCTCACCTGCACCTCGACCCCCGACTTGAGGGTCATTGCCGCGGATGGGCAGCCCCCGCAGGCCCCGGTAAGCCGCACCTTTACCACCATCTCGGCCTCGTCTATCTCGACAAGCTCGACGTCGCCGCCGTCCGCCTGCAGGTGCGGCCTGACCTTGTCGAGCCCGGCAACGACCTTTTTCCTGAGCTCCTCGCCGGTCGCCCCGGGAAGCCTGGTTTTCGTTATGTTAACCACCCATTCGGGGCCGTCGGAGACGCACTCCCATTCGAACTTTTCGGCGTACTCGGATTCGAGCATGTAGCGGATTGCCCTCGGGTCGTAGTCGTTCACTACCTGCAGGACCTTTCCGGCCTCAAGCCCCTCCCAACCGTCGAATAGCATGGGGTGGCGCTCGTGCACCGGCGCGCCCCTCAGGTCAAGCCTGACTGGTTCGTCCACGGTATCCTCCTTCCCGGACTACAATATACAATATTTCGGCGGGGCGGTCACTGACAATCGGCTGGTGACATAAGCTGTCGTTGCGGGCGTAGCGAAGCAATCTCATCTTCAGGTAAAATCACCATGAGATTGCTTCGGAGCTAAAGCTCCGCGCAATGACCGCGGAAGGAGATAATTCGGTGTTTTACGTCAGTTGGCGCAGAGCGCAGGGATGCGGCAGCTGAATTCCTCGGGCCGTTTGGAGCCGACGACCCATCTCCCGGCGTCCTCCTTGAGGTCGGCCTCAAGCGGCTCGGGAAAAGGCTTGCCCTCCATGTCGGCTATGAGGAGCACCATGGGCTGGAGCGGGTGCGAGTGGTTGATCATCCTGACGATCGCGGCCTCGCCGGTATTGAGCTCCACGCAAGTCCCGATGGGGTAGACCCCCAGGCATTTTATGAGCCTCTCGACCAGCTCCGGTTCGAATAGCGAGCCCCGTGAATGGTAGAGCCTCTTGAGCGCGTCCTCCGGGCGCATGCCCTTCTGGTAGACCCTGTTGCTCGTCATCGCGTCGTAGACGTCGGCTATTCCGGCTATCCTCGCGTTGAGGTGTATGGCGCTCCCAGAAAGCTGCATGTGGTAGCCGCTCCCGTCGAAACGCTCGTGGTGCTCGATGACCACCGTCATCGCGGGCTCTTTTACGCACTTCATCCCGGCGAGCACTTCCTTTCCGAGCTCCGTGTGCTTTTTCATCACCCTGAACTCGCCTTCGCTCAGGCGGCCCGGCTTGTTGAGGAGGTCTCCCGGCACGAGCATCTTGCCTATGTCGTGCAGTATGGCCCCGAGGCCGAGCTGCTCGAGGTCGTCCTTTTCAAGGCCCATGTGCCTGCCGACGGCCAGCGAGAGTATGCAAACGTTCACGGAATGCGCAAAGGTGTAATCGTCGAAGCTCTTAAGGCGAGCAAGGCTCGTCAGCGCGTCCTGGTTCCTCATTACCGAGTCGACCATGCGGCCGACCGTATCGAGGACCTTTTCCGAGTCTATCCTCTTCCCGGTCCTCGCGTTCTGGAGGAAGTGCCGCACCACCTGCTCGGCGTCATGCCGGATGCCCTCCGCTTCCGAAAGCTCTTTCTTGAACTCGCGGTATGGGTCTGAACGGCCGGTTTTTCCGCTTTCCGGTCCCCCGGCCCCCCCGGCAGCAGCCGGGGCGAGCGCATCTTTTTCCGGGTAGAAAGGCGCAGGCACTGCCCCGGCATCGGCCCCGTCCATTGCGGTCGCACGGGTCGAGGGCTCTTCGTTCAGTGAAATGTAGACGTGGGCGTATCCCCTGGCCGACATCCTTGCCAGGTCGTCGTCCGAGCGTACCAGGATGTCATTTACGAGGAAAACCGGGCTCATGCCGCGTTTCTCGACGCCGCATACGTACATGCCTTTTTCGAGTTCAGACAATTTTATCTTTTTCATCATCTATTTAGACCATCCGGAGGGCGATATAATCCACTCAGATTATCGGAAGCCGGGAGGAAAACTTTAGCCCCTTATGGCGGATTGACACGGCCCGGAACGGGGTTATACTCAGATTCACGGGGGGACAGGGCGGCCAGGTTCCAGGCATGATAATCAAGGGGGGTACAAATGGCCATAACCATGCCTAAGATAATGAGCTGTACGGTGCTCGAATGCGCATACAACACCAACAGTGAATGCCACACGATGGCAATCACCGTCGGCGACGGCGGCCATGCCACATGCGACACCTTTTACAGGGCACCGACAAAGGGCGGGGCGGACATCGTCGGCGGCGTCGGGGCATGCAGGGCGTACGAATGCAATTACAACAAGTCCTATGAGTGCACCGCTCCGGGCATAAATGTAGCCCACCACAGCGAGCACGCGGACTGCAAGACCTTCTCCCCCAGGGGCTGAGCCGGTTTCAAGGCGTCCTTAAGGTGCTGGAGGGCTTATCCGCCCTTCAGGCGCCGTCTGCCCGGGCGTCCGCCCGTTTTTTACACTCCTTGCCATGTGCTTCCGGTCCGGACCGCCTTTCCTGCCAGCGTCTCCGGCTATTGAAAAACAGGCTCCCGTGTAATAGACTATCCCCGCAATGGAACGGATAATCACGCTTACTACCGATTTTGGGCTCAGGGACCCCTATCAGGGCGCCATGAAAGGGGCAATACTGTCCGTAAACCCTGGAGTCCGGATCGTCGACATAACCCATCTTGTCCGGCCCGGGGACGTACTCGAAGGCGCGTTCGTGCTGCTTGGCGCATCCCGCTATTTCCCTGAAAAGACCATCCATGTGGCTGTCGTTGACCCAGGTGTCGGAGGCGAGAGGAAGCCGATACTGGTCGAGACCAGGAGGTTCTTCTATATCGGCCCTGACAACGGGCTTTTGAGCCCGTCGGTCCGCGAGGACGGCATAGTGAGGGCATTCGAGCTTACGAACAGGGATTTTTTCAGGGACGAGGTCGCGGGCACCTTTCACGGAAGGGACATTTTCGGCCCGGTCGCCGCCAGCCTGGGCCTCGGCGCGGAGCCCGGAGAGATGGGCCAGGCGCTTGAGAAGATACTGGCGCTCGACCTGCCCAGGACCCTGCCCGAGGCAGGCGGCTTAAGGGGCGAGGTCGTCTATATAGACACTTTCGGGAACCTCATAACGAACATCCGGCGCGAGGAGGTGTCGGCCCTGGACGGCGCGGCACTGGAGGTGACCGTCAGGAACGCCGCGCTCACCGGCATCAAAAAGACCTACGGCATGGTCGAGAAAGGCTCTCCTGCCGCGCTCATCGGGAGCACCGGGTATCTCGAGGTCGCTGTCAATTGCGGAAACGCCGCCGAGGCCCTTGGGGCGCGCGTGGGCGACAGCGTATCCGTGAGACCCTTGAAATAGATGAGGGCCGTGGTTCAGAGGGTGTCGTCCGCGTCCGTATCAGTATCCGGCGAGATGAGGGGTGCTATTTCAACCGGGCTCCTCGTGTTCGTGGGCGTCGAGAAAGGGGACGGCCCGGAGGACCTGGAGTACATGGCTTCGAAGATAACCGGCCTGAGGGTCTTCGAGGACCGCGAGGGCAGGATGAACCTCGACGTAAAAGAGGCTGGCGGCGCGCTCCTGGTCGTCTCGCAGTTCACGCTCCTCGGGGACTGCCGGAAAGGCAGGAGGCCTTCCTTCGACAGGGCCGAGGAGACCCAAAAGGCAAGGGAGATGTACGGGACTCTCGTTGAGAAGCTCGGCGAGTCGGTCCGGGTGGAGACGGGCGAGTTCCAGGCGCACATGGAAGTGGAATCGACAAACGACGGGCCGGTCACGCTCATGCTCGACAGCAGGAAAGGTTTTTAGTCTGCTGCTATAACCTTTTTTGCAACTTCGATTTCCTATCGGGGATATGCTTCCATTAATTCCGCGCGTCCGCGCGGTTTGAGGGCAAGGCTCGCTTGCTTGCTGCCTCCCCCACCCCGTGAACGGGCCCCTTAAGTCGCGGAGTTTACCCTGAGCGAAGCGAAGGGCCTCGTCCTGACTACCCCGGCCCGTTTACGCTCCTCCTCTCTTATGCTACGCTCGCCTTACCCTCCGGGTTTGTTGAAATACGAAAATCTCTTTTGTTTTTCAGAATAACCCGGGCATAAGGCGGAGCGAACATAGGGGTGGGGGAAGGGCGGGCGAGGCGGGGTAGCAGGAGCGAGGCCAAAAGCCGAGCGACTTAAGGGCCGAGCCCGGAGGAAGGAGGCGGAAAGAGAGCGTAGCCTTATGCCGAAAAGCGCGGCAGCGCGCCAAAAGGCCTTTGCAAGTCCGCTCAGATGGTCTTAAGCCCCCGGTTTGACAGCCCTGCCTTAAGGTGCTATCTTTCCCCCCATGACCTTCTCCGCCAATATCGACATAAGTTCGAGGGGCTTCGCCGACATAATCGACAGCACTTCCAGGGTGAAGGCCGCGATAAGCGAATCGGGCTTGAGGGACGGGCTCGTATCCGTATTCGTCGTCGGCTCTACCGCCTCGGTCACCACGATAGAATACGAGGAAGGCGTCATAGAGGACTTGAAGGACGCCATAGAACGCATGGCGCCGACGGGCATCCCGTACAGGCACGACAGCCGGTGGGGCGACGGCAACGGCTTCGCCCACGTGCGCGCGGCCCTCCTCAAGCCCGGCATAACGGTACCCGTCATGGGCGGCTCGATGGCCCTCGGGACCTGGCAGCAGGTGGTGCTCATAGACTTCGACAACAGGCCGAGGAAGCGCAGGGTGGCCGTGCAGGCGGTGGGCGACAGATGAAGGTGGTCGGTCTCGGGCAGTGCTCGCTCGATTATATAACGCTACTCGACGGGTTCCCGCAGGAGGACGCGAAAAAAGAGGTCGTCGACTTCACGGTCCAGGGCGGCGGCCCGGTAGCAACGGCCCTCGTGACCCTGAGCCGTCTCGGCGTAAATAGCGCGATAGTGGGCAGGGTATCGGACGACCCTGCCGGAGACGAGATAAGGCGGGGGCTCAAGGCCGAGGGCGTGGGCGTTAAGGGCCTCCTTGCCAGGCCCGGCGGCAGGTCGCAGCAGGCGGTCGTCCTGGTGAACAGGAAGGCGGGCTCAAGGACCATATGCTGGCAAAGGCCTACCGTCGAGCCCCTTTCGCCGCGCGAAGTAGACCCCGTGTTTTTCAAGGGAGCGAGGTTCATCCTGCTCGACGGCCTGATGATGGAGGCCTCGTACAAGGCGGCGGAGCACGCGGCCCGGCTCGGCATCCCGGTCATGCTCGACGCCGGGAGCATGAGGCCGGGCATGCTCAAGCTCGCCTCCATGTCCGATTATCTGGTCTGCTCCGACCGGTTCGTCTCGGACCTTAAGCTCAGCATAAAGGAGGCCTTCAAGAAGCTCCGGACCGGCAGGACCAGGGCCGTAACCGTCACGGTGGGCGACAAGGGCAGCTTCACCTTTTACGAGGGAAAGGTCTACCTTCAGAAGGCCTTCAAGGTGAAGGCGGTGGACACCACCGGCGCCGGCGACGTCTTCCACGGCGCCTACGCGTACGGCGTCATCCAGGGCTGGGACATCAAGAGGACCGTCGAGTTCGCCTCCGCCGTTGCGGCAATGAAGTGCAGGGAACTCGGCGGCAGGGCCGGGATACCGACGCTCACAGAGGCGCTGAGGTTCATCAGGGGAACGAAATAAAGCAAGGGGCGGTCTCCCGCCCCTTGCTTTGGCTAATCAAGAATCAGTGCCTGAACTTCTCATGGCAGGCGTTGCAGTTCTTCACGAGCCTTGAAAGGTCCATGAGCGCCCTGTCTCTGTCGCCCGCCTCGGCCGATGCCGCCAGCTCGTCGGCAGTGACGTGCACTGCCTTCCCGAAGGAGAGGAAGTCAGGCTCGCCCGTCAATTCACTTACTGCTTTGCACCGCTCGTCCTCTTCAGGGGTCCAGCCGAGTCCCCGCGCAATGGATGCGGCCTTTTCCATGTCGTTTGCGCCAAGCGCGGCGGCTATCTCGCTCACCGTATTCAGGTGCTGGCGCATCATCCTCTTCTGCATCACTTTCATGGGGTCGGGAAGCTTAAGCTCCACCCTGTCGTCGGGCTTGGGCCCGCCCATCTTCATCATCTTTTCGTGTATCGCCGAGTGGTCGGCGGCATTGGAGGCCCCTGCCGCGAATACGCCGGCGAGCAACAGAACCGTAAAAGTCCTCTTCATCTCTTTTCTCCTTCGGTGTTTTCAGGCACCATGACCGTGATTATGCCGCGTATGTCGCCGGCCCTGTAACCGAACGCCCTGTCGTCCGGGTACTTCTCCTTTATGAACGCCGGCCTCGCGTCAGCCTTACCGTGGCAGGCAAGGCAGGCCTCCTCGACGAATATGGGCCTTGTTGCGCGGTAATAGCGCGTGCCGTCCAAGTCTACTTCGTCCAGTATCTCTTTAAGGTCTCTATCCTCGGCGAACCTCTTTATAATCGCGGCCTCTTCAGCGGTGGCCTTGTTCGCCGGGTTCCTGAATTGTTCCGTTGCGTGTCGTATCTTCATGCCACGGGTATCTGAGAGTTCCTTTACGCGGGCCCCCACCCTGCCGCAGACGTTCTTGAAGGTCTCCGGGGTTATCTCCTTATCAGGCTCTATGAAGGACTTCGCAAGGGTCGAGCGCATGTCGACTATTTCGGCTGCGGCATTGGACGCTTCCTCCATCCCGCCTGTTTCGGCATACGCCGGGGCCGCGGCAAGCAAGACCGCCGCGGCAAGCAGTTTGAAATCCATACGGTCCCTCCTTCGAAGCGCTCCCAGGATACCATGAGCGGGGCTTCGCGTTTAAGACATATGTCAGGATATCCGCCTGTTAAGGGCTACGCGCTAAATCGCGAGCTTCGAGAGGTCGGCTATGCCGTAATAGAGCCCCCTTACCGAGGCGAGGAGCCTCAGGCGGTTCCTCTTTATATTTTCGTCCTCGACCATGACCATGACCTCGTCGAAAAAGGAGTCTATCCTGTCCTTGATCGAGGCCAGCGCCTCGAATGCCTCGGCGTACTCGCCTTTTTCGCGGCGCTCGTCCATCTCCGGCGCTATCCCGGCCATTGCCTCATTAAGCGCGGCTTCCGCCGGCTCTGTAAAAAGCGCCTGGTCCGGCCCGCCCTCGCCGGGCTCCACGCTCTTCAATATGTTAGAGACCCTCTTGAACGCGGTCACGAGCCTCCCTGCGTCGGGGTGTGACTTGAAACCCTCAAGCGCCTTTATCCGCCTTACCGCGTCCGGCAGGTCGAACCAGGGGACCGAGAGCACGGCGTCTATGGAGTCGTGCGAGAGGCCCTGGGAGAGGAGCTGGTTGCGGAGCCGCTCCTTGAAGAAATCCAGCACCTCGGCGCGGACCTCCGGGGCCGGCCTCTTAAGCTTCGGGGCAAGGAGCCTGAGTGATTCGTCCACCAGCTCGTCAATCGGCAGGCGTAGGTCTTTTTCAAGGACTATGGCTATTATGCCGAGGGCCTGCCTCCTCAAGGCATACGGGTCCTGCGCGCCGGTCGGGACAAGGCCGACCCCGAAACAGCCGGCTATGGTGTCTGCCTTGTCCGCAATGCTTACGACCGAGCCCGCTATTGACCCGGGGAGCCCGCCGCCAGACGCAACCGGCATGTAGTGCTCGTAAATGGCCGAGCACACCTCGGGCGCTTCGTCCTCCTTTTGCGCGTATACCGCGCCCATTATGCCCTGGAGCTTCGGGAACTCGCCCACGACCCCGGACGTGAGGTCGGCCTTGGAGAGCATGGCGGCCCTTCCGATTACGAGTTTCTGAAATAGGCCCGGGTCTATGCCGCTACGGTCGAAGCGCGCCGGGTTAAAGCTCTCGGTCAGGTAGTCCGAGGGCTTCTCGCCCTCTTCCATCGGCCTTGAGAAGCCGGCCTTCGCGCCTATCGCGAGGGCGAGGGACGTAAACCTCTCGGCCTTCTCGTATGAGGTGCCGAGCCTGGCCTGGAAGACGACCCCCTTGAGCTTCCCGGCCATCTCCGCAAGGGGCTTTTTTATGTCCTGCCCGTAGTAGAACTTCGCGTCATTGAGCCTGGCCCTCAAGACACGCTCGTTTCCTTTCCTCACCACGTCCATGTCCTTTGCGAGCGTGTTCGCAACGGTTATGAAATAGGGGAGGAGCCCGCCCTTTGCGTCGAGGACGGAGAAGTACCTCTGGTGCTCCCTCATGGCGTTCACGACTATGTCCCTCGGGAGGTCCAGGAACTCGTTGTCGAACGAGCCCCTCACCACGACCGGGTACTCGACGAGCCACGCGACCTCTTCAAGGAGCGCATCGTCGGGCATAACGCTCCCGCCCGCTTCCCTGGCGGCCTTTTCTATCCCTTCGGCTATGACGCGTTTCCTCTCGGCCTGGTCGGCTATGACAAAGGCCTTCCCGAGTCCTTCGAGGTAGGCCCCCACCGAGGCTGCCTTTACGGGCTTAAGCTTCGTGTCGTCGCGCTCCGAGAGGAACCTGTGGCCGTACGTGGCCCCCGAGCTCTTTATGTGCCCGTAGCTGAAATCGACCGGCTCCCCTCCGAAGATAAGGAGTATCCAGTGTATGGGGCGGGAAAAAGAGATGTCGTGGGAGCCCCACCTCATGGACTTGGGGAGGAAGTCCCTTGAGAGCATCTCTCCGACGACCTCGGGGATTAACCTTGAGGTCTCTTCGCCTGTTATCTCCTTTATTGCCACTACGTAGTCGCCCTTGTCGGTCTTTACGGTCTTGAGCGTAGAGACGTCTGCGCCCTGCGACCTCGCAAAGCCCAGTAGCGCGCCTGTGGGGTTGCCTTTCGCGTCATAGGCGGCCTTGGTGTTGGGGCCCTTGACCTCCAGAACGGAATCGGGCTGCCGCTCTTCGAGCCCCTCAACGATGAGGGCCAGGCGCCTCGGTGTGCCGAGCGCCCGTACGGGGCCGAACTTGAGCTTCCTTGATTCCAGCCCCTTCCTCAAAAAGCCTTCGAGCGCCGAAAGCGCCCTGGGTGCAACCCCGGCCGGGAGTTCTTCTGTGCCTAACTCGAAAAGCAGGTCCTTCGCCATTTTCCCTCTGTTCAATCGGAGTTGCAGACAAATTTACCAGAGCCACGGTTATTTTCAACCTATTTTAAATGGTGAATGCAGTTTAGATTTTGTTGAAATGCGATGACCGGTCATGATTTCCGGTTTTCAGAAATGGGCCTTTTCCGCACTGCCGTGCGGTTTTCGAGGGTAAGGCTCGCTTGCTATCCCCCACCCCGTGAACTGGCCCCTTAAGTCGCGGAGTTTACCCTGAGCGAAGCGAAGGGCCTTGTTCTTCAGCCCCGGCCCGTTCACGCGCTTCCTCCCTTATGCAGCGCTCGCCTTACCCTCCGGGGT
>DIDN01000074.1 GCA_002418185.1 Deltaproteobacteria bacterium UBA5799
GAACTCCATTTCGGCGACGCCCGGGCCCATTGACCTCACGTCCCCGGAGAAGTCCTCGAGCATGCCCCTTCGGGCCGCGTAGAGCTTTAGTCCCTCGGCAGTGTCCCTGCAGGCCGAGAGGGTGTCCCAGGCAAGCCCGTGCACCGCCCTGCTGTTGAGCCCGCCCGAGTGGGAGACCAG
The DNA here is from genome assembly GCA_002418185.1 of Deltaproteobacteria bacterium UBA5799. Taxonomy (GTDB): domain Bacteria; phylum Desulfobacterota; class GWC2-55-46; order GWC2-55-46; family GWC2-55-46; genus UBA5799. The sequence goes on from DIDN01000074.1 coordinate 181, forward strand.
GAGGTTGAGGTCGTCGCCGCACCTAAGGACATGGAAGTCCTTTATCCTTCCCTTACCCCGGGCCGCCTGCAGCCTTTCCCTTGCCGTGTCGAGCACGTCCGGGTGGCTGCTCGCGTGTCCGACGAACCCTCCCACGTCCGCAGTGAAAACGCTCAATGTGACCAGCTCATCAGCCATCAGCCCCCGCTCCTCATGGAAGGTGCGCTTACAGGCAGGCCGGCTCTCACACCGGTTCGGTACCGCTCTGGCGGAGGGGGAGCGATGCGTACGCAGGAAGGGGGGCCTTGCCCGGGTCCGCGCTTTTATGCAGAAAAGCCCGGGGCCGTATCGCTACGATTCCCTCGTAAGGCGCTCCTTGCCCTTCTGAAAGGCGTCTTTGCCCGCTTCGAATGCCGCCTGGAGGTCCTCTTTCTTGTCGCCGATGAACTGTTTCACCTTGCCTGACGACTCGGACATCTTGTAGCGCGCGTCCTGGTACCTGTCCACGGTCCAGTCGCCTGCGTCGTCAACGCTGTCCTTTATCCTCCTCCTGGTCTCGTACCCGGAGGACGGGGCAAATAGCAGGGCAAGCCCCGCGCCTATAACCCCGCCTATGAGGAAAGCCATGGCCACGCCCTTAGAGTTGTTCATCTTTTTCGCCTCCTTTATTTTCTGCGTCCCTGCGGAAAAACCTCCTCAGGCCTTCCTCGGCCCCGAAAAGGAAACTGAGGAAACTGATGAGCGGAAGTTTTATATTGTCGACCAGCAGCTCGCCCAAGCCGGTGACTTTTATGCCGAGGTCCTTTACCCTCGTTACAAGCTCCTCGATGTCGGCGGACTGGTCCTTGACCCTGCCTCCGATGAAGTTCGCTATCTCGACGGACTTTCTCGCCTCGAGCGAAAGGTCCTCGAATGCCTTGAAAGTCTTTTTAAGCTGCAAAACGGCGGGGATTAAAGCTACTGCGAGAATGAAAACTCCTAAACCGATCAAAAAAATGGCGAGGTCGAAAATATCGGCACTTATCGTCATCTCCCCTCCTGTCTTCAGTATATCTATGAATGTACTTATGTCAAGTATTTCCGGAGCCGGCCCTGCAAGGGCAACCTATTGAATTACTTATATTTTTTACATAAGCACCTGCCGCCCCGGAGGGCTCCTTAACTGCTTATTGAGAGGACGGGGTACTTTACTCAGTTCAAGTCGTGATTAACCGCTTGACAGAAATCGTTTGAATACTGTATCATAATTGAGCACGGCAGTCACTCATGTCTCGGTATCACATCGGCTTCAAATCGTTTGGGCATAAGGCAATTATCATGAAAAAGACCATAGCTCTCTGTCTGATAGTCGCGTTTTTCGCCTCTGCGACCGGCGCGTTTGCCGAAGACGCTATGCAGAGGACCCTGAGGGACTCCGTATACGGCGGTCTCATAGGCGGGCTCCTGGGCACTGCCGTGATGTTCCTCACGGACGAACCCGACGACCACATCGACTACATACCCACGGGCGCGGCCATAGGCGTCCTTGTCGGCGCCGCTTACGGCATAGGCCGGACCGTGCAGGACTCGTCCTTTGCCGAGGTTGAAAAGGACGGCACCGTAAGGCTCGGGCTCCCTGTAGTGCGGTCGCAGAAGGTCTATGACGAAAAGCTCGACCTGGTGGAGACAATAGAGAGCATAGACCTCGTGAGGATAAAGTTCTGATCCTGAGGAGATTGAAAAAAGCCCTGCATGCCAAGGCATGCAGGGCTTTTTTTGTTCCGGAACGGGCCTTCGGGTCATTTCGTTATCTTCTTGTAGCCGGAATAACCCAGGAACAGGAAGACCAGGAATATAACCAGCGCTATGACGAAAAACGCCTGGGCTATCCAGGCTGCCGCGCCGGCTATTCCGGTGAAACCCAAAAGGCCCGCAATTATCGCTATTATCAGGAAAGTCAAAGCCCAGCCGAGCATTTCCCTCACCTCCTGAGATAATTATACCAAGACCCGTTGTTCCGCGCCTGCCCTGACCCGGCGGATAGGACCAGGACGAACGCATGCAGGCCTGCCTGCTCCGCTTTGCGCGGTAGAACGGTCGGATGATTTACGTCATGGAAAGGCGCGCGGGAATAAGATATATTTATACGCATACTTGTTTAAGGAGGCTTTCAGGATGGTCCTTCAGATAGCGCTTCTCCTCCACATACTGGCCGCCATATTCTGGATAGGGGGCATGCTCTTTCTCGTGCTCGTAATTGCGCCGTACCTGAAGAGCGTACAGGACCCCAAGGCCAAGTCGCAGATATACCAGGTGGTAGGGAAACGGTACAGGTTCTGGGGGTGGGTTGCTATTGTTACGCTAATTGTGACCGGCCCCGTGTTGCTCTACTACCTCTGGGCGCTCCCGCCCTCGGCCATGATAGACCCGTCCCTCCACTCTACGGGCTTCGGGCAGGCCCTGGCCGCCAAGCTATCGCTCGTCGCGCTTATCGTCATATCGAGCCTCGTACACGACTTCTGGCTCGGCCCCAGGTCGCGGAGCTCTCCGGGGTATTCGAGGCTTGCGAAAATATTCGGTAGGACCAACCTCATAATCGCCCTTTTGATAGTCCTTTTCGCCACATACTTGAGGACCGGAGGCTTCTGATGCACAAGTTCAACCCGGAACACCTCGAAAGGCTCATGAGCGAGGAGAGGGAGAACCACCTCTCGCCCGAGCGGGTCCTGCGCGAATCCGGGCTGCGGACTGGCCAGGCCTTTGCCGACATTGGCTCGGGCCCCGGGTTCTTCACTATACCTGCCGCCCGGATAATAGGCCCGACCGGCATGGCCTTTGCCGTGGACACCCAGACGGAGATGCTCATATACCTGAGGGACCGAAAGAACCCGCCCGACAACGTGATCCTCATGAAGTCCGAAGAGTACGAGGTCCCGCTGGCCGACTTCACCGCGGATTTCGCGCTCATGGCGTTCGTGCTCCACGAGACCGCGGACAAGACCCGGCTCCTCGGAGAGGTAAGGAGGATACTCAAGCCCGGAGGCACCCTCCTTCTCCTCGACTGGGAGAAAAAGGCCGAGGAAGCTGGCCCGCCCTTCGAGGAGCGCGTATCGTCCGGGGACGCGAGGTCTTTTGTAGAGGGGTCCGGCTTCGACGTGGTCCAGGCCTCTAAGCTCAACCCCTCCCATTACCGGCTCCTTGCAAGAAAGCCTGTCTGATATAATCAGGTAAAGACGCCCGGGGAGGAGCGGTTTGGAGATAACCGTCGAAGGCACCAGGGTCTCTCTCGTAAAGGGAGACATAACCCGGCAGGCGACCGACGCCATCGTGAACGCCGCGAATCCACGGCTTGCCGGCGGAGGCGGCGTGGACGGCGCTATCCACAGGGCAGGCGGCCCCGCCATAATGGAAGAGTGCAGGAAGATAGGGGGCTGCCCCACCGGGAGCGCTGTAATGACTACGGGAGGAAGGCTCAAGGCAAGGTTCGTCATCCACGCCGTCGGACCGATATACAAGGACGGCCTCCGTAACGAGCCCATGCTCCTTGAGAGCGCATACCGAGGAAGCCTCAGGCTCGCGGCGCAAAAGGGCCTCAGGTCCATAGCGTTCCCGTCCATAAGCACCGGCGCCTACGGATACCCTGTCGAGGAGGCATCAAGAGTGGCCCTGTCGACCGTCCTGGACTTCATAAGGGGCAACAAGGGCAGGCTGGACCTCGTCCGTTTCGTCCTGTTTTCAGATTCCGATTTCGACGTCTACTGCCGGACCCTCCGCTCGCTCACCGACTGACCCGCCGGCCCGCGCCCGCATTGAAATGCCCTCCGGAAAGGCCTATAGTTAATTTAAGGCGGAAAATGTCCGTCCCGAGAGTCTTCATGCACCGCGCGCAGACAAGGCTCCAACGGCACGGCAGGAGGTAACGGCCATGGTCAGGGACCTTACAAGGGAAGAGCTCAAGGAGATGATGGACAAAGGAGAGAGTTTCGTGCTCGTCAACGTGCTCGACCCTGAGGACTTTGAATACGAGCACCTATGCGGCTCCATAAACATACCCGCGCCCACGATAGGCAGGGACGCGCCCGGTATCCTTAACAAGGACGACACCATAGTCCTCTACTGCTCCGGCCCGAGGTGCGTTGCGAGCGCCATAGCGGCAGACAAGCTCGATTCCCTCGGCTACAGCGACATCTGGAGGTACGAAGGCGGGATAAAGGAATGGAAGGAAGCGGGATACTGCATCGAAGGGCTGGCATACAAAGGGAAGGCGGCGTAGCCCCTTCCCGGGCCGTTCCGGCTGGCCCTGACAAAACGGGGTGCGCCGGAACGGCCTTTTGCTCCCTTATTCGCCCACCTTCGCAAGGAGCCCCTTTCGCCTCACCACCTTGAAGTTCCAGTAGAAGAAAAGGACCGAAAGCGTTATATAG
>DIDN01000136.1 GCA_002418185.1 Deltaproteobacteria bacterium UBA5799
CGAGGAGGACAACGTCGGCGCGGCGCTCCTCGGGAGCGACCAGACCGTCAAGGAAGGCTCGACCGTCAAGAGGACCGGGAGGATAGTCGAGGTCCCGGTCGGCAAGGGCCTCATGGGCAGGGTCGTAAACGCCCTCGGCCAGCCCATCGACAACAAGGGCCTCATAGAGGCGACCGAGAGGCGGAGGGTCGAGATAAAGGCACCCGGGATCGTCGCGAGGAAATCCGTCAAGGAGCCCCTCCAGACCGGCATAAAGGCCATCGACGCCATGATACCCATCGGCAGGGGCCAGAGAGAGCTCATCATAGGCGACCGCCAGACCGGAAAGACCGCGGTCGCGATCGACACCATAATAAACCAGAAGGGGCAGAACGTCTTCTGCATATACGTCGCCATAGGCCAGAAGCAGTCGACCGTGGCCCAGATAGCCGAGAAATTGAAGCAGTTCGGCGCGATGGACTATACCGTAATCGTCGCGGCCACGGCAAGCTCGCCTGCGCCGCTCCAGTTCATCGCCCCTTACGCCGGCTGCGCAATCGGCGAGTATTTCAGGGACAACGGGATGCACGCCCTCATAATCTACGACGACCTTTCCAAGCACGCGGTCGCGTACAGGCAGCTCTCGCTCCTCTTGAGGAGGCCCCCGGGCCGCGAGGCGTACCCAGGAGACGTGTTCTACCTCCACTCAAGGCTCCTCGAGAGGGCCGCGAAGCTCTCGGACGCCCTCGGGGGCGGATCGCTCACCGCGCTCCCTGTCATCGAAACGCAGGCCGGCGACGTCTCGGCCTACATCCCCACCAACGTCATATCGATAACCGACGGACAGATATTCCTCGAGACCGACCTCTTCTACTCCGGCATAAGGCCGGCCATCAACGTCGGTCTCTCGGTCTCCCGCGTCGGCGGAAGCGCCCAGATAAAGGCAATGAAGTCGGTCGCGGGCACGCTCCGTCTCGAGCTTGCGCAGTACAGGGAACTCGCGGCCTTCGCACAGTTCGGAAGCGACCTCGACCCGGCCACCCAGAAGCAGCTCAACAGGGGCGGCAAGCTCGTCGAAATCCTGAAGCAGGGCCAGTACAAGCCCCTCCCCGTCGAAAAACAGGTGCTCGTAGTCTACGCCGCGACAAACGGGTACGTTGACAGCTACCCCAACTCGGCCCTCAAGAGGTACGAGGATGAGCTCATAGCCTTCATGGAGTCCAGGCACCCCGAGATAATCGAGGAGATACGCACCAAGAAGGCCATAGACAACGACCTGAAGGCCAGGCTCAACAAGGCGCTCGAAGACCTTAAGGGCCTGTTCGTCGCAGAGGGCAAATAATTTAACGGCCTTAAAATGGCCTAAAGCTGCTCAAAAAGCTCCAGATGCGAGGCGTCGAGGAGCGAGGAATGAGGCGTACTTTTAGTGTACGCCGCAGTGACGAGCGACGAAGACAACGACGCAGATGGAGCTTTTTGAGCAGCTGCTAAAAAAGACTACAGGTGATCTCATAGATGCCAAGCCTCAAGGACATTAAGAGACGGATAAAGTCGGTCAAGAACACGCGGCAGATAACCAAGGCCATGAAGATGGTCTCTGCCGCGAAACTGAAGAAGGCCCAGGACGAGATAACGGCGGCGCGCCCCTATGCCGAGAAGATGCTCGACCTCATAAACTCGCTCGCGTCCAAGGCCTCGCCCGACAGCCACCCGCTCCTGGAGAAGAGGGAAGTGAAGAACGTTTCCCTTGCGCTCTTCACCTCGGACAGGGGGCTTTGCGGCAGTTTCAACTCGCAGCTCCTCCGTACCGCGGAGCGGTTCCTCCGGGAGCGCGGCCCCTCCGGCGCAAGCCTCTACCTCGTCGGGAAGCGCGGCGCCGAGTATTACAAGAGGCGCAACATCACGGTCCTCAGCGCGAGGCCCGTCGGGAGCGGCAGGCCCTCTTACGGCGCGGCCGTCGAGATAGCTAACGACCTCGTTGGTGCTTACCTTAAAGGAGAGACCGACGAGGTGCACATGATATTCAGCGAGTTCAAATCGGCCCTCACCCAGAAGCCGCTTACGATAAAGCTCCTCCCGGTCGCCACTCCCGATGGCGAGGAAGCGAAGGAAGACGGCGACGGCAAGGGAGAGTACATCTACGAGCCGGGCGAGGAGGCGGTGCTTGCGAGCCTGCTGCCCAAGTACGTCGAGGTGCAGGCCTTCAGGGCCCTTTTGGAGACCTCGGCCAGCGAGCACGGGGCCCGGATGACGGCCATGGACTCGGCCTCTAAGAACGCGGGGCAGATGATAAGCGGCCTCACTCTCGTATACAACAGGCTCCGCCAGGCTGCGATAACCAAGGAGCTTATGGAGATAATCGGAGGCGCGGAGGCGCTAAAGTAAGGCGCGCGTCGGGTCACTGATTTCAACCCCCGGAAACGGGCAACAGGGGATAGGGCCGAAAGGCCGTTCCCAAACTTTCAAGCAACCAAGGCAACCTCTAAAAATTTGAGATTTTTCCCGCAATCAAGGAAGGCCGGGAATAAAAAGCGGAGCATATATGATAATATGTGAGCATTTTTATTCCCGGCCTGACACAGAGTCCGGGGAAAAGATCAATTTTTAGAGATTGCCTCAAAAGATTCCGCAAGGGAGGTCTTCCTGAAATGTCCGAAGTCGAGAGAACAGCAGCCGGCCTGACAGCCGAGGGTGTCGGGAAGGAGAAGAATATCGGCAGCATCACGCAGGTCATAGGCCCGGTCCTCGATATAGAGTTCCCGCCGGGCAGGCTCCCGGCCCTCAATAACGCCGTGAGGGTCACGAACAAGAGCATAAGCAATGATGAATGGAACCTCGTGACCGAGGTCGCACAGCACCTCGGCGAGAATACCGTCCGGTGCATAGCCATGGACGCGACCGAAGGCCTCGTAAGGGGCACCCAGGCCTGGGACACCGGAGACGCCATAACCGTCCCGGTCGGAAAACCCGTCCTCGGGCGCATAATAAACGTCATAGGCGAGCCGGTCGACCAGCTCGGGCCCATACCCAGCGAGAAGAAGTACGGCATACACCGGCCTGCACCGTCCTTCGATCAGCAGTCGACCAAGATGGAGGTCTTCGAGACCGGCATCAAGGTCGTCGACCTCCTGACGCCGTACCTCAAGGGCGGGAAGATCGGCCTCTTCGGCGGCGCGGGCGTCGGCAAGACCGTCCTCATAATGGAGCTCATCAACAACGTCGCCATGCAGCACGGCGGCTTCTCTGTCTTCGGCGGCGTGGGCGAGAGGACCAGGGAAGGGAACGACCTCTGGGAGGAGATGAAGGAATCGGGCGTCCTCGGGAAGACCGCCCTCGTATACGGGCAGATGAACGAGCCCCCCGGAGCGAGGGCAAGGGTCGCACTTACGGCGCTCACGATGGCTGAGTACTTCAGGGACGAGGAGAACCAGGACGTCCTCCTCTTCATAGACAACATATTCAGGTTCGTGCAGGCGAACTCCGAGGTCTCCGCGCTCCTCGGCCGCATACCTTCAGCCGTCGGATACCAGCCGACGCTCGGCACCGACGTGGGCGGCCTTCAGGAGAGGATCACCTCTACGCTTAACGGCTCCATCACCTCGGTCCAGGCCATATACGTCCCGGCGGACGACCTTACCGACCCGGCCCCGGCGACGACCTTTGCGCACCTTGACGCGACGACCGTCCTTTCAAGGCAGATAGCCGAGCTCGGCATCTACCCCGCCGTGGACCCGCTGGATTCGACCTCGAGGATCCTCGACCCGCAGATAGTCGGCGACGAGCACTACTCCACGGCCCGCAAGGTGCAGGCGATCCTCCAGAAGTACAAGGACCTCCAGGACATCATAGCCATCCTCGGCATGGACGAGCTGTCGGAGGAGGACAAGCTCGTTGTCGCCCGCGCAAGGAAGATACAGAGGTTCCTGTCGCAGCCCTTCTTCGTGGCGGAGCAGTTCACCGGAACGCCCGGAAAGTACGTAAGCGTTAAGGACACCATCAAGGGCTTCAACATGATCGCCAACGGCGAGCTTGACGATATCCCGGAGCAGGCCTTCTACATGGTGGGGACCATCGAAGAGGCGGTCGAGAAGGCCGAAAAGATCAGGGCGAGCGCCTAACAGGTTGGGGGAAACGCAAACTGTCGGCGATACATGGATGGATTGCCAAATTGCAAGACCGTGAAGTCGAGATGTGAGACTTGCACGAATACGCTTCGGGCAAGCTGAAAAAGTCCAGGAAGGACTTGTTCAGTATCCTGATAACCAAAGGGCACGAAAATGTCGGATAATACTACAACCTTTTTGCTCGAGATAGTCACCCCCCAGAGGAGGCTCCTCTCCATGGAGGTAGAGGAAGCGACCGCTCCCGGCCAGGAAGGCGAATTCGGGGTCCTTCCGCAGCACACCCCGTTCCTTACGGTCTTGAAGCCCGGCGAGGTGGCCTTCAGGAAAGGAGCCGAAACCGGCGTGCTCGCAGTAGGGAGGGGCTACGCCGAAGTCCTGCCCGGCAAGACCACCATACTGGTCGACACGGCGGCGAGGGAGTCCGAGATAGACCTTGAGGCTGTACGCTCTGAGGCCCAGGAGGCCGAAGCGGCCCTCGGCTCCTTGAGCCAGGAGGACGCGGCCTATGCGCCGGCCCAGGACAGGCTCGAATACGCCCAGGCAAGGCTAAGGATAAAGGAGCGGGCCAGGGCATAGGGTTCCTGAAACAGTCGATCGAAGTAAAAAAAGCGGGCAAATGCCCGCTTTTTTATTTTGTTTCCCGAACTCCCATCCGCTTGACATAAGGGAGCCGCCGCCTGCCTTGCCTCTGAACGCTTAATCCATGACCGGCTCGAAGACGCTCATTTCTTCGGCACGATCGTGAGCTTCGCCTTCCCGTCCTTCACATAGACCCTGACATCAACGTTTTTCGTCTTGTACTGCTCCTCGACCTTCTTCTTGTACTGGTCTACCGTCCTTTTGAGGCTTTCGAGCGTTATGCCCTCCACAGGCTCGCGGCATTCCTTACGGGCATCCATATACCTCTTGTAGATGTCCTCGAAGCCGCCGTCCCCGGAGCCGGCCTTACCGGCGCCCTTTTCAGGGGCCTGGGCCGGGTCAGGACGGCTGGCCGGCGTTCTCCCCTGCCCTTCCGCGCCCTCGGCTTTCCTGACGTAGGTCCCCTCCTCAATTGAGCGGAGCACCCTGTCCCAGTGCTGCTTGTAGGAGTTGTACCTGGCGACTATGGAATTGAGCCTGAACTTCGTCGCGGTGTTGTTTATGGTCCTGGCGTTAAGGGAAAGTATCGTTTTTTCGATCTCGTTTCTGAGCTTCGCGGGCTCGCGCTTCAATATACGCGCGAAGTACTGCTCGTACTCGACCTTGAGCCGGATTATCTTCCCGTCAAGTATCTCTATGTCCTCTCTATCGCCCATATGCCTTGGGTAAAGCCCTCCGAGGCTTAGTTACCGACCGCGGTATCACAGGATAGCGGCTTTCAGCCCGGTATGTATGTGACCTCCGTCGTCTTCAGTCCTTAAGCCTTACGGCCTGCACGTCCGCCCCGGAGCCGAGACCTATCGAGACCGGCAAAGAGACGTAATGCCGCCTCTCTTTCGCCCCGTTCTCGTGTATGGCAAGCGATATCGTGAAGACATCGCCCTCGGCGAGCGCCACGTCATGTTTCCCGGCCTGTCCGAGGCGCTTCTTGAAAACGGCGGTGTAGTAGCCTTCCACCCACTCTCCCGAGCCCTCGAAACCTGCCTTCTCCTCCCATGACTTCTCCTCGAAGACCCACCCGTCAACGGCCCTTGCGACCCCCTTCTCGAACTCGATTGATTTCAGGTCTATGAGCCCGGCGGCCCTCATGGAGTCGGCCTCGGGGTTTTTCCTGTCCCATGACGACTTTGCGTGGACGGAATAGAGGCTCACCGCGTCCCTGCCCTTATAGGCAGGATGCTCGACTATCTCCTTTTTGGACGGCGCCTGCGGCATGGATGTAAGGTCGTTATGGCAGGTTATGAAACACCCGTTGCTCCTGAAGAGCGGGTCCGACTTGTTCGCCTGTACTGATATCCTGTCAGGGGTCCGGGCCGAACTGTCCCATCCCGCGCCCTTCGAGCCCCACCTGAACCTGAGGTAGAGGTGCTCGCCGTCGTACGCGGCCTGGACGTCCGCGGAGGCGAAGCCTTTCTTGCCGGCCATCGGCTCGGGCTCGAAGGGCTTCAAGGTCCTCTTCATCTTTAGCGAGCCCAGGGCTATCTCGTCGGCCTTTATGTCGAGCGAGCCGTCCTTCGCAAGATGGCAGTTCCTGCAGTCTTTCCTGCCGGACTTTATCATCCTCGCGCCGAGCCTGTGGTCCTCGCTGGTAAGGAAGTCCCAGGAGACGACACCCGGATAGAAAAGCGCTATCCTGGCGGACTTGACCCGGGGCCAGTCTATCTCCCCTGCCTGCGACCGGCATGGGAGGACCAGGGCGGAAAGAAACAGAACCAGGAGGAGCTTATGCATGGCGCCCATATCAACAGTCCTTTCTGCTATGCCTTGAAGTTCGCGACCGTGCTCTTCAGGGCGTCAGCCTCTCTGTTCATCTCCTCGACCGTCCTCTCGAGCCTTGCAGCCAGGGCCGCGTTGTCCTCGGCGCTCTTTTTTATGGTCTCGACGGCGTTTACGATCCTCTTCGAGAAGACCATCTGCTCCGAGGTCGCGTCAGCCACCTTCGATATCTTTTCGAGCACCCTGAATATCGCCTCCGCGACCCTCCTCGTCTCCCTCGCCTGCTCCATCGTCGAGGACTTGACCTTCTCCATGAACTCGCGCATCTGCGCCGTGTCCTTCAATATCTCCTTGGCCGCGTGCGACTGCTCTCCGGAAGCGTTCTTTATGTCGCCGACCATGTGGCTCATCACCTGCACCGCGCTCGCTATCTGGCTCGTGCCCCTGGTCTGTTCGATCGTGGCCTTCTCGATGAGCTTAGCCATCTCGAACGACCTCCGCGACGAGTCCAGTATCTTTATGAGCGCCTCCTGAGCGTTCCTTGAAAGGAGCACCCCGTCCTCGACCTTCTCCGAGCTCCTCCTCATGGATTCGACCGCGACGGCGACCTCGCTCTGGACCTGGCTTATGAGGCCGGCGATCTCCTTCGTGGACGCGGTAGTCTTGGTCGCGAGGTCCTTGACCTGGCGGGCCACGACCGCGAAGCCCTTTCCGTGTTCCCCGGCCTGCGCCGCGAGTATGGTGGCATTGAGCGCCAGGAGGTGCGTGGTGTCGGCTATGTCGTTTATGACGGTAAGTATCTTCCCTATCTCCTTGGAGCGTTCGCCGAGCCGGTTTATGACGAGGGCTGTCGAGGCCACCTCCGTGCTCACCTTCTCTATCCCCTCCCTCGTCTTTACGACCGAGGCCATGCCGAGATCCTCCGCGTCCACCCGCACCCTTTCGGCGAGCTCGGCCTGGCTCCGCGAGTAGGCCTCGACCTCCTTTACGTTCTCGCCGATGTCGGTTATCGAGGAGACCACGTCCTCGGTGTTCTTGAAGAGCTCGTCCACATGGGAGGCCACCTGGTTTATGGATACCGCTATCTCGTTTATCGACGAGGTGGTCGACGAGCCCGATATGAAGAGCTTCTCTATGTTGACCTTGACCTCCTCTACCGAGCCGGACATGGTGCGTACCGATTCCGAGACCTCGCTAGACGAGCTCCGGAGGGCCTCGGCCTCCTCGGCCACCGTTTTTATGGACGCGTCCATCTCCTGTATCGAGGCCGACGTTTCCTCCGCGGCCTGGAGCTGCTTTTTCGCCGCCTCTATCATCTTCTTGGAAGACGCCCCTATCTGCCGCGAGGCCGCGGACACCTCCCGGGAGATGGCGAAGATGTCGCTCACCATCGTCTGCATCCCCTCCACGAACTTGTTGAACCACCTCCCGAGCAGGCCTATCTCGTCGTTAGAGCCTATCTCAAGCCTCTTCGTAAGGTCGCCCTTGCCCTCGGCTATGGCCCTGAGCATCACCACGGCCCGGTCGATGGGGCGCGTAATCACTCCGGTTACGAGGAAACTGAGCGTCACGGCAATGGCGCTCATGGTCAAAAGGCCGTAGAAAATCCACTTGTTCCTCGCCCCCTCCAGTATGCCGTACATCCCTTCGAGCGAGGTGGTTATCATGAGGACACCTCTAGCCGCCTCCTCGTGCTCGTGGCACGAGGAGCACTTGGGCCTGTACTCTATTGGCCGCAGGTAGGTAAAGAGGCTCCTGTCCCCCTCGCTCTCTATGTACCAGACCGCCTCCTTCTGCCCCTCGTTGAAGGCCTGGATGACTTCCTTGAAATCCGGGTTGTTTATGCCCTTGGCCACGTTATTGAGCTTATTGGGGTGGTCCACGAGCCATTCCGGCTTTATCTCGCCGAACTCGGCCTTTACGGCCTCGAGGGTCTTGAAGTCCTGGAAGGCCTCCTCGACCCCGTTCGACCTTATGAGCTGCACCCGCTCGACCCCCTTGATGGTCTTAAGGCCCTCTATGAGGAAGCGCGGCATGTCTGCGCGCTCGTCCAGCATGTCCTTGTATATGGTGTGCAGTATGGGCTGGGCCATCAGCTCGCTCGCGTTGAACCGCTCTCTCAAGAGGCTCTTCTCCTCCTCGTTTATGACGAGGTAGATGAGCGCCCCGAAGCCTATGAGCGTGAGCCCGATGGTCAGGGTCAGTATCTTGGATTTCAAGCCCTGCCGGAACATGCTTTACTCCTGGAATGTGTCGGCGCAAGCCGGAAGAAAGGCCAGTGAAAAAGAAGCGCTGCGAAATGTGTGAAGGGGCGTTGTCCGCAAAAATGAGCGGCTCGCGCGTTTGCAGGTATTATAAGATTTCAGGGCGCGGAATTCTATCGAAATAGGACTGTTCCCCGTCATGAGGTTCTCCCGGGCCGGTCCCGGGACGCTTGCCCGCCGTCAGGCTGCGTTCCATCTTATCGGACGACTGCCGGGTTTCTTTAGCCGGAACGGTCCGGCTGAACGGCGCTATCTGCCGGCCTTTTTCCGGGCCGGCCCGGACCTCAGCACCTCTATTTCGATCCTCTTCGCGTCAAGCTCGGCGGTGAGGGCCGTGACCCTCGATTTAGTGTCCTCGAGCTCGTTGCGGAGATAGTCGACCTCGGCCCTGAGCGCGTCCCTTTCCCCGCCGAGCGCCGAGACGAGGGCCCTGAGGCTCTCGGTTTCCTGCCGTGCGTCCTGCCCGCAGCCCGAAATCGCAATGAGCGCCGCCAGAGCGGCCCCCAGGTAAAAGACTTTATTCATGTACTGCGCGAACACCTTTCAATGCAGGATTTCGCGATTGTACGAAAAAGCCCGGAGAGCTGTCAAGGGCCAAAAAAGGTCCCTCGCCGGACTGGCAATCGCGCCTGGTCGCTTTATGGGAGCTGTTGGCAGCCCGTCTGATACAAGCACCTGGCGCTATCAACAAAAAAAGAGCAAAAAACCTTTCATTATGGTATCCTTACGGCTGTGCCCCCGGGTGCGCGGGCCGGGTGAAATGATTGACTATGCTCCAGATGCTATGATATTGTAGGTTGCTTATGAGAAGGCCCATCCACTGCCCTTCCCCCGAAGCTTTCAAGGAATTAGCCAAAACGCGCAACATTGTGCCCGTCGTCAGGGAGATCCTCGCGGACACGGACACCCCGGTCTCCGCCTTCATGAAGATAGACGCCGGGGGCGACGCATTCCTCCTTGAAAGCGTGGAAGGCGGCGAGAAATGGGGAAGGTACAGCATCCTCGGGAACTCGCCGCGTAAGGTCGTAAGGGGCTCTGGGAAGAAGCTGGAGGCCATTGAAAACGGCAAGACCACGGTCTTGGAAGGCAACCCGCTCGATATCATCCGGGAGATGATGTCCTCTTACAGGCCCGCGGAGGTCGAGGGAGCCCCCAGGTTCTCGGGTGGGGCCATCGGGTACATGGGATACGACATTGTGCGGCATATAGAGGACCTCCCTGACACGGCTCCGAAGGAGCTGGGCCTCGACGACGTCTATCTGATATTTACAGACACCTTCCTCGTCTTCGACAACGTCGAGCACAGGATAAAGATAGTCTCGAACGCATACATAAACGAGGGGGACGACCCCGGCGAGGCCTATAAAGGCGCTATTGAAAAGATAGACGCCCTGGTCCGCAAGATGAGGGGGCCGGTGCCGGGAACGTCTTCGATAAGGGATGCCGATGTGCCGCCAAACGGCGGGCGAAGGCTTGAGGCCTCCTCGAACTTCAAAAGGGAGGACTTCCTCAGGGCGGTCGAGCGCATAAAGGAGTACATAGTCGAGGGCGACGTATTCCAGGCGGTCCTGTCGCAGAGGTTCTCGGCCCCTCTCGCATGCGAGCCATTCGAGATATACAGGGCGCTCCGGGTCATAAACCCCTCCCCTTACATGTTCTTCCTCCGGCTCGGGGGCGCTGCCCTCGTCGGCTCCTCGCCGGAGATACTCGTCAGGGTCGATGGCGGGAGCGTCAACGTAAAGCCCATAGCCGGTACGCGGAAACGCGGCAGGGACGAGGACGAGGACGCCTCGCTGGAACAAGACCTCCTCTCGGACCCCAAGGAGCTCTCCGAGCACATCATGCTGGTGGACCTCGGTAGGAACGACGTAGGAAGGGTCGCAAGGGCCGGGACGGTGGAGGTCGACGAGCTCATGACGATAGAGAGGTACTCGCATGTCATGCACATCGTCTCGAACGTTAAGGGCGAGCTCGTGAAGGGCCTGGGCCCGTTCGACGCCTTGAAGGCCTGCTTCCCGGCAGGCACCCTCACCGGCGCGCCCAAGGTCAGGGCAATGGAGATAATAGAGGAGCTGGAGCCCTCGAAAAGGGAGGTCTACGGCGGCTGCGTGGGCTACCTGGGGTTTTCAGGCAACATGGACATGTGCATAGCCATAAGGACGCTTGTCATATCAGGGGGCCGCATACACATGCAGGCCGGGGCGGGCGTGGTCGCCGACTCGGTCCCCGAGAAGGAGTTCGAGGAGACCGAGAACAAGGCCAGAGGCATGCTCAAGGCCGTCGAGATGGCCATGGAAGGGCTTTTCTGAAGATGATACTCATGATAGACAACTACGACTCCTTCACCTTCAACCTGGTCCAGTATTTCATGGAGCTCGGGGAGGACGTGCTCGTAAGGAGGAACGACGCCATAACGGTCCGGGACATCGAAAAACTCTCGCCCGGCGCGATAGTCGTCTCCCCCGGGCCGTGCGACCCTCCCAAGGCCGGAATTTCGGTTGAGGCGATAAAGGCCTTTGCGGGCAGGGTCCCCATACTCGGTGTCTGCCTCGGCCACCAGGCCATAGGCTACGCCTTCGGCGGAGAGATAGTGAAGGCCCCGCGCCTCATGCACGGGAAGACCTCGATGATATACCACGACGGGAAGACCGTGTTCGAGGGGATACCGAACCCGTTCGAGGCCAACCGCTACCACTCGCTCATCGTGGAAAGGGAAAGCCTGCCAGAGTGCCTCGCTGTAAGCGCCTGGACGGACATGGACGAGATAATGGGCCTCCGGCACAGGGAACTGCCCATAGAGGGCGTCCAGTTCCATCCGGAGTCGATACTCACCAAGGCCGGGAAGGACATATTGAGGAACTTCCTCAGGACGTACCCGGCCCGGGAGGCGGGTAAGGAATGATAAAAGAAGCGCTCTCAAAGGTAATAAAGGGAACGGACCTGGCCGAGTCCGAAATGATAGGCGTCATGGACGAGGTCATGACCGGAGGGGCGAGCCCTGCCCAGATAGGGGCGTTTCTTGCGGCGCTCCGTATGAAGGGCGAGACCGTCGAGGAGATAACGGGCGCTGCCAGGGTCATGCGCGAGAAGGCCACGAAGATAGACGCGCCGGAGGGGGCGGTCGATACCTGCGGGACCGGCGGGGACGAGTCCATGACCTTCAATATCTCCACAGCCGCCGCGATCGTAGCCTCCGCAGCCGGAGTGACCATAGCCAAGCACGGGAACCGCTCCGTTTCGTCCAAATGCGGGAGCGCTGACGTGCTCCGGGCCCTCGGAGTCAACATAGAGGCCGAGTGCTCACGGGTCGAGGAGTGCATAAGCGAGGCCGGCATAGGTTTCCTCTTCGCGCCCATGCTCCACGGCGCCATGAAGTACGCGGCCCCTGTAAGGAGGGAGATAGGCATAAGGAGCGTATTCAACGTGCTCGGCCCGCTCACGAACCCCGCCGGCGCCAAAAGGCAGGTCATCGGGGTCTACGACCCCGCCCTCACCGACACGCTCGCCAAGGTGCTTTGTAATCTCGGCTCGGTCCATGCCTTCATAGTAAGGGGCGAGGACGGACTCGACGAGATAACTCTCGCCGCTGAGACGAAAGTGACGGAGCTCAAGGACGGCTCGATAAGGACATACCACCTGAAGCCAGAGGACCTCGGCTTCGAGAGATGCGCGCCCGAGGACTTGTTGGGCGGCGGGCCTGACGAGAACGCTGATATAATACTCGACGTCCTCCGCGGCGCAAAAGGCCCTGCCAGGGACGTCGTTATACTGAACGCGGCCGCCGCCGTAACCGCGGCGGGCCTGGTACCGGGCTTCAAGGAAGGCATAGCTGCCGCGAGGGGCGCGCTGGATGCGGGCAAGGCCATCGAGAAGCTCGAAAAGCTCAAGGAAATATCGAACAGATGATACTCGACGAGATACTCCAAAACAAAAGACTGGAAATAGAGAAGGCAAAGGCCGAGTACCCCGTTGAAGGGTTTATGGAGAAGCTTTCCAGGGTGCCCAGGCCCAAGGACTTCGAGAGCGCCATAGCGTACAGGGGCGGCGCTGACAGGATAAGGATAATCGCCGAGATAAAGAGGGGCTCGCCTTCCAGGGGGATGATACGGGAGTACTTCGTGCCTGCCGAGATAGCCCGCGGCTACATCGAGGGAGGCGCGGCGGCCATCTCGGTCATAACCGACGAGAAGTTCTTCATGGGGAAGCTCGAATACCTGCTGGCCCTCCGGGGCAACATAAGGCTTCCGCTCCTCCGGAAGGACTTTATAATAGACGAGTACCAGGTGTATGAGTCGAGGATATGCGGGGCCGACGCGCTGCTTCTCATTGTAGCGGCCCTACCAGTGGACGAGCTTAAAAAGCTCCTTGAACTCACCTGTTCGCTCGGCATGTCCGCCCTTGTAGAGGTGCACGACGAAAAAGAGCTTGAGACGGCTTTGGGCGCCGGGGCAAGGATAATAGGCGTGAACAACAGGGACTTGAAGACCTTCAAGACCGACATCGAGACCACGATCAGGCTCGCCCCGTACGTGCCGAGGGACAGGGTGTTAGTGAGCGAAAGCGGGATAAACACGCACGAGGACATACTGAGGCTAAGGGAACACGGCGTCGAGGCCTTCCTTGTGGGCGAATCGCTCATGAGGGAAGAAAACTTCAGAAAGAAGCTGAGGGAACTAAGAGGTGTCAAAGAGTACAAGGGTAAAGATATGTGGAATCACAAACCTTGAGGACGCGCTGAAGGCCGCCGAGCTGGGGGCCGATTCGCTTGGTTTCATATTCTACAAGAAGAGCCCGAGGTACATAAGCCCGAGGACGGCCGGGCTCATAATAAGGGAGCTCCCGCCTTTCGTGACTCCGGTGGGCGTCTTCGTGGACGAGGAGCTTCAAAGGGCCGCCGCCGCTGCCGCCGAGACCGGAATATGCACGGTGCAGCTCCACGGGAACGAGCCGCCGGAGTACTGCGAGCGGCTCGGGATAAAGGCGGTAAAGGCGATAAGGGTCCGGGACATTGCCGACATAAACAGGCTGAGGCCCTATAACGTCTCGGCCTACCTCCTCGACACCTTCAAGGAAGGCGTTCACGGCGGCACGGGCGAGACCTTCGACTGGGACATAGCGGTGGAAGCGAAGGCCCTCGGACGGATAGTATTGTCGGGCGGCCTGAACCCGGAAAACGTGAGGGAGGCCGTGGAGAAGGTCCAGCCTTACGCAGTGGACGCCTGCTCGGGCATCGAGATGAAGGACAGGCCCGGCAGGAAAGACCATGCCAGACTCAGGGAATTCATGGAGCAGGTAAAGGGATGAAAAAACGGACCAAAGGACAGAAGGCCGGAGCGCAGGACCGAAGGACAAGCAGCAGGGTGCCGGACAGGCTCGGACACTTCGGCATCTACGGCGGGAGGTACATTTCAGAGACCCTCATGCCCGCGGTCATGGAGCTTGAGGAAGCCTACCTCAAGTGCAAAAAAGACCCGGGCTTCAGGAAGGAGTTCGCCTATTACCTCGGCGAGTACGTCGGTAGGCCCACCCCCCTCTACTACGCCGAGAGGCTTTCCAGGAAGGCCGGGGGCGCGGACATATTCCTTAAGAGGGAGGACCTCTGCCACACCGGGGCGCACAAGATAAACAACACCATAGGCCAGATACTCCTCGCCAAGAGGATGGGGAAAAAACGCGTCATTGCCGAAACTGGCGCGGGCCAGCACGGGGTTGCGACCGCCACCGTGGCCGCCATGTTCGGCCTCGAATGCGAGATATACATGGGAGAGGACGACATAAAAAGGCAGCTCCCGAACGTCTTCAGGATGAAGCTACTCGGCGCGAAGGTGACACCCGTGACCTCCGGCAGCAGGACGCTCAAGGACGCCATGAACGAGGCGCTCCGCGACTGGGTGACTAACGTCTACAACACCTTCTACATAATAGGCACGGTCGCCGGGCCTCACCCCTACCCCATGCTGGTAAGGGACTTCCAGTCGATAATCGGCGTCGAGGCGAGAAGGCAGATAAAAGAGACGACCGGCGGGCTTCCCGACCTGCTTGTAGCCTGCGTGGGCGGCGGAAGCAACGCCATAGGCCTCTTCCATGCGTTCCTGGACGACAAGAAGGTCCGGATGGCCGGGGTCGAGGCAGGGGGCGAGGGGCTTCGGACCGGCAGGCACGCGGCGTCGATAAGCGGCGGGAGGGTCGGCGTACTCCACGGCAACAAGACCTATCTCCTTCAGGACAGGTTCGGACAGATAACAGACACCCATTCGATATCCGCCGGGCTCGACTACCCTGGCGTCGGCCCTGAGCACGCGCACCTCAACGATACGGGCAGGGTCGCGTACACCACCATTACGGACAGGGAGGCGCTCGACGGCTTCAAGGCGCTTACCCTCTCGGAAGGCATCATACCCGCGCTCGAAAGCTCCCATGCGGTCGCGTATGCGCTAAAGGCCGCAAGGGAGATGCGGAAAGGCTCGAAGATAATAGTGTGCCTCTCGGGGAGGGGCGACAAGGACCTCAATACCGTCTCCAGGGCGTTCAATTTCGAGATATGATATACCTGAGGAAGGTCTGATTAATTCGCAACGCCGTCATTCTGAGCGAAGCGAAGAATCTCGGCGTCGACCAAGTCAATAAATTTCGAGGTTCTTCGGTCGCTGCGCTCCCTCAGAATGACAGAAAACTGAATAAATCAGACATTCCCTAAGCATACACCAAAAGGGGTCGAGATGGCCGTAAAAGGAAAAAACAGGATAGAATCGCTCTTCGAAAGGCTCAGGGCGGACGGAAAAAAGGCGCTCATCACCTTCGTTACCGCCGGCGACCCGGACCTCCCGACCTCGAAACGGATAGTCCGCGAGCTTGAAAGGTCCGGGGCGGACCTGATAGAGCTCGGAATCCCGTTCTCGGACCCTATGGCCGACGGCCCTACCATACAGGCCTCGTCCGAGCGCGCGCTCCGTAAGGACGTGCACATTAAAGAAGTTCTCGGGCTCGTCCGAGACATTAGAAAAGAAAGCGGGATACCCATCGTCCTCTTCGGCTACTACAACCCCGTATTCAATTACGGGCTCAAGAGGTTCGCAAGGGAGGTACGGGCCGCAGGCGCGGACGGCGTCCTCATAGTGGACCTTCCGGCAGAGGAGGCCGACGAGCTTAAAGCGGAGCTTGACAGGAACTCCGTGGACCTCATATTCCTCCTTACGCCGACGAGCGACGAGAAGAGGATGCGCCTCGTGGCCTCGAAGGCTTCGGGGTTCATATACTTCGTAAGCGTCACAGGGGTCACCGGCGCAAGGAAGAGCCTCTCTACGGACATCCCCGCGTATTTGAGGCGCTTAAGGAACTTCACGAGCCTCCCCGTCGGCGTTGGCTTCGGCATCTCCACGCCGAAGCAGGCGCGCGAGGTCTGCCGGAGCGCCGACGCGGCAGTAGTGGGTAGCGCTATCGTAAACATAATAGCAGGCATGAAGGGACCCGGGAAGTCCGCGGACAAGCTCGGCTCCTTCGTTTCAGGGCTCAAGCGGGGCATGAGCAGGCCTTAGGCAGCGCCATTTGTTCAGTCGTCAAGACCGGAGGGAGTATGATCTGGTTCAAGAAAGACCTCTTCACGGACGGAGAAGAAGGTAAAAGCGTCAAGGTCCCTTTCGGGCTGTGGGTCAAGTGCGACCACTGCGGCGAGATAATCTACAAGAAAGAGGCGGAGCGGAACCTCGACGTCTGCCCCAAGTGCAACTACCACTTCCGCATCTCGGCCCGGGCGAGGATAGAGATAACCTTCGACGAGGGGACCTTCCGGGAGTTCGACCAGTCCATGGAACCTGTGGACGCATTGGAATTCAGGGACGTCAAGAAGTACAAGGACAGGATCAAGGCCGCCCAGAGGGAGACGGGCCTCAAGGACGCGATGATAACCGGAGAGGGGCTCATAGGCGGCGAGAAGGCGGCTGCCGCGGTCTTCGAGTTCTCGTACATGGGCGGCTCGATGGGGTCGGTCGTGGGCGAGAAGATAGCCCGCGCGGTGGAAAGTGCCATCGAGAGCCGATCCGGCGTCGTGATATTCTCGTCCTCCGGGGGCGCCAGGATGCAGGAGTCGATACTTTCGCTCATGCAGATGGCCAAGACCTCTGCCGCGCTCGCGAAGCTCCGCGAAGCCGGGCTCCCGTACATCTCGGTACTCACCGACCCAACGATGGGCGGCGTCTCGGCGAGCTTCGCGATGCTCGGCGACGTGATAATAGCGGAGCCCAGGGCGCTCATAGGGTTCGCGGGCCCGAGGGTCATAGCCGAGACCATAAGGCAGAAGCTCCCGGAAGGTTTCCAGAGGTCCGAATACCTCCTTGAGCACGGCATAATCGACATGATCGTCGAAAGGAAGCTCATGAAAGAGACGCTCTCCAAGCTCCTTTCCATGCTCATGCGCTGAACTGTTTCCGATGCGCCGCCAGCAGGACCCGGCCCTCAGATTCCTCTACGGCCTCGAGAAGCACGGCATAAGGCCGGGGCTCGGGAGGACCCGGAAGATCGTATCGCTCCTCGGAGACCCCCAGAAGGGCTACACCATCGTCCATGTCGCGGGGACGAACGGCAAGGGCTCCACGTCCGCCATCATCGCATCCGTCCTGCAGGAAGCCGGCCTCCGGACAGGACTCTACACCTCCCCCCACCTCGAAAAATTCAATGAGAGAATACGCGTCTCCGGGAAGATGATTACAGGACCGGAGGTCGCAAGCGCGGTCAAAACCGTCAGGGCAGCGTCGAGGAAGATGCCCCGGGGCGCTCCCCTCACCTTCTTCGAGTTCACTACCGCGATGGCGTTCCTGCATTTCATGCGGAAAAAGGCCGACATAGCCGTAATCGAGACGGGCATGGGAGGGCGGTTCGACGCGACGAACGTCGTCACCCCCGGGGTGTCAGTCATAACCAACGTCAGCATCGACCACGCGAGGTTCCTCGGCAGGACCGTCAAGGAGATAGCCTTTGAAAAGGCCGGGATAATAAAGCCCGGCAGACCGGTCGTGGTCGGAGAGGTGGAGAAAGGCCCGCTCTCGGTCATACGGAAGAGGGCAAGGGACCTCTCTTCTCCCCTGTACGAGAACGGTTCCGATTTCAGCGCCTCGGGAGATCCCCGCTCGTTCGACTACCAGGGCATGAGCTGCCGCCTTGAGGGACTGAAGCTCGGCCTCATGGGCCGACACCAGGTAAACAATGCCGCGTGCGCGCTAGCCGCAATAGAGGTGCTCAAGGGAAACGGCTTCGAAATACCGGTCAGGGCCATAAGGAACGGGCTTAAAAAGGCCGCCTGGCCCGGGAGGTTCGAGGTCCTGTCAAAGCGGCCCTTCGTCGTGCTCGACGGCGCGCACAATCCGGCTGGCGCAAGGACTCTCGCCCTCGCCCTTGAAAGTCTTGGAAAGAGACCCGTGCTTGTTCTGGGCGTCATGGCGGACAAGGACATAGACGGGTTCATGAAGGAGATCCTCCCCTCGTGCAGTATGGTCGTCGCCACGCGCCCGGAAAACGCGCGCTCCGAGAGCCCCATGGCGCTCTCCGGGAGGGTCGGGCGGTTCGGCAAGGAGGCCGTAGCAAGGGAAAGCGTGAAGGAGGCCCTTAACGAGGCCCTCCTGAGGGCAGGCCCGCAAGGCGCGGTCTGCGTGACCGGTTCGCTTTTTACGGTCGGAGAGGCAAGGGGCTATCTGAGGAGGGCTAATTTTAAGAATTGCAAAACGAAAATCCGTCCTTCGTAAAGATTGGAATCCCGCGATACTCTTTGGCAAAATGCCATTTAACGCGCTGCCGCGCTTTCGGGCATAGGGCTCCGCTCGCTATCTGACTCCAGCCTCCGGGGTCGGGGAGGAGGCTGACAAGCGAGCCTTACCCTCGAACCGCACGGCAGTGCGGAAAAAGTCTTTTCGAGGGGAAATAATATCGCCTTCGGTTTCTCCCTTTCAAATACAAAATACCAGTGAAGCCTGCCAGCTTTGCCTTGTAAAAACCCCCTGCATGTGCTAACTTTTTCCGCTAATCCGCAATTCCAATCCCAAGGCAAACAAACGTGGCGCTCGCATGGAAATCCCTGGTCATTATGCTGCTCCTCTCTTCCCTGGCGTTCTCCCGTGGCGCGCTGGCCCAGGAGAGGCCGCACGGCGAGCTCTTCAGCGCTGACACCCCGGTCGAGATAACCGCCGACTCCATCACCTACGACAGGGCCGCCGACACGTACCACGCCTCTGGAAACGTGGAGATAGCCCAGGAGGGCGTCTCCGTAAAGGCCGACTCGGCGATACTCGACATGGCGGCAGGGGTGGGCACGGTGTCCGGGAACATCAGGGCCGTTGACGAGGGCGGCAGCACGCTTACGGGCGCAACCCTCCAGTTCAACATCAGGGACAAGACCGCGGTGCTCGCGAACGGCAGGCTCTTCTACCGCGAGAACAACGTGCACCTTACCGCGGACTCCATCAGCAAGACCGGCCCGGAGACCTACGAGGCGAGACGCGCGACCTACACCACCTGCGACTGCCCCCCGGACGAGGAGCCGGACTGGAGCTTTGCCGCGACCTCGGCGCGCGTGACCGTAGGCCAGTACCTTACCGGTTGGAACGCGAGGTTCTACATAAAAGGGGTGCCGGTCCTCTACTCCCCCTACATCTCCATCCCCATTAAGCGGGAGAGGCAGTCGGGTTTCCTCCAGCCCAGGCCCGGGTACTCGGAATTGAGGGGCTTCATCCTCGACACCTCCTATTTCTGGGCGATAGCCAGGAACCAGGACGCCACCTTCTATCTCGACGTCGAGACAAGGCGCGGCCTCGGCAAAGGGGCCGAGTACCGGTATATCCGTAACAGCAGGAGCGCCGGCGAGATATTCTTCTACCAGTTCCAGGAGAAGAGCATAGAGAGGGCAAGGGAATTCAGGAGCGACGTGGACAACCTGTCGAGGCCCGAGGAGGCGACCGACAACAGGTGGAGGCTGAGGCTCATACACCGGGAGCTGTTTGAAAGCGGCCTCCACCTCCGGGCCGACCTGAACATCGTAAGCGACGACGAGTACTTCATAGACTTTGGAAGGGGCCAGGAGGAACGTTCGCTCGAGGCTTTGGAGAGCAACCTTTCCGCGACCCTGAACCGGGGGAACTGGAGCCTCGTGGGGCAGCTCAAGTTTTTCGACAACCTCCTGGACGCCGGCGACGACGAGACTCTGCAGAAGCTCCCGGAGATAACGCTCACGAACACGGCGGAGCGGGTCAGGGGCACGCCTTTTTACTTCTCCAGCCGGTCTTCATACGTGAACTTCTGGAGGGAAGAGGGGCCCCGGGGGCAGAGGCTCGACTTCCGCCCCCGGATTTCAATGCCCGTCAAGCCGGGGGGCTATTTCGACTTCCTCCTGTCGGCAGGCCCGGTTGCGACCTTCTGGTTCGTCGAGCGGCACCCCGAGAGGGACCGTTTCGACAGGTTCGCGTATGACGTTACAGCCGAACTGACCACCACGTTCGTCAGGGTCTTCAGGGCCGGACAGCCGGGGACTACTGCCCTCAGGCATACGATAAGGCCGGGCATCGCCTACGTCTACGCGCCGGACATCGACCAGGACGACCTGCCGGACTTCGACGACCTCGACAGGCTGACGGCAGCAAACAGCGTAAGCTACTCCCTCAACTCCACTCTCACCGGAAGGCGCGGAGAAGGCGCAGAGGCGGCCTATTTCGAATACCTTTATCTCGACATCAGGCAGAGCTACAACATACATGAGGCGAGAAGGTCGCTCGTCGGGCCGGAAGACGAGAGGAGGCCTTTCTCCGAGATGACAGGCGAGTTGATAGTAAGGCCGCTCCCGCGCGTGACCGGGGTCGCCAAGGGGTCGCTGGACGTCTACGAGAGCCACTTCACCACGTACGAGGTCTCGCTCGCCGCCTCGGACAGCAGGGGCGACAGCCTTTCAGTCGCCCACAGGTTCGTGAAGGACGGGGCCAGCTACCTGGAGGGCTCCCTTCGGGCGCGCCTCCCGAGAGGGGTGGATTTCACCTTCCTCAAGAGGTTCTCCTTTGACGAGAGCAGGTCCCTTGAGACCTCTTACGCCCTCCGTTACTCCCGGCAGTGCTGGAGCGCGACCCTCACCTACACCGAGCGCCTTGAGGAGAAAATGGTCTACCTGACCTTCGACCTCCTCGGGCTCGGCAGGGTAGCCGGGGTGCAGGGAAGGATCGAACATTAACGAGAACCATTGACACCCGGAGTGCTGTTGGGTTAAACTGTTTCTTCAAAATGCTATCCCCTTGTAATTAAAGCCGTTATGGCAGGAACGGCCTTCCGCAAATGCCCACCCTGGACTGAAGTCCAGGGTATCCGGAGAACTGAGTTGCAAAGGCAATATGCCTCCAATCGCCGAAAAAAAACTGGCTCGTTCCGGGCGGTCGTCCGTCACTTGGCTTGAAAGCCCGGGGTTTTCCGACCGGAATCAAAACCTAAAAGAGACATTTTATGCCTGATATCCAAGTAAAAACAGTAGCTGGGAAAGAGCCCGTCGAGGTCGCCTGCGCCGGTTGCGGCTCCAGGTTCAGGCTCTGGGTCCCCCTGGAATCGTTCCCTGAATGGGAAAAAGGCGCCAATATAAGCTGCGTAAGGTGCGGTGCGCGGTTCCTTGTGAAAAGGGAGGCCGAGGCCTTTGTCATAACCTCCCTGGCCGCCGTGGCTCCCGAGCCCGAAGCGCCCGAGGCTGAGGCAATTGAGGCCGGCGAAGCCATCGAGGAAAACACCGAACCCGCAGCCGAAGGTGCGGAGACGATACTGTTAATCGAGGACGACCGCCTCGCGAGGGAGATGGTCGAGACCGCGCTCTCGGAGATCGGCTTCAGGGTAATAAAGGCCAAGAACGCGGCAGAGGCGCTCAAGGCAGTGAAAAAGGAGCGGCCCGACCTTATCGTCTCTGACCTCTACTTGAAGAACGCGGCTGACCCGTCCTCGGACATGGACGGCGGCGAGCTC
Source organism: Deltaproteobacteria bacterium UBA5799 (assembly GCA_002418185.1). GTDB lineage: Bacteria > Desulfobacterota > GWC2-55-46 > GWC2-55-46 > GWC2-55-46 > UBA5799. The sequence continues at coordinate 21,692 of DIDN01000136.1, forward strand.
CTCCAGAAGATGCACGACGCGGGGACAGTGTCGCCGGCCATCATAACGACCGGGAAGGAGATACTCGACGACCTGCTCCTCGACCCCAAGTGGTTCGAACTCAAGGTAAAGGGCTTCATCCAGAAGGGCAACCCGTTCTGGGTGGAGGAGCTGAAGCTCAAGGTAAAGGAAGTGCTCTACAAAGGATGATACAAGGAAACTGCATGGACGAGAAACGGCCCGGGGCGACCAGGGCCGTTTTGATTTCAGGCGACCTCTAAAAATTTGAGATTTTTCCCGCAATCAAGGAAGGCCGGGAATAAAAAGCGGAGCATATATGAGAATATGTGAGCATATTTATGCCCGGCCTGACATAGAGTCCGGGGAAAAGATCAATTTTTAGAAGTTGCCTTTCAGAGCTTCTTTTCGAGGAACGCGTAGGCGCTGTGGTTGTGGATGGACTCCCAGTTCTCGGCCTCCACCCTGAACCACCTGAGCTTCTTTATCTTACCGAGATTTATGGCCACTTCCCTCACGACGTCCTCTACGAACATGGGGTTGTCATAGGCCCGCTCGGTCACGTACTTCTCATCCGGCCTCTTAAGAAGCGAATAGACCGGGCTCGACGCCGACCTCTCCACCGCCGCCACTATGTCCTCCAGCCAGACGAAACCCTTGAAGCGCACCCCGACCTTTACCCTGCCCCTCTGGTTGTGCGCCCCCCTCTCGCTTATCTCCTTTGAGCAGGGGCATAGCGTCGAGACCGGGACTTCGACCTCGAGCATGAAGTCCCTTTCGGCCCCGAGCATCCCGAGGTACCTGCACCTGTATTCCATCATCCCCCTGGACTTTGAAACAGGGGCGCTCTTCTCGATGAAATAGGGGAACTCGACCTCCAGGTGGGCGGTCGACGCCGCGAGCTTGACCTTCATCTTCTCGAGTATCTGGGGGAAGTTCCTTATGGTTAGCTCGCCCCTGTGCTCGTTAAGTATCTCGACGAACCTCGACATGTGCGTGCCCTTGAACTGGTGGGGGAGGTCCACGTACATGTTGATGGAGGCGACCGTGTGCTGGAACTTGTTCTTCCTGTCGAGCACCACGATGGGATAGCGTATGTCCTTCACGCCCACCTTGTCGATGGGTATCTGCCTGTAGTCCGGCTCGGCCTGTACGTCCCTCAGTTTTCTGCCCGGCATGCGCCCCCTCCTATTCAAAGTAAGACGCCGCCGCGCTCTCGGACTCCCAGACCCTTACCCTGGACACCCTGACGTCTCCGAAGCCGCCGCCCCCGATGGCGGCCGAGATTTCCCTGAATATGTGCCTTGCCAGGTTCTCGGCGGTCGCATTCTCCGTGTCGAACGGGGGCACCTCGTTCAGGTACCTGTGGTCGAGCCGCTCGATCACGCCTCTCGCCTTTTCCTTCAACGACTTGAAGTCGACGACCATGCCGAGGCTGTCGAGGCCCCCTGAGCGGACCTCCACCTCCACCTTCCAGTTGTGTCCGTGGAGGTTCTCGCAGGCCCCCTGGTAGCCCCTCAGGTTGTGGGCTGAAGAAAAACTTGTGATTATCAATAGCTCGTACATCCTTCCAGTTTATCATATCCGGACGCCTGAAAATCAAGTGGAATTCCTTCCGTCCTTCTTTTCCTTGACATGCCCATGCCGCAACCGATATCCTGAACCGGTGAGTCAGATTGCGACCTTTTTGCGCGCTTTAAAGGCATTAAAAGCAGCCATCCCGCCAGCCGTCCTGGCAATGGCCGTAGCAGTTCCGCTCTTTTCAGCGGATACCGCCCATGCAAAGGCCGGAGGTGGCATTTTCGAGGGCGCGGGCCGGGCTACGGGGCCCGGCCTCGATGCCGCCGCCCCCAAAACGGTCTTCGACCTCTCCCATTCGGAGATATTCTCGCCCGTAAGGGCGGGCGCGCTGGATTATTCGTCATTCTATTCGCTCATAAGGGACGGCGACACCGGGAGCGAGGTCGGGCTGAACGAGGGGCCGGTTACCCCGGAGGCGCTCGAAGGCGTCGGGACTTACATAATAGCCGGCCCGGCCCGTGGTTTTTCAGCCGCCGAATCGGCGGCGCTAAAGGGGTTCGTCGAACGGGGCGGGAACCTCCTGGTGCTCCTCCATATCTCACCGCCGGTCGCGTCGCTTACGCACGAGTTCGGCATCATGGTCTCGAACTTCGTTATCTGCGAGAGGTCCGGCCTGATAGGGGGGCAGCCGCAGGACTTCCTGGTCACCAGGTTCGAGGCGCACCCGGTGACATCGGGGCTCAAGGGGATAGCCTTCTACGGGACCTGGGGGCTGCTGCCAGCGGACGGGGCCTCGCCTGTTGCCGTGACCTCCAAAGACGCATGGGCCGACGTCGACAGGGACAGGGAGTTCAGGGAAGGCGAGCCTGTCCAGTCGTTCGCCGTCATAGCGGTCCGCGAGCTCGGCGCGGGTAAGGTCGTGGTCGTTGCCGACGACGCGCCGTTCCAGAACCGCTTCATAAACGAGGCGGACAACAGACAGCTCGCCGAAAACATAATAAGATGGTTCAAGAACAGGTAACATGAGAAGCGCCTGGAAGTTCTTTTCATCAGTCTACCTTACGATAGTCCTTGCCGTCCTCATATGCGCAGTTTCGGCCTGGGGCTCCATGGTCGTCGTAAGGAACCAGCGCTTCTTCAGCGCCCTCGACCACGAAGTGCTTTTCCCGTTCCTCCTTTCCCTCGAAACGGAATACGCGGAGCTGACGCTCTGGGTATGGGCCCTCATAGTCCTTACGGCGATATTCGCCGTAAATACGGTCGTATGCACAGCCGACAAGGTCTGGTCCGTCATTCAGGCGAGGAGGCCCCGGCAGGCACTTTTCCCCCACATCGTCCACGTCGGCTTCCTTATCGCGCTCCTGGGCCACCTCGCCGGCAGCGTCTGGGGGTTCCGGAGCTACGGCCATGTGCTCTACAAGGGCGGCTCCATACCTGTACCACACCAGAGCGGCATCCATGTAAGGCTCGACGAGACCGAGATGAGGGCGGGCGCGAGTGGCGACCTGGACTATCTCCGGACCAGGCTTACGCTTCTTGAGGAGGACGGGAGCGAAGTGTTAACCAGGGACATAGGCCTCAATAACCCCCTCATATGGAAGGGCATCGCGTTCTACCACGTCAACCAGGGGCAGAGCCCGACAGGGCTCGTAATCGACGCCGGCGGCCGCACTTCCGAGGTCGCCCTGGAGGGCTCGTTCAGCGCCCCGGACGGCAGCCGGTACAGGCTCGGCAGCGTGTACCCGGACTTCGCCATTGACGGAAGCGGCAGGCCGTTCAGCCGCTCGGACCTTTTCGCCAATCCGCATATAGAGATAATATCGGCTGACGGAAGCCGCTATTTCCTCGACATCTCCGCTCCCGGCTCTACCATAAAAACCCCTCGCCACGACATGACTCTCAGGGGATACGTATTCACCCCCTACGTGGTCCTCACCATCAACAAGGACCCGGGCATCGGGTTCATAATCGCCGGCTCCATTGTGCTCGTGGCGGGAATGGTGCTCCTCCTCTTCTTCAGGGGCGAAAGGGCCGAGATCGTCCGTACCAGGCCGGGGGTCGAAGAGAGGGCCAGTTGATACCTGATATACTCCTGCTCGTCCTCTGGCTCGTCGTGATAGTGGTCGCCGCCGAAGTCTTCACCAACGCCATAGAATCGCTCGGGGCCAGGCTCAAGTTCTCGGAAGGCGTCACAGGCAGCATTTTCGCCGCGGTCGGCACGGCGCTGCCCGAGACTATGGTTCCGCTCGTGGCCATATTCGGCGGCGGAAGCGCCCATATCAGGGAGGAGGTCGGCGTCGGCGCCATACTGGGCGCCCCCTTCATGCTCTCGACTCTTGCCATGTTCCTCATCGGGGCGGCCCTCTGGCAGTTTCAGGGCAAAAGGAGGAAAGCGAGCCTCACGCCGGAGAGGAGCGGCTTCAGGAGGGACATCGAGTTCTTCCTGTTCGCCTTCACGCTGGCCTTTCTCGTGGCCTTCACCCCGCAGGAGTACAGGCTCGTCCGGGTGTTCATCGCGGCGGTCCTCGTCCTCACGTACTTCTACTACATACTCGAGACCGTGAAGGCCAGCGCCGAGCTCGTCCAGGACGGACACGCAACCGAGAACTCCAAGCCCCTGTACCTCGGGGTCGTCCTGAAGGACAGGATGTACGTTATCGTCCTCCAGCTCCTCATTGCGCTCGGGCTCATAATAGCCGCGGCAAAGGGCTTCGTGCACGGGGTCGAGCACCTCGCCGAGGCGCTCCGCATGCCCGTCATGGCTCTATCGCTTCTCATAATCCCTGTGGCTACCGAGCTTCCCGAGAAGGTCAACAGCATAATATGGATAAGGAAGGGGAAGGACACCATGGCCCTCGGCAACATAACCGGCGCGATGGTCTTCCAGGGCACGCTCCTTCCTGCAATCGGCATATTCCTCACGCCCTGGACAGTCAACCTTACGGTCGTGGCGAGCAGCGTACTCACCATAGCGGCCGGGGTCTGGCTCTATTTCCTGGCCATGAGGGTCAAAAGGATCGCGCCGTGGCTCTTTATCCTTAACGGCGCGCTCTACATGGCCTTCGTCTACATAGTCCTCGTAATAGCCAGAGCATGAGAAGCCCCGCGACCCTTTTCATGGCTACGAGGCCGCAGTTCCTCCCCGCGACGGCGGTCGCGGTCGGCCTCGGCGCCTCCGCCGCCTGGCACGAGGCGGGCTTATTCGACGCAACGGTCTTCGCCCTCTCCATGCTCGCCGCGCTTCTCTGCCACGCGGGCATGAACGCCCTTAACGACTACTACGACTGGAAGAACGGGGCCGACGGACTGAACCGGAACGCGCTCACCCCGTTCTCAGGCGGGAGCAGGTTCATACAAAAAGGCATTGTCTCGCCCGCCGGGACCCTCCGGCTCGGGGCGGCGCTCGTCATGGCCGGGGCGCTGACAGGAGCGTACCTGGCGGTCGCTGTAAGCCCGGTCCTTTTCGTAATAGGCTTCCTGGGCGTGGCTTCAGGTTACTTCTACTCCGCCCCTCCCCTTTTCCTGGCCGGGCGCGGGCTCGGTGAGCTTACGGTCGGCCTTACCTTCGGCCTCCTCGTCGTGCTCGGGGCCTACGCGGCGCAGACCGGGTCTATCGGAGCAGGCCCGGCAATCGCCTCACTGCCCCTTACCTTCCTCATAGCGGCCATACTCTTCGTGAACGAGTTCCCGGACTTCGAGGCCGACAGGGCAGCCGGCAAGAGGACGCTCGTCGTCCGCCTCAAGCCCAGAAGGGCCAGATGGGGGCTGCTGATAATACTCGCCCTGGCTTACGCGAGCACCGTTGCCGGGGCCCTGGCCGGCGCCCTGCCCTTCGGGTCGCTCTCGGTCCTCCTTACCGCCTTTATCGCGATACCGGGCGCGCGGTGCCTCATAAGGAACTACGACCGGGCGCGCGAGCTTACCCCCGCCATAAAGGCCATGATAGCCATACACCTCTTTACTGGCCTCATCCAGATAGCCTCCAACCTCGCCTGAGCGGTCTTCGTTAACGCGCCTGCCTTGACATACCAGCCCCCGGTACCTATCATTTAAGCAATGGCGGGCTTTGTTCCGGGTGTGCTCCGGACAAAGCCCATAACGGGAGGCGAAAGGAGGACGGCATGCCGCTTGAAAAATGGAACCCTTTAAGGGAGCTTGAGACTATGAGGAGGGAGATGGACAGGATATGGGACGACGTCTTCCCGTCCAGGAAGATGGGCCTTCCGTGGAAGAGGCAGGCCGGCGCGCAGGCCGAGACCGGGGCCGCCACCCCGGCCATAGACGTCATAGACAAGAACGACTCCGTTATTGTGAAGGCCGAGATGCCGGGTGTCTCAAAGGACTCGATCGAGGTCACCCTCGAGGACAACGTCCTTACGCTCAGGGGCGAGCTGAAGGACGAACCGGACCTGAAGGAAGGGAACTACGCCTACTCGGAGAGGAACTACAGGTACTTCCTCCGGGCCATAAGCATACCCTTCAAGATACGCCGGGACGGCATAAAGGCGTCGCTCAAGGACGGGGTCCTGAGCGTCGTCCTCCCCAAGGCCGTCGAGGAGCAGACGAAGAAGATAACCGTCGAGGTCTCCGAGCCCTCGTAGCATTAGATGCCGGCGTCCCGGCGTGCAAGTACGGCTAAACCCCTTTGCCGGAACCAAAGCCTTCCAAAGATTCCCAACGGACCGCGCCCGAAGGCGCGGTCCGTTGGGCCGCATTACTGCTTGCCTTAAACCCGCCTCGATATAAAACCCCGCAATCAAGACACCTCATTCAGCATGGGCCTGCAATAAAGGCCCCCCGCCTGCTTTAAGCTCTCGCGGAGAGACGGTCCAGACCGTTATGCCGAGCCCTGCCGATGCCCTCAGCAGCCTCTCAAGATACCTCCTGTCCTTTTTGTCGCGCATTATGAGGAGTATGCCCGGCTTTTTCCCGGTCACGGCGGCATAGTAAAGGGACTGGCCTATGGCCTCGGCCCACTTGGGCGCGAAGTCGACCTCCACCGCGTGCTCCCCGGTCAGGCAGTCCACCCGGGCCCTGTCCGGCAGAACGGCCTCTGCCCTGCCGCCGGCTTCCTCGCACCAAAGGGCCTGGTATTCCCTCTCGGAAAGGCGCTCTGCTGCTGAAAGCGCGGACGGAGCCAAAAGCAGGAGCGCTAAAAAGGCGTTCATCATCCCTTTTCCAGTCATTTCAACCGCGCCCCCTTGCCGGGTCGGAGGTTGTGGGCTATATTCTTTTTGCGCCGATGCCGTTGACCGAATCGAGACGAGTTCTTTCCGGGTGCCTGCAAAAGTTCGAACGGAGACGTGCTGACGGGTGCGAAACGCGGCTTGTCGCATTATAGCAGACGAAAGCGGTCCTGTCCGGGATGCTGACTGAACCACTGCCGCCTGGAAGGCGGTTCAAAGTTCCGGCTAAAAGCCCGACCGAAAGTCAAACAGTGGGCTTCGGCACATGCGCCCCCTCACCCTTCCCTCTCCCGCAAGGGGGAGAGGGTCTATTAGGAGGACAATTGGAAAAGGGCTTTCTTGCCGAGAGGATAGCTGATTACGCTCTTGGCCTTAAGTTCGCGGACCTTCCGCGCTCGGTAGTGCACGAGGCCAGAAAGCGGGTCGTGGACTCCTTCGCCTGCATGCTCGGCGGCATGGAGTCACCTCCGGCGAGGGCCGCCATCGGAGCCTCGCCAGGTGTCTCGCGCGGCCTCTCGGCAACGGTCCTCGGGACGAAACTCCGGACTACACCCGAGCACGCCGCGTTCGCGAACGGCGTACTGGTCCGGTATCTCGATTTCAACGACACCTATCTCTCGAAGGAGCCATCGCACCCCTCTGATAATATCGCAGCCGCGCTCTCCGCCGCGGAAGCGTCCGGGGCAGGCGGCGCGGACTTCATAACAGCGCTCGTTGCGGGTTACGAGGTGCAGACGAGGCTCTGCGACGCGGCCCGGCTCAGGGACCGCGGATGGGACCACGTGGCCTACGGCGCTTTCTCGGCAACGACCGCGGCGGCCATGCTCCTTGGCCTTGAAAGGAACGAGTTCGTAAACGCACTCAATATAGCCGGGACCATCTCCCCGGCGCTCCGGCAGTCGCGCGCCGGGGAGCTTTCAATGTGGAAGGGGTGCGCCTTTGCCAACACCTCAAAGGACGCGCTCTTCGCGGCAATCATGGCGCAAAATGGCATTACAGGCCCGGCCCCGGTATTCGAGGGCGAGTTCGGATTTGAAAGGGTCGTCTCCGGCCCGCTCGCGCTCTCTCCGAAGTTCGGCGGCGAAGGCGGAGAGCCGTTCAAAATATCCGACAGCTCGTTGAAGCTCTACCCAGCCGAGCACCATTCGCAGAGCGCGATAGCCGCCGCCATCGAGCTTGTACCCGAAATAGAAGACATCCGGGAAATAGAGTCCGTACGCGTAAGCACCTTCGGCGCCGGTTACGAGATAATCGGCTCAGGCCCGGAGAAATGGCTGCCAACGACAAGGGAGGCCGCTGACCACAGCCTCCCCTTCCTCGTCTCAGCCGCGCTCATCGAGGGAAACGTGAACTTGGCGACCTATTCCGAGGGGATTAACGACCCCGGCTTGAAAGTGCTTATGCAGAAGGTGAGCGTCGTGAAGGACCCGGGGCTCGACAGGCTCTATCCCGAGGCGGTGCCGAACAGGGTCGAGGTCAGGCTCTCGTCCGGGAAAACACTTGCGAGCGAGGTAATCTACCCCAGGGGCCACCCCAAGAACCCCATGACCGAGAAGGAGTTGGAGGACAAGTTCAGGTATCTGAGCGGCTGGTACCTCGGGGACGGCCTTGCAGAAAAGGTCCTCTCGGGACTCTGGGACATAGACCGGGCCGAAAGAATGGCCGAGGCAATGTCCCTCCTCATAAGGTGAATGATTATTGAAGGTCTGATTGATTCCGTTTTCGATCATTTTTCAGAATACGGGATTCTTCGCTGCGCTCAGAATGACAAGGTTTGTGGTTAATCAGACCTTCCTTATCAAAAAACCAGAACAAACTGGATGAACTGGGCGAAATGGGTTATGCTTCTATTCCCGTCAAGGAAAGCAGGGATGACGATTTTTCGAGGCGGGCTTCGGGACATGGCTCCAGCAGAAGACCACATAGATTGTTTCCAATGCAGGCACTTCTACGTGACCTGGGACGAGTTCTTCCCGAGGGGGTGCAAGGCCCTCAGTTTCAAGAGCCGGGAGATGCCCTCTGCCGTTGTGCGGCGGTCCTCGGGTATCGAGTGCCAGTTGTTCGACAGGAAGAAGGAACGCGGAAGGCGGAGAGAATGAGACCTGCAGGGGCAAGGAGGTTCGTAACGATGGGGCTTATGGACGGCTTCGACCCGTTGAGGGTACTTAAGGCCGCGCTCGCAAAAGGAGGCGAGTACGCGGACATCTACGTCGAGGACACGACCAACACCTCGATAGTGGCCGAGGAAAAAAGGATAGAGAAGGTCGTCTCCGGCCGGGACCGGGGCGCGGGGATACGGGTCATAGCCGGGCTCAAGACCTATTACGCCTACACAAACGACCTTACTGAAAAGGGGCTCGTTGAAGTGGCAGGGGCAGTTGCCGCCGGGGTCCGCGATGGAAAGGAAGCAGGCGACCTGGACCTCACAAGGAAAGAATCTGCTCCCGGTTTCGACATAAAACGCCTCCCTTATAAGGCGGCGCTCGACGAAAAGGTCGGGCTCGTAAAGAGGGGCGAGAAGACGGCCTGGGCATTCGATAAGAGGATACGGCAGGTCAAGGTCGTCTACGGCGACGGCCTCCGGAGGACCGCGGTCGTAAATTCTCTCGGCGAGTGGGTCGAGGAGGAGAGGAACGCGCTCCTCTTCCTCTGTAACGCCGTCTCGGCAGAGGGCGATGTCATGCAGACCGGATACGAGCCGCTCGGGGGAATAATGGGCCTTGAGGCATTCGACGAGACCCCGCCCGAGGCCATAGCCGAGGCAGCCGCCCGGAGGGCGATCATGATGCTCAACGCAAGGAGGGCCCCCGGCGGCAGCATGGCAGTCGTCCTCTCAAGCGATGCCGGGGGCACCATGATACACGAGGCCGTGGGCCACGGCCTTGAGGCCGACCTTGCGCTCCAGAACCTTTCGGTCTATTCCGGGAAACTCGGAGAGAAAGTAGCTAATGAATCAATAACCGTGCTCGACGACGCGACCATTCCCTATAAGCGCGGCTCGTTCTTTTTCGACGACGAGGGCACTCCGGCGGAAAGGACCGTGCTTGTCGAGAACGGGATCCTCCGCTCATACATGTGCGACAGGCTGAACGCCATGAAATCGGACTTGAGGCCGACCGGGAACGGCAGGCGTGAGTCCTACCACCACAGGCCCATACCGAGGATGACGAACACCATCATCGCGCCGGGAAAGGACAGCCCCGAGGCCATTATAAGCTCTCTCGAAAAAGGCCTGTTCGTCAAGAAAATGGGAGGCGGCCAGGTGAATACGGTGAACGGCGATTTCGTCTTCGAGGTGACCGAAGGCTATCTAATCGAGAAGGGCAAGGTCGGAGAGCCTGTCCGCGGGGCGACGCTTACCGGGAACGGCCCGGACGTGCTCATGAAGATAGACATGGTCGGCACAGACCTCGGCTTCGGCATAGGCACATGCGGAAAGGACAGCCAGGGCGTGCCGGTCTCGGATGCGCAGCCGACGTTGAGGATACCGGAGATAACGGTCGGGGGAGAGGCGAAATAGCGCATCTCAATTGAAGGGTGAGCTGAGCATTTCACCAGCTCTGTCTCATTGTCATTCTGAGCGTAGCGAAGAATCTGGTATTTGTATGAGATTCTTCGGTCACTTTGCTCCCTCAGAATGACAGAAACATAATCTGCGATGGTGCGCACAGCGCACCCTACCGGGCTTACCCTCCGGGGTTTGTTTGAAAGACAAAAAGCAGGGTGCGCTTTGCGCACCACCGTTTTTTCTAAACCTCGACCCACGGGAGGTCCTTTATCATGGGGAACCTCTCCTGTATACCGGCTGTAACCTTCGGATGCTTGAAGCAGGAGGCAACCGGCACTTCCGGGATCTTTTCACCGAGGGGGTTTTTAATGAAGAACGCATTGTAGCCGTATCGGTTGCACCCGACCAGGCGATACCCTTTTCTTTTGGCCAACTTGGCAAAGGCCGCAAGCGAAGCGCCGCTGAAATTGGGCATATCGCCCGACATGGGATAATCCCTTGCGTTGAAGTCGTCCCGATACGGTACGGTCAGGGACTTCTCCGGGCCGAGTATGTCCTGGTACTCGACCACAACCACCCGGGGCTCGATTGCTTCTATGGCGTCCCATATCCAGTAGTCAACTCCGTCCATGTCTATGGAAAGGAGGTCGATCTCGCCCTCGAAGCCGCTACTCCTTATCACGTCATTGACGTTGCCCCTTGTTATCCAGGCGCGTTTGCAGACCGGAGGATAGACGTACGTATTCGCGTTCCCCTTATAGAAGCTTACGCATTTCCTTACGAGGTCCTCGTTCCCGTCCACCAACAACCCGGTCCACCCGTGATTGATTATCAGGTTCGCCGTATTGCATTCCACGCCGTCGCCGGCGCATATCTCCACGCATTTCTTGTTGGCAGTGCCGATTATCGAGAAGATGTAAAGCAGTATCCCGTCCTCATCCGCTTGAGAAAAGGCCTTGAACCCGACCTCGCCCAGACCGGGCAATGCCCTGCCCGACTCGGCCAGAGACCTGTAAAACAGCTTGAGCTGCAGCTGGGGGACCGGGTCTGCGGAACGAACGGCGCTGGAGACGACGTCCTTCAGGACGCGCCCGGCAAAATTCCGTATCCCCTGGATTGTTTTTTTCATTTGGATTTAAGCGCCCCTTTTTATACTGAATCGCCCGAATGGAGGCGGGTTGTGAGGAGCCTTATGCCGAGAAGCGGAAGCGCGGAAAAGTTTTTGCAAATTTGATGGTGCGCCATAGTGCACCCTGTGCGCTCAGCAAGTTTGTTTAATAGAAAAAACTGCATCCAAAATTACACAAGCATCCCGGTATAACTGATTTGTTTTTTTATCACATGATAAAATACCATCAAAAAAAGTTGCGTACGTGGCGAAAATGACATCAACCATGTCGTTTCTGAGCTTTTCTGGCCTTACATCCTGATACCCACCAGAGACCGCCCAG
>DIDN01000054.1 GCA_002418185.1 Deltaproteobacteria bacterium UBA5799
CTTGAAGCCCCTTATCTACCTTGCCATACCCGTTGCGGCTTTGGCCGGTTATCACTTCTATACGCAGGCCATGTACGGGAGGGGGCTTCTCCTGGACGCGGCTGATTACGCAACGGACAAGGCCGGTGTAAGCAATATGACCCGGGATGAAAAAGTATTTACCGGTGTCGTGTTCACGGGCGGCTCCGTCATAGTCGCCCTTTTTCTCCTCCCTTCTGTCCTGGGCCTTAATGTTTCCGTGCTGGGGCTCGCGCTTTTCGGAGCCGGATTCGCCTACGCTTACGTCAAGGGCTCAATAGGCTCTGACGTTCTGTTCAGGCCGGGCTTCGGATGGGGCTACATAGCGCAGCTTTCGGCCTACTGGGCCGCCGGGGCCGGAATAGTGCTCCTGGCCGCTTCCGACCTCATAAAAAGGAGGGATGCCGGCTCGGTCCTCCTTGCGCTGTGGGTGGCCGGCACCTTTGCTTTCGCCGTCTTCTTCAACTGGACGATAAACGTCCGGTCCATACTTCCCATGGTGCCGGCGGTCGCGATCCTTCTAATGAGGGCAGCCGAAGGGAGGGGGCCGCTTAGGGTCTATCTCCCGCTTGTCCCGGCGCTCGCGGTCTCACTCTTCGTCTCCTGGGCTGATTACGAACTAGCGAACAGCGCCAGGACCGCGGCCAGGGCCATCTGGGAGAACTACTCCGGAACGGGGGGGAAGCTCTGGTTCCAGGGGCACTGGGGGTTCCAGTACTACATGGAGGAGTCGGGCGCTTCGCCGGTCGATTCAAAGGCGAGCGGGATATACAGAGGCAGCCTGGTGGCGGTCCCGCTGAACAATACCGGGCTCAACAGCCTCCCGGACAGGCTGAACAAGTCTGTCATAGACAGGTATTATTTCCCCGCTGCGTTCATGGGGACAATGCCTCACGGGTACGGTGCAGGTTATTATACGAGCGTATGGGGAGCGCTGCCTTTCATGTTGTCCCCACGGTTCGGAGAGACCTATATCGTCTTCCAGGTGAACGAGGACTGGACTCAGGCAACGCGGCCTGAGTCTACCGGCAACTGAGTACGGCTTGACTTCCGCCGAAAGCGTGCTTGAATAGCAACCGACGACGGCTTCGCCTTTCCTGAATCCAGGCGGTCCGACCTGAGCCCCGGTGCCGCATCTCCACTTCCCGCGAGGACTCCATGAGGATATGGGACGTCGACCCCGAGCTTCTCTGCGACAGGCACCTTCTGGGCGAGCACAACGAGGCGCACGCGCTCTGGAGCATAATAATAAACGGACTCAGGGGCTTCTCCCGGCACCCGGAGACCGCCCGGTGGAGGGGAAAGCTCATGGCCCTTTATCTCCGGCACGAGACGGACGCCAGGGAAATGGAACGCAGGGGCTTCAGGCACCGAAGCCCGCTCGAGAAGTCCCTCGCTACCGGGAAGTCGGTGCAGGACGAGCTAAAGGACCCGATAGACGAGCAGGAAAGGCTCCTTTCGGAACGGGACCCGGACTGCGCCGAGAGGATAAGGAGGAGCAAGGAGAGGCGGCGCTGAGCCCGGGGTGCCGCATCCCGTCCCGTTTGACAAATCCGCGGGTATCTGATATGTCATAGTCAACCTGTTCTTTCGGAACCGGGACCGTTCAGTTCCCCATCGCGACCATTCCGCCGAAACATCCCGACTGATTACAACCAATGCGCCTTGACAGGGCTCTCTCGCTACTTCGGACCTGCATTTCGGAGCAGTCTGCGGCGCATGGGGCCTGCCGCCTCCATGCTGTTACGGCCATTACGCAGAAGAAAAGGGGGAGAGATGAAAAGAGGTGTGGTGCTTTTGCCCCTCGTCGTTGCGCTGTTTTTCGTCCTGGCCCGGGCCCTGCCCGCCGGCTCCGGGCCGGACTGGGGGGTGCTTAACCCGGCGCAGAAGGACGCGTCGTTCGTCGGCGACAGGTCCGTCTGCGCCAACTGCCATCCGCAGTACGTCGAAAGCTACGGAGAGACGCTTCACGCCAGGGTCTTCCCGCACCGGGGCGGCGCGGACTGCGAGTCCTGCCACGGCCCGGCAGGGAAGCACGTGGCCGAGCCTTCGAGGGAGCACATCTTCTCGTTCAAGGACCGTTCGGTCAGGCCGGAGAAGAAGAACGGGGTTTGCCTGAGCTGCCACGAGAAGGGCATAAGGATGCACTGGAAGGGGAGCTCGCACGACGTTGCGAACCTTACGTGCAACTCGTGCCACTACGTCATGGAGAAAAGGAGCCCCAGGGGCCTTTTCGTTAACGAGGACTCCAAGAAGGCCTGCTTCCAGTGCCACAAGGAACGGAGGGCCCAGCTCCAGAGGTCCTCCCACATGCCGCTCAGGGAAGGCCTCATGGACTGCGCCGCGTGCCACAACCCCCACGGCGGCCCTGGGCCGAGCCTCTTGAAGACGGCCTCCGTCAACGAGACCTGCTACCAGTGCCATGCCGAGAAGCGTGGGCCGCTCCTATGGGAGCACCCGCCTGCAAGGGAGAACTGCGCGAACTGCCACGACCCGCACGGCTCCAATTACGAGTCGCTCCTCAAGATACGGCCGCCGTTCCTCTGCCAGTCCTGCCACTCGGTCCAGTTCCATCCGAGCAACATATACGAGGGGAGCAAGATAGTGGGCGGCGGCGGTAGCGTTGCCCAGCAGCTCGTCGGAAAGGCCTGCCTGAACTGCCATACCCAGGTGCACGGCTCCAACCACCCTTCGGGACCGAGGTTCCAGAGATAACCCGGCATTACCATCCTGACTCTTCATCCGCGACAAACCTGATTCCACCATGCCTCACAAGCAAGGAGGAGATATGAAGAGGAAATTTGGAATGCTGGTCCTGGGGCTTGCGGTCTTGGGGCTGCCGGACGCGTCCCGCGCCGCCGACGGGCCCGGCGGGACCCTGACCCTGGGCGGGGGCTTCATCGACGCAAGGCCAGAGTCGTTCAAGCTCGGCGAATACAACGGCCTTTACAAGGACAAGGCTTTTCTGCTCGGCGGGGCGGACTTGAGCTACGGGCAGGGGGCGTATTACCTCGACTTCCGGGCCTATGACATCGGGCTTGACAAAAGGCGCGCCTATGCCGAGGCCGGGAGGCTCGGGGCATACAGGCTCTTCGTAGAGTACTCCGAAACCCCGAAGCTCATATCCAACAGCAGCGCAACCGTGCTGGACGGCGCGGGCTCTACGAACCTTACTCTCCCGGGCGGGTTCACGCGGGGTACGAACACGAGCCTCGCCCAGATGCCTGACCTCGCCGACAACAGGCGAAGCGTAAGGCTCAGGCTCGACAGGAAATCGGCGAAGGCCGGCTTTTACAGGACTTCCGGCGCTACCGAAGTCGAGTTGACGGTTGCGCGGGAGCGGAAAGAGGGGACAAAGTACATCGGCGGCACATCCGGGTATTCCGGCGGGCAGACCCGCTCGGTCGGGCTGCCGGAGCCGGTCGACTATACCACTGACGTGCTCAGGCTCAGGGCGGCCCA
The DNA here is from genome assembly GCA_002418185.1 of Deltaproteobacteria bacterium UBA5799. Classification (GTDB taxonomy): domain Bacteria; phylum Desulfobacterota; class GWC2-55-46; order GWC2-55-46; family GWC2-55-46; genus UBA5799. The sequence goes on from DIDN01000054.1 coordinate 3,481, forward strand.
CACGAAAGAGGCGTTCCAGGCGGAGTTCCAGTACGCGCTCTCGGACTTTTCGAACGGCGACAGGTCGCTGACCTTCGCCAACCCCTTTGACGTCGACGCGGGCGGCGGGGTCCTTTACGACTACTGCGACGAGTGCAGGGTTTCGCTTCCGCCGGACAACCGCCACCACAGGCTGAGCCTGTCCGGCGGGCTGAACCTCCCGTACCATTCGCGCCTTTCCGCCACGCTTGAATACGGGATAATGGAGCAGGACGAGAACCTCCTGCCGTATTCGCACAATTCGGGAAGCACCGTAACGGTAGACGTGCCGAAGGGGAGGGCCGACGCCGAAATAGACGTTACGCACCTTGCGCTGAACCTCTCGTCCAGGCCCGTTGCCGGGTTCGGGTTGAGGGCCGGATACAGGCTCTACAAGACGGAGAACAAGCTCTCCCGCACGCTCTTCAGGTACGTAAAGAACGACACGGCCCAGCCCCAGGCCGCGCTGACCGAGGCGCACGCGCTATACAGCCTCCCCTACGACTACACTCAGAACCAGTTCAAGCTCGACGGCACCTATTCGGTTTTACCCGCAACGACCCTGAGGCTCGGCTACGTCCGCGACGTAATCAACCGGGACTACAGGGAAGTGGAGCGGACCGACGAGGACTCGTACAAGGTTTCGGTGTCGACTGCGTACGTACCCAACCTCTCCGTTGGGCTCGACTATATGCAGGCCGACAGGAGGGGGACCGACTACGACGAGTCGCTCCTTTACGACAAGTACCACACGCAGGAGTACATGGACGACGTGGTGGCGACGCTCGGGGCGGACGCGCTATTCGACAACCACCCGCTCATGAGGAAGTTCGACGTGGCGAGCAGGGACAGGCTCCGCTACGGGGCAAACGCCACGCTGACACCGACCCATAACTCGTCTCTCTCCCTCTTCGTGAATTACGGGAAGGACGACTACAAGGACTCGGCAGTGGGCCTCCGGCAGAGCAAGACGAGCTCGGTCACCCTCGACGGCGCCATAGCGCCTTCGGAGAACGCGTCGGTATACGCCTTTTACACCTGGGAGGACCTGAAGGCCAGGCAGAGGGGCTGGGCCTATAACGGAGGTGGTTCGAAGCTCGCCCATTCCGCCGACGCGGACAGGAAATGGACAGCCTTCCATGACGACGACATCGAGACATGGGGCCTCGGCGCCAAGCTATCGTTCCTGGAAAAGAAGGCCGACCTGGACGTGGACTACTCGTTTTCAAGGAGCAGCGGGAGCATACGTCATACGGCCGGGAGCGACATATCGTCGGCGGTCATACCGACCGACCTCCCGGAGCTCAGGACGAGGCTCAAGACCCTGAGCGTTACCGGCAAATACCGGCTCCGCGCGAACCTGAGCGTGGGAGCAGGGTACAGGTACGATGATTTCGAGTCGGACGATTGGGGGAACGACAACTTCGAGCCGTCCTCGACAGCCGTAACGAACGTGCTTACGCTAGTGGGCCCCGTGTCCGACTACGAGGCCCATACCGGGATGGTATTCCTAACCTATTCGCTCTAGGAGGCTGCTGAAAAAGTCGTTCTCCGTCGAAGGCTACGTCGCTTGACACTCCGGCGTACACGGAAAGTACGCCTCATTCCTCGCTCCCCTGTTCCTGATGGGGGCCTCGCATCTGGAGCTTTTTGAGCAGCCTGAACAAAAATAGAGTTTTTCATCAAGCTGCCAGGGTCTTTTCTCCGGGGCGCGCCTCAGGGCGCGCCCCGGCCTACCTGCCTCCAGCGGTGCCTCACTCCTCTACTGTGACCTTTCCTATCATACCCTTGTGTATGTAGCAGATGTAGTAGTATTCGCCGGGTTCGTCGAAGACGAACTCCCAGCTCTCGCCAGGTTCCATCCCGGGCTGGGAGATGCCGCCCTTCCCGATTATCCGCATGGACGAGAAGACGTGGACTATTTCGTCGTTATTCACCCACCTGACCGTCTCGCCCTTCTTTATTATAATGTTGTCCGGCCTGAATACATCCTTTGGGCCGGTACCTGCCCCGGGGATTTCGATAACGTGGACGCCGTCCTCCGGTGTCGAGCGCGCCGGCTCCGAAAGCCTTGAATCGAAGGACCTTTTTTTGACCTCCAGGAGGAGCGCCGTGTCCCCGGTCGCCTCCTTGTATGCCATCGCCATCTCGTCCGCCAGGTAAAAGAGCCCTTCCTTTTCTTCCGGGGCGGCCTTTTCTGCAGAGTCCAGCACGGACCTGACCTCGCCGGGGAAGGGCCCCCTGTGCTCGTCTATAATGGAGGCCATGGCGGCCGGGTCCCTTTTCTTCAGCGCTTCAGAGAACTTGTCGGCTATCTCCCCAGGATGGACCGTGGTCGGGACGATTGCGGCCAGGGCCGCAACGACGGCCACGGCTATAACGGCTCTTCCCATGATGTGACCTCCTTTTGGAGTACGCCGGGCCGGTTCAATTTTCCGTACGGCCGGCGCTCGAATAATTGTATAATTATATCGGCAAAAAGCAGGGCCGCCATAGGGCCGGCGAAAAGGGGCCGCCTGGAAGGAAAGCATAATGAAGGACGCAAAACAACTCAAGAGGCACCTGGAGCGGCTTTACCGGACCTTTGACCGGTCATTCCTCTCGACCGACCCCCTCGAGTTCGTGCACAGGTACGAGAGGCCCGAGGACCGTGAGATAGCCGGGCTCGTGGCGTCGTCCCTGGCCTACGGCAAGGTCGACACCATAAGAAAGAGCGTGGCAAGGGTGCTCGATGCGGCAGGGCCCTCACCGTACAGGTTTACAAGGAGGTTCGAGCCTGAAAAGGGGCTTGCGCTCTTCAGCTCATTTGTCCACAGGTTCAACAGGGGCGAGGACGTCGCCTGCCTCTTCTGGTACGCGAGGCAGATGATACAGGAGGCGGGCTCCATAGGCGGCTTTTTCATGAAGGGGTATGCGCCGTCCAGAAAGAACATAAAAGAGGCGCTCTCGTATTTTTCCGGGAGCGTGCTGGCCCTTGATTCGTCCCGGGTATACGGTAATGAGAGGCTCCCCCCAAAGGCCGGGGTAAGGTTCTTCTTCCCGAACCCGGCGGACGGGAGCCCGTGCAAGCGCCTCAACCTCTACCTCCGGTGGATGGTCAGGAGGGGCGACGGACTGGATTTCGGCCAGTGGACCGGTATCGAGCCTTGCAAGCTCGTTGTGCCACTCGACACCCATGTGGCGAGGATATCGAGGAACATAGGCCTGACCGGAAGGAAGAGCCCGGACTGGCGGATGGCCGAGGAGGTCACGGACGCCCTGAAGGAGCTCGACCCGGCAGACCCGGTCAAGTACGATTTCGCGCTCTGCAGGCTCGGCATACTGGACAGGTGCCCCCGGAAGGCCGACCCAGTAAGGTGCTCCGAGTGCCTCATAAGCCCGGTATGCGTCCTTTAGCCCCCGAATCCGTTGTTTTCCGTTGAAAAATAAAGCTTTGACAGAAACATGTACTTGGGGTAACATCTCCCGATATCATCCCTTATTGTTCCCGGGCGGGCTTGCCACGGCCTGAGCAGGCAGGTATCGGAGCTTATTTTGGCGCAGACGACTGGTCTCAAGGAAAAAAACAACATCGGCCCGGCCAGGATGCACATCCAGGAGGTTTTCGACCTCGTCAGGGCCGACATCGCTGAAATGGAGCGGGGCTTCAAGTCCAGCCTGAACTCGAACGTCTTCCTCGTGAGCAAGGTAGGGGAGTATATCCTGAAGAGCGGGGGCAAGAGGTTCAGGCCCATGGTGATGCTCCTCGCCTCAAGGCTCTGCGGCTATGACGGCGAGAGGCACATACCGCTCGCAGGCGTCATCGAGTTCATCCATACCGCAACGCTCCTGCACGACGACGTCGTCGACAACGCGAACCTCAGGCGGGGGAGCGCCTCCGCGAATACGGTCTGGGGGGACGGGGCGAGCATCCTCGTGGGAGACTATCTCTTCTCAAAGGCCTTCTTCCTCACCGTCAAGTACGGGGACATGAGGGTCCTGCAGGTCCTCTCGGATACCACCACGCGCATGGCGGAGGGCGAGGTCTTGCAGCTCATGAAGCACAGCGACGCGGACACTACCGAAGGGGAGTACCTGGATGTCGTCACCAACAAGACGGCTGTCCTCATATCCGCGGCGGCCCGCATAGCCGGGATACTCGCGGGGGCGGGGGACGAGAAAGAGACGGCCCTCGCAAGCTACGGCATGGGGCTCGGCATAGCCTACCAGCTCATGGACGACTGCCTCGACTACGTCTCGACTGACGAGAGCCTCGGCAAGTCAGTGGGGAACGACTTGAAAGAGGGCAAGGTCACGATGCCGCTTATTCGCGCAACGCTCCTCGCCTCGGACGAGGAGAGGGCGGTCATAAGGAAGGCGGTAGAGGGAGATGACCTCGACCAGGCCGGGCTCAAGAAGGTGATTTCCATAATAAACAAGTACAAGGGCATCGAGTACACCGTCGAGCGCGCCAGGGCCTACGTGGAAGATGCCAAGAAGGAGCTCGACATATTCGAGCCGGGCATGGAGAAGGCCGCCCTCATGTCGGTGGCCGATTTCGTGCTCGACCGCACGCACTGACAAGTGAAGACCGAAGAGAAGGCCCGGAAGGTACTGGACATACTCGAAAAGGAGTTCCCGGACGCCCGGACCGCCCTCGAATTCAAGACCCCCCTCGAACTCCTCATAGCGACGATCCTTTCCGCACAGGCTACCGACAAGCTCGTAAACAAGGTGACTGGTCCGCTCTTCAGGAAATACAGGTCCGCCGCCGACTACGCGGAGGCAGGCCTTGACGAGCTTGAGCGGGACATAGGCTCTGTAAACTATTACAGGAACAAGGCCAGGAACATAAAGGCCTGCTGCCGGAAGCTCGTCATCGAGTCCGGCGGCAAGGTGCCGGACTCGCTCGAAGCCCTCACTGCGCTTCCGGGTGTCGGCAGGAAGACCGCGAACATAGTCCTGGGAAATGCCTTTGGAAAGAACGCCCTTGCGGTAGACACGCATGTGAAAAGGGTCGCCGACAGGCTCGGCCTGACGTCATCAGGCGACCCTGACAGGATAGAGGCCGACCTTGCTGCCATAATCCCCCCGGAGAGGTGGACCAGGACCACGCACCTCTTCATCTCCCACGGCAGGAAGACCTGCAAGGCCGTTAACCCGGACTGCCCCGATTGCCCCGTACAGGCCTGCTGCGCATATTTCAGGGAGGTCTACTCGAAAAGAGAAAAGGGGGAGGGGAAGTAGGCCGCCGGCGACGTCAGGCCGCGCTTACTGCGAGCCCCCTGGACTGGCATGAGACGAGGTTTCTGTAATAGCCGCCTGCCTTCATGAGTTCGTGGTGGCTCCCGGTCTCGACGATATTCCCGTCTTTCAACACCATTATCCTGTCCGCGCCAACCACGGTCGAAAGCCTGTGAGCTATCACGAGCGTTGTCCGTCCCCGCATGACCGCTTCGAGCGCCTGCTGGACCGCCATCTCGGACTCGGCGTCCAGGGCAGACGTCGCCTCGTCGAGTATCAGGACCGGCGGGTCTTTTATTATGGCCCTCGCGATGCTTATCCTCTGCCTCTCGCCCGCCGAGAGGAGGCCCCCCCGCTCTCCGATAACGGTATCGTAGCCCTTAGGGAGGCGCATGACAAAGTCGTGCGCGTTTGCGGATTTCGCGGCCTCCATGACCTCCTCTGCGGACGCGCCGGGCTTTCCGTAGGCTATGTTGTTCATGACGGTGTCGTTGAAAAGGAGGGCGTCCTGTGAGACGACGCCTATCTTCGACCTGAGCGAGCGCTGTTTCAAGTCCCTCAAATTGACCCCGTCTATGAATATCGCGCCCGAGCTCGGGTCGTAGAGCCTCTGGAGGAGCGCGGCTATCGTGGATTTCCCGGCGCCGCTCGGCCCGACAAGGGCAACGCACTCGCCCGGCCTGAGGTGGATGCCTATGTCCGTAAGCACCGGCCTCTTGCCGTCGTAGCCGAATGAGACGACGTCGAAGAGGACGTCCCCGCGTAGCTTCCTTACCGGCACGGCGTGGGGCGCATCCGACATGTGGTCGTGGGCGTCGAGTATGGAGAAGATTATGCCGAGCGAGACCGTGGCCTTCCGCATGGTCTGGTACGCGCCCGTGAGCCCCTGGACCGGGGTGAACAGGCCGGTCGCGTAGCCCAGGAAAGCGACGAGCGTGCCCGCCGTTATCTCGCCCTTTATGACGAGGTAGCCCCCGGCAAGGAGGGCCGAGACTTTGGCAAGGACGCCTACAATGTTCTTTGCAGCGCCGACCCCGGTGTCTATGCCGACGCCCCGGAGGACCATATGGTTGGCCTTCTCGACCCCGGTCATGAATCGGCGCTTCTCGGCGTCCTCCATGGCGAAGCTCTTGACCGTGAAGATGCCGGTGAGGACCTCGTTGAAGCGAGAGAATATCCTGGTCCACCGCTCCATGAGGAACCGCTCCCTCTGCGTCTGCTCGTTCGCCGCCCACATCCCTATGATGGCCGGGAGCGGAGCGAAGAAAAGGACGATGAGCGAGAGCCTGTGGTCGAGCCTGAACATGACGGCGAGCGAGATTACGAGATAGACTATCCCCGGGAAGACGTTGAAGGCGATGTCCGAGACAGCGCTCACGAAACCGTTAACGCCCCTGTCGAGCTTAGTCATGATGCCCCCGACGGTCTCCTCCCTGTGGTAGGCCACCGGGAGCGCGTGGAGGCGCGCAACCGTCGCGTCGAGTATGCCGTGGTTGACCTTGAGGCGGACCTTCCAGGCGAGCCAGTTCGACAGCCCGCTTATACCCTCTCGCGCGAGGTTCAGGCCTATGAGCATCGAAACGCCGTAAAGTAGAGGGGATATCGAGTCAGCCCCGAGCTTGTCGAAGATGTATTTCATGACGAGCGGCTCCAGCGCGCCGAGGGCCGCCATCGCGAGCGTAAGCGACATGATGAAGGCGAGCGCCCACCTGTGCGGGAGGAAGAAGCCGAGGGCGCGGCGGGCCTGCGGCAGCCAGTTTACGTTAACTTCATGGGGGATATGCATGAGGGGTCTGCGTCCTTGCAAGCTCCGGTACGTAAAGAATAGCGTTAAGCGCCCGAAAATCGATGCATTCATGATAGGTCCATTGCAAGTGCCTTAATGTGATAAAAGTCACGCCCTTATTTTTTCCGGGTGCTTCGGATGTGCGATATCTGGTATACTGCCGTGCATGATGAAGGCGGTCGTTTTTGATAACGGAAAGCTCCGTTTCGAGGGGGCGCGCCCGGAACCGAAGCCCGGCCCAGGAGAGGCGCTCATAAAAGTGGCGCTCGCCGGCATATGCAGGACGGACCTTGAGATAGCCGGGGGCTACATGGGTTTCAGCGGCATTCCCGGCCACGAGTTCGCGGGCGTCATAGAGGAATGCGCTGACGCAGGCTCAAGGGGAAGCGCGTGGCAGGGGAGATAAACATCCCGTGCGGGAGATGCGACTACTGCAGGCGGAGGATGGGGAACCACTGCCCGGAAAGGAAGGTCCTCGGCATACTCGGCAAGGACGGCGCCTTCGCCGAGTACCTCACGCTCCCCTTCAAGAACCTTCACCCGCTGCCTGATTCCATCTCTGACGAAGAGGCCGTCTTCATAGAGCCCCTGGCTTCGGCCTACGAGATACTCGAGCAGGTGAGGGTGGACGAGGACATGAGGGTCTGCGTCCTGGGCGACGGCAGGCTGGGTTTGCTCGTCGCGCAGGTAATGGCCCTTACGGGGTGTTCGCTCCTCGTTGTAGGCAGGCACGAGGAGAAGCTTTCGATATTGAAGGCCAGGGGCATACCTACAAGGACAAGCACGGAGGGGCTCAATAGAGAGCTCGACCTCGTGATAGACTGCACCGGGAGCGCCGATGGCATAACAACGGCCCTCGAACTCGTGCGGCCCGCGGGGACGCTGGTCGTAAAGACGACCGTTGCCGGAAAGAGCGCCGTAGACTTGAACCGCGTCGTGGTGGACGAGATAGCCGTTGTCGGATCGAGGTGCGGCCCGTTCCAGCCTGCCATGCTGGCGCTCGAGGAAAATAGGGTGGACGTTAAGCCCCTTGTCTCGAAGGTCTTCCCGATCGAGGAAGGAGTCGAGGCCATGAGGTACGCATCGGAAAAGGGCGTCCTTAAGGTGCTCTTGAGGATGGGGTGAAGTGGTCTCGTGTTGATGGAATTAAAAAGGGCCGCAGCTTTTGCTACGGCCCTTTTGCTTGAAAACGGTCAGCATATCCTCGGCAGCTGTTCGCCTGAGAGCATGTCGAGAATTCTTCTGTTCCCTATCGAGGTCTCGATAAGGACCTTGCCCTTGGGAGCTTCCTCTACGACACCTGTCACGGCTGCGTCCCTGCCGTACGGGTGGGAGCGCATGGCTTCAAGGACCGCCTCCGCCGATTCTTTTGAGACCACGGCAATGAGCTTGCCTTCGTTCGCGAGATAGAGCGGGTCGAAGCCGAGTATCTCGCAGGCCCCCCGCACGGCGTCCTTTACAGGGATGTCGTCCTCCCTTACGGATATCGCAAGTCCGGACGACGCGGCGAACTCGTTAAGGACCGTTGCGAGCCCCCCTCTCGTTGGGTCGCGCATGGCCCTTACGCCCGAGGGCGCGGCATCGAGCACGGCCCTTACAAGGGTATGGAGCGGCGCGCAGTCGCTCTCAACTGGCGTCTCCATCCGTATGCCTTCCCTGTGCGTGAGTATGGCGATGCCGTGGTCGCCCATTGTGCCTGAGACTATCACAACGTCTCCAGCCCTTATTTTCGAAGGAGCAAGGTCGAGCGAGCCGCCGACCTTCCCTATCCCGGCGGTATTTATGAAGAGCTTGTCTCCCTTTCCGCGCTCGACGACCTTGGTGTCCCCGGTCACTATCATGACACCGGCATCGAGCGCGGTCCTCGCCATCGAGGCAACGACCCTTTCGAGCTCGTCCATTGGGAGCCCCTCCTCGATTATGAAGGAGGCGCTCAAATATAGCGGCTCGGCGCCGCCCACGGCAAGGTCGTTTATGGTGCCGCAGACCGCGAGCTTCCCGATATCGCCGCCCGGGAAGAATATGGGCTTAACGACATACGAGTCTGTCGTGAAGGCGAGCCTTCCGGAAGGCGGGGAGAAGACCGCCTGGTCGTTAAGGGGCGCAAGGAGCGGGTTGGCGAAGGCGCTTGCGAATAGCTCTTCGACGAGCCTCCTCGAGTGGCTCCCGCCGCTGCCGTGGGCAAGGAGTATGGTCTTCAGGACCTTCGTCATGCGGCCCTCCTGTACTTGAAGAAGGCCGCGCACGTGCCCTCAGACGAGACCATGCAGGGGCCGATCGGGAACTCCGGCGTGCAGGCCTTTGCGAAGAGCGGGCAGGCTTCGGGCGTAATGAGCCCCTTCAATACCGAGCCGCATTTGCAGCCCTTGGGTTCCGCATCCTCACCCGGAGGTATCGAGAACCTCTTTTCCGCGTCCATGTCCGAGAACTCATTCCGTATCCTCAATCCGCTGCCGGGGATATTGCCGATGCCCCGCCATAGGCTGTCCGCAGGCTCAAAGACCCTGTTCATTACCTCCTGCGCCTTGAGGTTCCCGTTCCAGGTGACAACCCGGTCGTACTCTATTTCAATTTCCTTTCTCCCCTCTTCGAGCTGCCTGACCAGCATGTAAATGCCCATTATGGCGTCTATCGGCTCGAACCCTGCCACCACGCACGGCGAGCCGTATTCTGACGCGAGGAACCCGTAGGCGCCCGCTCCGATTATGGCGGTCACGTGGCCCGGGCAGATGAAACCGTCGATATCCATCTCGCCAGCGTCCATGAGTGCGCGCATGGCAGGAGGCGTGAGCTTATGGAGCGAAAGGACAGAAAGGTTCCGAAGGCCATTCTCCCGGGCCGCGAGCATCGTTGCCGCTACGGTCGGCGCCGTCGTCTCGAAGCCCACGGCAAGGAGCACCACCTCGCGCGAAGGGTCCTCCCCGGCTATGTCGAGAGCGCCGAGCGGCGAATAAACGACCCTTATGTCGCCTCCCCCGGCCTTTTCCTCCTGGAGAGAGGATGCAGAGCCAGGCACCTTCATCATGTCGCCGAAGGTTGCCATGACGACGTCCCGGCGCGACCTGCTGAAATCCAGGAGGCGGTTTACGTCCGCGGCGGATGTCACGCATACCGGGCAGCCGGGGCCGGATATGAGCCGTATGTTCGGGGGGAGCGCCTCCCTTACCCCGTATTTCGAGATGGAGTGGGTGTGCGTGCCGCATATCTCCATTATGCTCACTTCTCTCTGGGATATCTCGCGTATCTTTCTGAGAAGCCCTTGCGCCTCTTCCCTTTTCCTGAATTCGTCGACGTATCTCATTTGCCAGCAACCTCCCTTATGAGGTCGAGGGTCTCCTTTGCCTTGGCCTCGTCGACCTTCTCTATCGCGAACCCGGCGTGGATTATGACGAAGTCACCGGGCCGCGCCTCCTGCATGAGGCGGAGGTCGGCCTCCTTAGTAGCGCCCGCGATGTCGACCTTTGCGACGAAGCCGTTTATTTCCGTAATCCTTCCCGGTATTCCGAGACACATATCTTTTTATCCCCCTCTTGTCTTTTCGATTGCGACAGCTGCCTGGCCGAGCGATATGCCGCCGTCGTTGGCGGGGACCCGTTCCTGCCTGTAAGTCCTGAACCCGGAGGCCCTGAGCTTTTCCTCCGCAAGCTCCAGGAGGAGCCCGTTCTGGAATACCCCGCCGCTCATGACAATGTCCTTTGTGCCCGACTCGTCCCGGAGCATTTCAGAAACCCTCAAGACCATCTCAGCTATTGCGGCGTGGAACTTTCCGGCCATTCTGCCTTTAGGTATCCCGCTGTTCGCGTCCTTAACCAGCCCCCTTATCAAGGGCCTTGTGTCGATTACAAGCGCGCTGCCCCTTTCTATCTCGAAGGCATAGCCCTTTTCCACCCTCTCGGCGATACTTTCGAACTCGATCGCCGCCTCGGCCTCGAATGTAATCTCGTCCCTTACGCCCGCGATGGAGGCCGCGGCGTCAAAGAGCCGCCCCATGCTCGATGTGAGCGGGGAATTTACACCCTTCCTTGTCATCTCTGTTACAATGGCGGCCCTGGCCCCGATGCGCTCCGCGAAGCCCTTTAGCGCATCAATTGAGCCGCACGAATCGATAAGGCACGATAGCGCCATCCTCCACGGCTCTTTTGCAGAGGCATCGCCTCCGGGGAGCCGCATGTAACGGAGGTGCGCCCCCCTCTTGAAGTCTTTCCTTGTGGCGATCAAGAACTCGCCGCCCCAGACGTTGCCGTCCGCTCCGAGGCCGGCGCCGTCGAAAGCAACGCCTATTACGGGGCCCGAAAGGCCGTGTTCGGCCATGGCGCTCGCTACGTGCGCGTGGTGGTGCTGGACTGCTATGACGCGCCCGTCCGGGATGCCGTGCTCCTTCGCGTACTCAAGGGCAAACCGGGTGCTCAGGTAGTCGGGGTGGAGGTCGTGCGCAACGATGGAAGGCTCGGCCTTGAAGGTGTTCTTGAGATTCCTGAGCGTTTCACGGTAGAACTCGAGAGATTCGAGGTTTTCGAGGTCGCCCACGTGCTGGCTCAATATCGCGCTCCTGCCTTTGGTCAGGCAGAATGTGTTCTTGAGGAGCGCGCCTGCCGCAAAGACCTCCTCGCATTCGGCCCCCATGTCAATGGGCCCGGGCGCGAAGCCGCGCGCCCGCCTCAGCATGGCTTTCCTCCCGGACTGCACGCGGGTAATCGAATCGTCTACCCTCATGTATATGTCCCTGTCGTGGAGCAAAAAGCCGTCGGCGAGTTTTGAGAGCTTCTCAATGGCCTCCCTGTTCGATATGACGATGGGCTCCTCGGAGAGGTTGCCGCTCGTCATGACAAGCGCATTAAGGCCGGAGGCCCTGAAAAGGAGATGGTGGAGAGGCGTATACGGGAGCATCACGCCGAAGCGGCTGTTGCCTGGCGCGACCGTCCCGCCTATCCCGGAGCGGGCCTTTTTCTCAAGGAGCACTACGGGCCTTGTCCGGTCAAGTAGCGCCTCCTCCTCTTCGGGTGAGATTTCGCATATCAGCCTTGCCGCCCGGATATCGGGGACCATGAGCGCGAAGGGCTTCCCGGAGCGACGCTTCCTTTCCCTGAGCATCGAAACAGCAGCGGAGTTCATAGCGTCGCAGGCCAGGTGAAAGCCGCCGAGCCCCTTAACAGCGACGACTGCGCCCTCTTTAAGGAGCTTCCCGGCTTCCTCAATAGCCGCGTAATTCCTTGCGCCCTCATCCCCGTGAAACCATGCCGACGGGCCGCATTCAGGGCAGGCATTCGGCTGCGCGTGGAACCTCCTGTCGCCCGGGTCGCGGTACTCCCGGTCGCAGTCCGGGCACATCGTGAAACCGGACATGGTCGTCTTGGGCCTGTCGTAGGGTATGTCGAGGACGATAGAGTACCGCGGCCCGCAGTTCGTGCAGTTTATGAAGGGGTAGAGGTGCCGCCTGTCCGCTGGGTCGAGCATCTCTTTAAGGCAGTCAGGGCAGACGGCCATGTCAGGGGATACGAGGACGGATTTGCCGGGCATTGCCATGCTCTCGCGGATGGTGAAGTCGTCGTACTCGGCCCCGTCTTCGAGCCGTTCCACTTTTATGGAGTCTATGCGGGCAAGCGGCGGAGGTGATTTCCCGAGGTCTTCTATGAAAGGGCCTATCGAGCCGCCCCGCACCTCTATGACCACCCCTTCGGAATCGTTAAGGCAGAAGCCCTTCAGGCTGTGCCTTGAAGCGAGCCCGTAGACATAGGGGCGGAAACCCACGCCCTGCACAATGCCCGTTATCTGTATCCTTGCGCTTTCCATGTACTCTTAATTCCGTTTCCTGTCATTCTGAGGGAGCGTAGCGACCGAAGAATCTCGTAACTTGCTGATTTTTCCAAATACGAGATTCTTCGCTTCGCTCAGAATGACAGGCTTATTTATCATGTCTGACGACCCCGGCGAGATACCTCGCCCATTCTCCGATACCAGCGCCTGTCCTGCATGAGGTCTCGAATATCTTAAGGTTCGGGTTCACCTTGAGCGCGTTCAACCTGGCCTTCCCTATGTCGAAATCCGTATGCGGCGCGAGGTCGGTCTTGTTTATTACGAGCGCTTCCGAGGCGCTGAATATGGCCGGGTATTTTAGCGGCTTGTCGTCACCCTCGGCAGCGGACATTACCATGACGGTCATCTCCTCGCCGAGATCATATTCCGCGGGGCAGACCATGTTCCCGACGTTCTCGATTACGAGGAGCTCTATGCCGGACTGTTCGAAGACCCAGGGCAGCGAGTGGCTCACCTGGTGGGCGTCGAGGTGGCAGGCCCTGCCCGTCGTTATCTGGAGCGCTGGTATGCCGTGCCGCTCTATCCTCTTCGAGTCGAGGTCGCCTTCAAGGTCGCCCTCGACGACGGCGAAGCCCATGCCGAGGGCCTTTAGCTCCGCCGCCATTTTTTCGATGAGCGAGGTCTTCCCGGCGCCTGGCGCGCTTACGATGTTTATGGCGTAGACGCCCCTTTCCGAGAGGGCCTTCCTGTTTTGGGCCGCTATCTCGTCGTTCCGCGCGAGTATCTTCTCCTCTATCAGTATTTCATGCATGGTCAAACGCCTTCCATCGAGACTATGTCGAGCTCGTTACCGCCCGCTATCTCCACTGAGCTGTCGCCGCACCCAGGGCAGGTCCTCTCGAAGAGGGTCGTCCCGAATACGAGGCCGCACGTCAGGCAACCGCCCTTAAGCGGCGGCTCCTCTATTTCAAGGGACGCTCCCTCGAACGGGGTGCCCTTTACGGACGCCTCGAAGCAGAACCTTAATGCCTCGGGCTCGACGGCCGTAAGCTCGCCCACGCGTATCCTTACGCTCCTGAGCGTCTTGATATCCGCCTTCTCCATCTCCTGCCGCACCGTCTCAAGGAGAGTTCTTGTTATGGACATCTCGTGCATCCTCTAGTCCTTCTTCTCCGCCCTGAACCCGAACCTCGAAAGTTCTTCTTTCACGGCCTCTGCCGCGAGCGGGACGGACCGGGCCGCCTCCGGGGTAAGATCGAGGCCCGGGTTCATGTCCTTCGGTATTATGCCTATGATGACGAGCTCGGGGCGGAGGCCCTGGAATTTCGCTATTTCGATCAAGTCCCTGAGGCCGATCTGATGGGCGCTGGTCGATTTAAGCTCAGGCCACCTGGCGCCCTCCTCCCAGGGTATTCGGATGACCTTTCCGGGAGGGCCGCTTGCGGCGACCGCGTCGACCACGATGATGTGAGAGTAGTCTTTTATATGAGAGAGAAGGCTAAGGCCGGATGTGCCGCCGTCAAGGCACGTAACGTCCGGGCCGAAGCCGTAGCGTTCCGAAAAATACTCTATCACCCTTACCCCTGCTCCCTCGTCCTTCAGGAGCACGTTGCCTATCCCGAGCACGAGGGCCTTTTTCCGCTTCGCATCAGCCATACGCAAACAGGGGCATCAAAGAGGCCTTATCAGATATTTTATCAAAAAAGGGCGGCCGGGCCAATTAATAAACTCTTGTAAATACAAGGAAATCCGGATTATAATCCTATCCGGAAGGGTTCAGGAAAGAAGGAATAGAAGGACCAGCCCTGATATGACTATAAGGTTCACAGCCGCGCCCAGGAATATGAGGATGTCCGCGGGCCCGGCTTTTTTAAGGGCTCGTCCAAGCATGCCCATAGATTAATCCATGAGCAATTTTTTGTCAAACCGGTCCTTGCCGGACGGGCAATGGCGCTCGAAGCCGGCTCGGTTGCCATGCAGGAGCAAAACTCGGCCTTACGGATGAAGACCACACTGGCATTCATAGCTTCGGTCCTGGGTTTCGGCGCGCTCTTCCTCGTCCTTGACCTCCTCCTCTTCAACGCCCAGGGCCTGAGCTTCGTATTCAAGGGGTGAGGGGGTTGCCGCAGCTTATGACGCATAGGGGTCCGCTCAGGTGCCTGCCTCCAACTCGCTGGCTCGTCCCGGTCCTCGCACTCCTGGCCTCAGCCGCGCTCGCTCAGGACGTTCTGGCGGCGGGGCCGTCCGGATATGCTCCCGCCCCGGTCCTCTCTCCAGGCGACTACCCAGCGATAAGGGGTCTGAGCCCCAGGCTCGCGGTCTGGTTCGCAGCCCAGATGCACGTCTGGTTCGCGGCGTTCGTCCTCGCGGTCCCGATATTCGCCGTCATACTCGAGTTTGTCGGGGTCGTGAAGAAGGACGCCCGCTACGACAGGGTCGCATACGAGTTCCTGAGGGTGAGCATCACCGCCTTTTCGCTCACTGCGGTCACGGGCGGCATACTACTTGCCGCGCTCATCGTATTTTATCCGGACCTCATGAAGTATCTCGCCTCGATCTTCGGCCCCACCGCGCTCTTTTACGCGCTCTTTTTCTTTTTCGAGACAGCCGCGCTCTATACCTATTATTACGGCTGGAAGCGCATGGCCGAGGGCCGCCTGAAGCTTCTGCACCTGGCCGTGGGGATCGGGCTAAACCTCTCCGGGACAGGGCTCATGTTCGTGGCCAACGCATGGGTGACCTTCATGATGACCCCCGCCGGGGTGGACGCCGCGGGCGCCTTCGGCGGCAACGTCTGGGAGGCCGTGAACAACCACCTATGGAGCCCCATGAACCTCCACAGGTTCGTCGCCAACATCGCTTACGGCGGCTCGATAGCAGGCGCTTACGCCGCGTACAGGTTCCTCGGCGCATCGAGCGAGGAGGGAAGGGCGCACTACGACTGGATGGGGTACACCGCGAGCCTTATCGCAATAGGCGCGCTCCTGCCTCTCCCCTTCGCGGGCTACTGGCTTACGGCGGAGATCTATTCGTTCAGCCAGCAGATGGGGATAACGCTCATGGGCGGGGTCTTCGCCTGGCTCTTCATCGTGCAGGCCGTAATAATAGGCGCGCTCTTCCTCGCCGCCAACTACTACCTGTGGTGCGGCTTCGGGAGGGGCGGCTACGGCGCCGGCTATCTCAAGTACGTAAAGTACATCGCCGTGGTCGTCGCGGCATCGTTCCTCGTCTGGTTCACCCCGCACACGCTCATACTCACGCCGTCGGAGGCGCGCGCCATCGGCGGGCAGTACCACCCGTACCTGGGGCCGCTTGGGCTCATGCCGGCAAAGAACACGGCAGTGAACATGATGCTCCTTTTCACGTTCCTCTCCTTCCTCCTTTACAGGAGGGCGCACAGGAGGCCCGTTGTCCCGTGGGTGAAATACGGAAACGCGCTGCAGGCGGGCCTCTTTACCGCGGCCGTTGCGAACATATCCTTCCTCGGGGTCTATTACGGTTATTTCACCAACACCGTATACAAGGTGGCGTCGTCGGTTCCGCAGGTGGCTACGACGCTCTTCGTCATAGTCGCGTGCCTTGTAATCGAATGGCTCATGGCGAGGGGTGGCAGGTCTGAGGATTTCAAATGGGGGCGCATGCCCGAGAGGAGCCAGTACGCGCTCATCCTCATAGCCGTCTCCTTTACCTGGCTGATGGGCCTGATGGGCTTCGTCCGCTCGGCCATAAGACAGCACTGGCACGTCTATTCGGTCATGAAGGACGCATCAGCCGAGGCCTTCACGCCCTCCATAGCCTACGCGGCAAAGGTGGTATCGGCGGGCACAGTTGTTTTCCTCGCCATAATCGTATTCATATTCTGGCTCGGCGGCATGGGGCAGGAAAAGGAGGCCGGGGGGGATGGGTAGGTTCGTAAAGACCGCGGCCTTCAGCCTCTTCATAATCGGCCTCTATACATTCTATTCGGTATTCGTGATACCGCCCATCAACCCGGGCGAGCCGCCTTCCGAGAGCGCCGCCTCCGGCGAGCCCGCGACAATCGTGGAGCTTCTGGCCCTCGGCGAGGAGGTCTACAACGGAAAAGGGGCGTGCGCGCTCTGCCACACCAGGGAGGGCGGAAGGGCCCCGGCGCTCGAAGGGTCGGCCCTGGTCGCAAAGGCGCGGCTTTCCTCGCCGGGCTATTCCGGAAAGGCCGTGGACGCCGAGAGCTATCTCTACGAGTCGCTTGTGGACCCCTCGGCCTATGTGGTCCCGGGCTATGGCGTAAGCGGCACGGACGGCGGCGTAAGCCCCATGCCCGACGTCCGGGCAAGCTCCATAGGCCTCAGCGAGACGGAAATAAGGGCGGTGATAGCCTACCTCCAGAGCGTCTCAGGCGTGGAGATAACGGTCGCTCTCCCGGAGAGGAGGCGGGAATGAGGCTGATTAAGTTCCTGGCCGTAAACCTCTTCTTTTACGCACTACTCAAGGCCCCCGGCCTTCTTGCAGGGAAGCCGGTCCCGTCGAGCGTCATCACCATGTACATGTTCTTTATCGTAATGACGGTCCTCCTCGTCATGACCATCACGGACGAGGGCGCGAACGGGCTTTTCGCGCCGATAAGGTCGCTCCTGGAAGACCCGTCAAGGGCGCTTGCCAGGAAAGTGCTATTTGTCCTTCTCCCCGTAGCCGCCGCGCTCTCAGTACAATACCTCTCAACCGACCCGGGCCCCCCGTTCGAGCTCCGGAGCGCGCACCCGGCACCGCCCGGCGTGGTGCGGGCCTACGGGAAGGTCTACGAGCTTGACGGGCTTGAGAACCCGCTACGGGCGCTTGAGAAGGAAAACCCCGCGGCCTTTAAAGAGCTGGCGCGAGAGGGCGGCGAGGTATATTTCAGGAACTGCTTCTTCTGCCACGGGGCCAGGCTCGACGGCAGGGGACATTACGCGTACGCAATGGACCCGCTCCCGATGCCGTTCACCGGGAGCGACACGATCGCGCAGCTAAAGGAGTCGTACCTTTTCTGGAGGATTGTGAAGGGCGGGCCGGGCCTGCCGAGGGAGGGCGGGCCCAATATCTCATCCATGCCCGCGTGGGAGAACGAGCTTACCGAGGAAGAGGTCTGGAAGGTGATACTCTTTCTCTACGACTATACCGGCAACAGGCCCAGGAGCTGGAAGGACTGAGATGGCGTTACACGAACACAGGACCGAATGCAGCTACTCGCGCTTCATTCTGAGGCTTAAACGGGCTTTCCATATGTTCGCGGGCGGTCTTGCCGTTTTCTTCCTCATCCTTGCGGCCTCGCCCCAGTCCGCTTCCGCCAAGGAAGGCGACACTGAAAGGGGCCGGGCGGTCTATGAGAAAAGGTGCTGGTGGTGCCACGGCCCCGAGGGCGATGGAGACGGCCCGGCAGCCGAGTTCGTGAACCCGCCTCCGAGGGACCTTGCATTCGGCCTCTATAAATGGAAGTCCACGCCATTCGACGAATACTCCCCCTCTGACGAGGACTTTGAAAGGATGATTGCAGGGGGGCCCCACAACGGCACGCCCGGCTGGGACGGCATGAGCCAGACCTCGATGCCGGGCTGGGGCGTCGTAATGACGCCGGGGGATATAAAGGACATGACCGCCTACTTGAGGTCGCTCTCCGGCCTTGAGCGGGCCGAGATGTCTGCCGTGAGCCTCGTCGGTAAGATAGGGCCGGGCCCGGAAAGTATCGAGCGGGGGCGCGAGCTATTCAAGGACAGGTGCGCGGAGTGCCACGGCACGGAAGGGCGGGGCGACGGCACCAAGAAGCTACGGGACGACTGGGGCGCAAGGACCTGGCCGAGGGACCTGACTAAGGGCTGGACCTTCAGGGCCGGGAGCCGCCCGGAGGACATATACACGCGGGTGACCGTCGGCATACCGGGCACGCAGATGCCGAGCTTCGCCGACCCTTTTTCGAATAAGGCCATGACAGAGGAGGAGAGGTGGGATGTGGCCAACTATGTCGCTTCCCTTGACGAGCCTTCGCAAAGGCCCGTACCTGAAACCGTATTAAAGGCCGTGAAGGTGGAGGGGAGCCTTCCCCTTACGCATTCGAGCAGGCTCTGGGACCCCGCGCCCGAAGCGAATTATTTCCTCTTCCCGCAGATAATCGCCGGAGACAAGGCCTATACCCCTTCCCTCGATTCGATTTCAATAAAAGCGCTCCATAACGGGAAAGAGGCGGCCTTCCTCCTTGAATGGAACGACCCCACCAACTCGATGCCGTGGGACCCTAAGGCGGTCGAGATAGCAGACGGTCAGCTATTCCCGGACGGCGCGGCTATCCAGTTCCCCGCAGGCGAGGTAAAGGGCGGCAGGCCGTATTTCGGGATGGGCGATGGGAGGAAGCCTGTCGTGATATGGCGCTGGAAGGGCCCTGAAGATGAACCAGGAAAGGAGTCGTTCGGGATACTAAAGGCAAGGGGCTTTGAGCGCCTGTCCCGTAAAACTGTTTCCGAAGACGCCGGCTTCGAAGCCAGTGGCGTCTACGAAAACGGCAGGTGGCGGGTCGTGATGAAAGGCCCTGTTAACCATGAAAACGGCCCTGCTTTCGAGGAAGGCGCGTTCACGCCCGTTGCATTCGCCCTTTGGGACGGCTCCAACGGCGACAACAAGGGAAGACACGTCATGACCGGATGGGAATGGGCAAGGCTTGAAAAGGAAACTCGCGGCCCCTCGTACATATGGCCGTTCGCCGCTGGCGGCCTCGTCCTCGCAGCCGAAATGCTCTGGCTCTTTCTCGGAAGAGGCAGAAAGGATTGAAGGCTGGATACCTACTGGGGGAACCTTTCTGTAGAAAGTTTCCCCCAGACCCCCTCCAAAGACTTTTAGAGAAACGGTCAGAAACCCCCGGCCTTTCAAGGCCGGGGATGAATGGCCGCCCGTAGCGAAGCCAGCGTAAGCTGGCGTAGCGGAGGCAATATCGCCTTACTGGTTCCAGATACCCCGGCCTTCAGGCCGGGGAGCGGTTCATTTCCGGGGAGAACCCCCCATGCTGGGGGTTCTCCCCGGAAGAACTGAAAGTTTTTTGGAAAGAGTCTGAGAGAACCTTTTTTACAAAAAAGGTTCTCTCAGAAAGTTATACAATCCTTCAGCCTTTTCGCACCTTCCGGGAGCCGAATGCTATGAGGGCCGCGCCTGCTGCGGCCATGAGGATGTAGAAGGGGTCGAGTGGCGAGGCGGCCCTTGTGCTGAGGAGGATATTCAGGATGCCGAGCGAGACGAGGGCCGCACCGAGGAACCTGGGCGCGGCCCCTTTTTTGATTCTACCGGTGTGTCCGTTACGCACTGTCATCTCCCTGCCTTTTCCCGGAGTTCTTTCATAAGCGCAGGGGTTATTTCCCGTATACCTTTATGCGAGGCGTATCGTTCGAGCCCTTTTCTTATCATGGGCCTTATGAATGCCGGGACGTTTTTGAGCCTTTCCTCGGCCTCGGCGCTCCATGAGGGAGCGACTCGGGTTTCTTTTTTCGTCCCCTTCGGCTCGTGCAGGCACCAGGGGTCTTCTGCCATGAGGTCTCCGGCGGAGGCGAGCGCCCTTGCCCTGCACCCGCCGCAGGATTCCGAGTATTCGCATTCCGCGCACCTGCCCTTGTAAGCGGGGTTCCTCAGCGATTCGAACTCGCGGCCTTTCTCCCATATCTCCGAGAGAGGCTTGTCCTTGAGGCTCGGCGAACCGTCGCGTACCGGTATATAGGGGCATGGGGTTACGAAACCCTCCGGTGAAATCCTCAGATACCCCCTTCCGGCTATGCAGCCGCTTGTCGAGCCCTTAAGGAGCGCGCTCTCCGGGTCGGATTCCCCGGCCACCCGCATAAGGTGCGGGGCGCACCGCGCCCTGACCATTATCCTCCCCCTGTATTCCTCCTCTTTAAGGGCTATGGATTTCAGCGCGGACTCGTACTCCTCCGGCGTCAAATCGGTCGCCTTCTGGCCGCGCCCGGTGCAGACGAGGAAGAAGTAGTTGACGGCCTTAGCCCCGGTGCTTTCGGCATATTCCATGAAGGCGGGAAGCTCTTTCAGGTTCTCCCTCGTGACGGTGAACTGGAGCTGGAATGGGACGGCAGACCCTGACAATGCCTCTATGCCATTTATGGTCCTTGCCCACGCGCCTGCGACCCCGCGGATGCGGTCGTGTATCTCAGGCGCAAGCGAATCGAGGCTTACCCCGATGCCCTGCACGCCTGAACCGACGAGACGCTTTATAGTCTCGTCGGTAAGGAGCGTCCCGTTCGTGCCGATTACAGGCGAAAGCCCCAGTTTCGATGCGCGGCTTGCAAGCCGGAATATGTCTTCTCTAAGGAGCGGCTCGCCTCCGGTCAGGACGAGCATGCAGCCCGGAGAGAGGCTTCCTATCTGGCCGATATATGAGAGGGCTTCATCGGTAGATATGGCGTCCGGCCCGGAGAGATCGCAGGCGTCGAGGTAGCAGTGGCCGCAAAGCAGGTTGCATCTTTTGGTCACGTTCCAGGAGACGAGGAAGGGGGGCGCGGTCACGCTCATGGCCCGATATTCTTTCTGACCTTCCGCATGAACTCGGGGGTTATTTCCCTTACGCCCTCGTTCCTTGCGGCCTCCTCGACAAGGCCCTTTACGATGCCGCTTGCGAATTTCGGTATGCGGGAGAGCACGCCGAGCGCTTCTTCGGTCCATGCCGGGGCGTCTTTCCGGGCGGTTGGCTCTGGTGCGAACTCTTTCGCCGAGACGAGCACATGGCAGGGGACCTGCCTCAGGCAGTTCTCTGTGGTAGAGCCTATGTCCAGGCCCTCGGTTGCGTGCGCGCCTGTCCTGCCGAGCGCGAGCAGGAAGGGACGCGTCTTACTGGCGTGCTTGATTATCTCGTCCGAGGCCTTGCCCGAAAGCAGGGTGGTTTTTATTTTTTTCCCTCTTGAGGCCGCTATCCTGCCGGCGGCCTCAAGGTGGCCCCTGTAGATGCGGGCCAGGCCCTTGTCTATTATCTCGTCATGGAGCCTTTCCTGCTCGGCGAACCTGAAGAGGCGGCCGGCTTCTTCCGTCAGGACGCCCGCGATGGAACGGAAAGCCGTCTGGTGGAACATGGGGTCAAAGGCGCTTACGGCCTCGACCTCGAAGCCGAATACGTCGGCGAGTTCCAGCGCCGCAAGGAGGCCGCCGAACGAGGCAGGGCTGCCGTCCACGGCGGCCATTATGCCGCGTCCGGTCTCGAATCTCTCCTGGGAAACGAGTACGTCTTTACGGACCCTCCTGACGACCCTTTCGGCAACGCTCCCGATGCTGCTCGTGCCGGTCCTCCCGAGCCCAAGAAGGCCCAGGACCACGAGGTCGTAGTCCGTTTCAACGGCTTCCCTTACTATCTCCTCGAAGTTCTTCCCTTCCCTGCTCACCCCTCCGGCGTCGAGGCCCGAGCATCCGGCCCTGGCCTGGAAAACGGCCGTGTACGAGTCGGATATGATCCTGAGGCCCCTGGTTATGAGGGTGTCGTGGACCTCGCGCGTGTTCTTGAGCGAGGCCTCGTTTCTGTAGGCTTCGGGCAGCCCGTCTTCCATCTCGATGAACCGGGAATTGTGGAGCCTTGCCGCGTACACGTGGCACCCCGTGAGGCGGGCTTCCGATGAGCGCGCAATGGCGACCGCGAGGTCGGCCCCCGCGTTCGAGTGGTCGGAATTATCAAGGCAGACGAGTATATTACGATACATACGCCGATATTTTATCCCAACCGCGCTCAGGTGAAAAGGGTTTTCGATTCCCTGCCGCTACGGAGAGGCGCCAGGCGGCATGTTATCGGTATATGGACGGGAGACAGACGCTATGACGCGCCTTTACGGGAATAATAAGGCTTGAGTGTAACCAGGGGGTAGAAAGGAGGAAAAACATAACGTGCGAGGGGGCGGCAGGGGCCGTCCCGTGAGGACGATGCACAGCCCGTCAAGGTCGCAAGGAGCATTGGTGCATCAGAGCATATCCTTGCATTCCTCCTCGCCGGAGCACGGCGAGCCGTATTCCTCGCACTTGCACTCGATCCTTTCATAGGAGCCGGTTTCGGCATTGTAGGCATGGACAGCCCCGGCCCCTATCTCGTAGTACCACCCGTGGAGCCTGAGCTTCTCTTCCTTGACGGCCTGTGCGACGAGGGGATAGGTCTTCAGGTTTTCGAGCTGCTGGATTATGTGCTTCTTGGCCGTCATCTCCATCTTCGAGGCGTACGAGGGGTCGTGGTTGTGCTTGAGGACGAAGTCCTTTACGCCCGAGGCGGTCTTGATCCATTCCTGCAGGTTGTCCATGCAGGCGAGGTCCTTCTGGTCGCACCAGAGGGCGTTCAGTGCCCCGCAGTCGGAATGGCCGCAGACGACAACGTCGGTTATCTGGAGCTTGACGAGGGCGAACTCCACGGCTGCCGCGGTGCAGGTCTTTTTCGTCGCGCCGTCGTTCGGAGGGACCATGTTGCCGACGTTCTTGATGACAAAGAGGTCGCCGGGCTTGCTCTGCGTCAGGAGGTTCGGGTCCACGCGCGCGTCCGAGCACGCGATGAAGAGGATGTCCGGGGACTGCCCCTTGCCGATCTTCTTAAAGAGCTCCTGCTCCTGCTTGTAGAAGGTCTGCTGAAACTTGCGGATGCCTTTGTAGAGCCTGTCCATGGGTACCTCCCCGCTTGGATTTGAGCGCAGGGCTCTCTGCCGGCCCTTTTTCGACGCGCTATCGTTATCAGAAGAGAGACGGATGCGCTGCCGCGTCCCTCTCTTCCGCGGCCTCGTGGCCGAAGATGCTGATGCGCCCGAACTCCCCATCGAAGCCGGGGGTTATTGACAGCTCGCCTTCCCTGACCTTTATTATTGCGGAGGCGACCCTTTCTCCTGCCGCGTCCCGTATCTCGCTTTCTTCCATGTCCAGGAGGTAGCTGAACTCCGGCGCGAGCGAGGTCAACCTCCTGTACTCGCGCTCCACCTTCCGGCTCCCGACGCCTACCCCCATGGCCTCGGACAGGACCTCGACGAGGGGCACGAGGCGCCTTGCCGGAATGGCGTTTGCAGGCCGGGCTCCGTCGGGCCTGTCGGCAAGCTCCTCGACCCTGGAGAGCACCCCTACCGTGAGGGGCTTTCCGCACGAGGGGCAGACGCCTGAAAGGGCCTTTGTCTCGGCGGGCGAGAGCCTTACCCCGCACGCCCTGTGCCCGTCCGAGTGGTATTTGCCCTCCTCCGGAAAGAACTCGACCGTAAAGAGGAACCTTGACCTGTCCTTTTTTATAAGTATGTCCCGTATTTCGAAATAGTCCATATCACAGTCGAAGACGTTAGCCTCCCTGCCGAGCTTGGAAGGGGAGTGGGCGTCCGAGTTGGATATAAGGACGACGTCGTCGAGGGCGGATACCCTCCAGTTCATCTCCGGGTCTGAGGAGAGCCCGGTCTCTATTGCGTGTATGTGCCTTGAATGCTCCCCGAAGCACTCCTCTATGGAATCGAAGCCTGATTTCGAGCCGAAGATGGAGAACCAGGGCGTCCACGCGTGCGCCGGGACGAGCATCGCCTCGGGAGAGGCGTCAAGGACTATCTTCAGGAGGTCCCTTGCGGAGAAACCGAATATCGGCCTCCCGTCGGAGCTTACATTCCCGAGGGACCTGAGCGCGGCGTTCATCTTCCGGGCAGCTTCCAGGCTCGGAGAGAATATCAGGCTGTGGACCTTCCTGGTCCTGCCGCCCTGCGAGAAGATGTTCGAGACCTCTGCCGTGAGCATGAAACGGACCGGGTTCTCGCTCGACCTGAGCGCGAAAAGCCCGTTTCCCGCCGGTTCGAGCTTCTCCTCTATGGAGGCGAAGTGGGCCGGGTGGGTGAAGTCGCCCGTGCCTACGAGCCCTATACCCTTGAGCCTGGCCCAGGACGCGACTGATTCGAGGGTCATGTCCCTGCTCGTGGCCCTCGAATACTTGCTGTGTATGTGGAGGTCGGCTATTATCCTCATGGACTTTTCCGGTCGGTTCCGGCCTCACGGCCTACTTAGGCCCTAAATCCCCATTATGCTGTACCCCGAGTCCACGTGGACTATCTCGCCGGTAACGCCGCTCGACAGGTCCGACAGGAGGTACAGGGCCGTGCCAGCCACATCCGATTGAGTGACGTTCCGCCTCATCGGGGCCCTGGCCTCTACGACGTCGAGTATCTGCTTGAAACCAGATATGCCGGCTGCGGCAAGGGTCTTTATGGGCCCCGCGGAGATGGTGTTCACCCTTATGCCGCGCGGCCCGAGGTCGGCGGCAAGGTAGCGGGAGCTTGCTTCGAGCGCCGCCTTGGCAACGCCCATTACGTTATAGTTTGAGACCACCTTCTCGCTCCCGTAGTAGCTGAGGCTCACGATAGACCCCGGCCTCCCCTCCATAAGGGGGGCGGCGGCCCTGGCGAGCGCGACCAGCGAGAAGGCGCTTACGTCGAGTGCGAGCCTGAACCCGTCCCGCGAAGTCGAGAGGAACTCGCCCTTCAATTCCTCCTTTTTGGCGAAGGCGACAGAATGGACAAGGGCGTCGAGCCCGCCCCATTTGCTCCTCAATGCCTGGAAGACGGACGCTATCTGCCCGTCGTCGGTTACGTCGCACGGGAGTATGAGTTTCGAGCCGAGCGATTCGGCTAGCGGCCTGACCCTCGACTCGAGCGCCTCGCCGGCATACGTGAACGCGAGGTCCATCCCCTCCCTCTTGAGGGCCTCGGCTATGGCCCAGGCGATGCTCCTGTCGTTGGCGACCCCGAAGATGATGCCTTTCCTGCCGTCGAGCAAACCCATATGAACCACCCCCCTGGAAATGGTAGACCCGCCGCAAACCGGGGTTAATCGGCTTGTAGAAGCAGCATTACTTCTTACCATTAAACCGCGCGCCCTTTCAACAGTTTTCGTTTGCCCGGAAAAGGCAATTGCGATAGACTCATAACAGAGCGCCCAAGGAGGTACCTCCCATGTTCGAGCATATAGAGGAAAAGGAAGCGGTAAAGACCGCCGCCCTGATAGAGGTAAACGGCTACATGTTCTACAAGCTGCTCGCCGAGAAGACCGCGAACAGGGAGGCGAAGGCGGTATTGAAAAAACTCGCCGACGACGAGAAGAGGCACCTCAAGATAATCGAGACGAAGTTCTTCCCGGAGGCCGGGTTCAGGGACCAGGTAACCGAGGAGGAGATAGAGATAGAGGACAATATCGAGAAGGAGGGCAGGGCCGATATGTTCACCAGGCGCATAAACGTGGACGAACTGGTGCGCTCGCTCGACGACCCGAGGAAGGCCCTCCTTTTGGCGCTGGAGACCGAAAAACACTCGGTCCGTTATTTCGAAAGCCTTGCGGCCTTCTCCGAGACCGACGAGGGCAAGCGCATCTACAATGAGCTGGCGGACGAGGAGAAGGCCCACGTGAGCCAGATAGAGGCCATGCTCGCGGACGGGCCCGGCTATTGAACCAAGCCCCTGCATGCCGGGCCTGTTCGCGCCCGGCCTTTCCGTCAGCTCCGTATAATCAGCCGTTATCTTTCCGCGTGCGGGATGCCCGCTCAAAAAACCTTTTTCTGATATAATGCGTCCATGCCTGAGCTGAGGTTCAACGTCGTCACAAGGGAGTGGGTTATAATCGCGACCGAGCGCGCCAAGCGCCCGAAGGACTTCAGCAACAACAAGGAAAGGTCCCATCACCCGGAACGCCTGCCTTCCTGCCCCTTCTGCCCCGGAAACGAGCACAAGACCCCGGCCGAACGGTTCAGGGTCCCGGATGGGGACGCCTGGAAGATACGCGTGGTCGCGAACAAGTTCCCGGCCCTCAGCCCCGAGGGCGAGAAAAAGCGCCTGGGGAACGGCCTGCGGACCGCGGTCACCGGAGTCGGCGTCCACGAGGTGATAATAGAGACGCCGGTTCACAACCGGTACACTGCCCTGCAGGACGTAGCCGATATCGAAGACCTCATAAGGGTATACATGGCCCGCTTCGTGGAGGCGAACAGGGACCCGAGGGTAGAGCACGCCATCATATTCAAGAACCACGGGGAGGGGGCCGGCACGTCCCTGGACCACCCCCATTCCCAGCTCATAGCCACCCCCGTCGTCCCGGTCCAGTTCAGGGACAGGGTGCAGGCGGCGATGCATTATTTCGACAACACGGGCGAGTGCCTCGTTTGCTCGCTCCTTGAAAAGGACATGCAGGACGGCACGAGAATAATATACGATACCCCGCATTTCCTCACTTTCATACCCTACGCGGCCCTTTCGCCGTTCCACACCTGGATATTCCCAAAGAGGCATTCGGCCTCGTTCAGCACCCTTACGGGGGAGGAGTCGAGGGACCTTGCCGCGCACCTTAAGAACATCCTCTCGAGGTTCCATTACGGGCTCTCGGACCCGGACTATAATTATGTGATAAGGTCCTCTCGGCCCAGGGACGCCGGGAACGAGTATTGCCACTGGTACATGAGCATAATCCCGAGACTTACCACAGCCGCCGGGTTCGAGATGGGGAGCGGCATGTTCATAAACACGAGCCTGCCCGAAAGGAACGCCGAGTTCCTGAGGTCGGTCAGGCCTGAATAGGTGCCAACGGCGAGGAGGGGCGGCGTTATGCCGGAGTACAAAAACCCGTTTCCCACGGTGGACGTGATAATCGAGACCGGGGGCGGCATAGTGCTTATCCAGAGGAAGAACCCTCCCGAGGGGTGGGCCCTGCCCGGCGGTTTCGTCGACTACGGCGAGTCGCTCGAGGACGCGGCAAAGAGGGAGGCTATGGAGGAGACCTCGCTCGATGTGACCCTTAAAAGGCAGCTCCACTCCTACTCGGACCCCGAGAGGGACCCGCGTAAGCACACTCTGTCTGTGGTATTCGTGGCCGAAGGCACAGGGACGCTTGAGGCCCGGGACGACGCGAAGGGCGCGGGCGTATTTACGGAGGTGAACCTCCCCGGTCCGCTTGCATTCGACCACGCAAGGATACTGGCGGATTATTTCAGGTGGAAAAAGGAAGGGTGGAAGGCCTTCGAATATTGAGGCTTTCCACCCCTGAAGTGCCCCCACGGGTTTACGTGCAAACCAACATCCGGAACCCGATCTTTTTCACTCTTCTCTCCCTCACCCGAAAATCAGAAGCCGTAAGAGACGCCGCCGTAAATCTGGCTTGCTTCGTAATCGAGGTCAAAGTCGAGGTCGCCTCCGAATGAGAAATCGGCCCTGGCGTACTTGTATTCCCCGAAGACCGAGAAATTGGTTATGACCGGGAAATCCACTCCGGCGAGGATATGCCACCCGAAGGCGTGGTCGGAGTCGCCTGAAAAGGTGTTTGAGACGCCGAAGACCGGCGCAGCGATGGTCCCGTTCGATATCCTCCCGAAGTACCACCCGACTCCGAACCCGGCATAGGGACGGAGCGCCGGTTCCGTATAGCGCGCTATGGCGTTAACCGAGGCCGAAAGGACCCTTACGTCCGCGTCCATGGCCGCCCGGACTCCGGCGGCGCCGAGTTCGTCCGTGTCCGGGAAGTGTGCGTTAAGGTCGACCTGGAGCCCGAATATCGAGCTCGGGTCGCGGAACCACCCGCTTTTTACGCCTACGGACGGACCGGAGTCGAACTCCATCCTGCCCGACTGTCCGCCGCCCTTGACATCAGACTTGTGCGGGATCGCAGCCCCCAGGTATGCCTGGACGTAATTCTCAGCCCTGGAGTCAGCAGAAACCCCCAATACCGCCGCGCCCAGAATAAGTGAATAAAATATTCTTTTCACGCAGGCTCCTTTCTTTTAGGAGTGCATTTCCAGTATGTTTTATTCTATTGGAGAAGAAGCGGTTGTCAATCGGGCCGGAGCCTTGAAGCGCGTTTTGACCTGCCAGTCGGCAGGATGTATGATTGATGAATGTGGAGACATTGTGTGGGCGCGGCCCTTTGCGGCGATTCAGGCCTGCCGCGGGAAAGGAATCCGGACGATGGGGAAGAGACTTTTAGTTTTAGCGGTCCTTCATTTCTTCCTGGCCGCCTACGCCTTTTCATATCAACCCAGGTTTTTCATGGAGTTGGAGGACGTAAGCGGCGGGCAAGGATACGGCAGGCTGGAATCGGAAAGGATGAAGTTCATGCCGGGCCTGAGGAGCATGGAGATCAACTTCTTCAGGCTAAAACCCGATACGGTCTACTCGGTTTGGTTCGCAAACGAGCGCGGAGAGAGGGCCCCGGCAGGGGTCGATGGCAACCATTTCAGGACCGACGCCGGCGGAAAGGGCAGGTACGTAACGACGACCTACGACGACCGGCTGTCACAATGGAGGTACATTGAAGTCTACTCGCATCCGGGCGGCGACCCTTCTAATACGCGGGACATGGTGGCGGAATTGAGGGGCGACCTGGTTTATGGGAGGGGGACGTAGCTCCAGTACAGTTGAGGCCTGTTACCCCCCGAGTTTCTCCTTGAGGAGCTTGTTTATGACCTGCGGGTTGGCCTTGCCGCGGGTGGCCTTCATGGCCTCTCCGACGAAGAAGCCGAAAAGGGCGGTCTTCCCGGATTTGTAGCGCTCGACGTTCTCCGGGTTGGCCGCGATTATGCCGTCCACAATCCGGGCGAGTTCTTCCTCGCCGGATATCTGGGTGAGGCCCTTTGCCTTCACTATCTCTCCGGCGGACTTCCCTGTCCTGTACATCTCCTCGAAGACCTCTTTGGCTATCTTACCGCTTATCTCCCCGGCCTTGACCATCTTCATTACATTTGCGAGCCCCTTTGGGCTTACCGGGCAATCCTTCACGTCGCGGTTGTCTTCCTTCAAGAGCCGAAGGAGCTCGCCCATTATCCAGTTCGATGACGCCTTGGGCTCGTCCGTCTCATTCACCACCTCTTCGTAGTAGGCGGCGAGGTCTTTTGAGGATGTAAGGACCCCTGCGTCGTAGGCAGGGATGCCGTATTCGGAGATGAAGCGCTCCCTTTTGGCCTGGGGCAGCTCCGGAAGAGCAGAGCGCACCTCCTCGACCATTTCCTCCTCTACGATAAGCGGAAGGAGGTCCGGCTCGGGGAAATACCTGTAATCGTGCGCCTCTTCCTTTGAGCGCATGGAGACCGTAACGCCCCTCGCCGAATCGAATAGGCGCGTCTCCTGGACGACCTTGCCGCCGGACTCCACGAGGTCTGTCTGCCGCGCTATCTCGTAGTCTATCGCCTCCTTCACGAACTTGAAGGAGTTCATGTTCTTGAGCTCCGCCTTTGTGCCGAGCTTGGATGAGCCCGCCGGGCGTATGGATACGTTCGCGTCGCAGCGGAAGCTCCCTTCCTCCATGTTGCCGCTCGATATCTCGAGATAGACGAGTATGTCGCGGAGTGCCTTGAGATAGGCCTGGGCCTCGTCGGAGGCGCGCATGTCGGGCTCGCTCACTATCTCTATAAGAGGCACGCCGGTGCGGTTCAAGTCCACGAAGCTGAAGGCCTCGTCCTCCGGCCCCTCGCCGTGAAGGAGCTTCCCGGCGTCCTCCTCCATGTGTATTCGGGTTATGCCTATCCTTTTCCTTTCCCCGTCGAGGTCGATATCCAGCCAGCCGCGCTCCGCGAGAGGCTCCGTGTACTGGGATATCTGGTAGCCTTTGGGGAGGTCGGGGTAAAAGTAGTTTTTCCGGGCGAACACGCTTTGCCTGTTGACCTTGCAGCTGGTCGCAAGGGCCATCCTGACAGCGTACTCGACGGCCCTTCTGTTGAGGACCGGGAGCACTCCAGGAAGCCCCAGGCATATGGGGTCCACCTGCGTATTGGGCTCGGCGCCGAATTTCGTCGAGCAGCCGCAGAAAAGCTTGGAATCAGTCAGTAGCTGGGCGTGGACTTCAAGCCCTATTACAGCTTCGTATTTCATCTCGATTCCTTTTCATAGGTTGGGCCTTCTCTTGTGCCACTCCGTCGCGTCCTCGTACGACCACGCGGTCCTCAAGACGGTCTCCTCGTCCAGGTATCTTCCGAGTATCTGAAGACCCACCGGGAGGCCCTCCTTCGTAAACCCGCAAGGGAGCGATATTCCCGGGATGCCCGCGAGGTTGCACGAGATGGTGAATATGTCCGAGAGGTACATCGTGAGCGGGTCTTCGAGCTTCTCGCCTATCCTGAACGCCGGAGTCGGCGCGGTAGGTGTGGCGATGACATCGCAGGCCGAGAAGGCCTTTTCGAAGTCTTCCTTTACGAGCGTCCTCACCTGGGAGGCCTTCTTGTAATATGCGTCGTAATATCCTGCGGAGAGGGAATATGTGCCGAGCATTATCCGCCTCTTGACTTCAGGGCCGAAGCCCTCGTCCCTGGTCCTCTTGTACATATCGAGGAGGCTGCCTGTCTCGTCCACCCGGAGGCCGTATTTGACGCCGTCATAACGGGCGAGGTTGCTCGACGCCTCGGCTGTGGCGACGAGATAGTAGACCGCCACCGCGTACTCGGTATGCGGCAGGCTTATCTCAACGAGCTCGGCCCCGAGCGACTTTATCGTTTCGAGCGCCTTCCTTACCGACGACTCGACCTCCGGGTCCATGCCCTCTATGAAGTATTCCTTAGGTATGCCCACCCTGAGCCCCTTTATGCCGGACCCGAGACCCGCAGTATAATCCGGAACGGGCGCGTCTATCGAAGTCGAATCGAGCTGGTCGTGGCCGGCTATCGCATTCAGCATCAGGGAAGCGTCTGCCACGCTCCTCGTAAGCGGCCCGGCCTGGTCGAGGGACGAGGCGAAGGCTATCATCCCGAACCTCGACACCCTCCCGTAGGTGGGCTTAAGGCCCACGACGCCGCAGCACGACGCGGGCTGTCTTATAGAGCCGCCCGTATCTGTGCCGACCGAGGCCGCGCACTCTGAGGCGGCGACCGCCGCGGCAGAACCGCCCGAGCTCCCTCCGGGCACGCGGTCGAGTGCCCAGGGATTGAGGGTCTTCTTGAAGGCCGAGTTTTCGGTGGAGGAGCCCATCGCGAACTCGTCCATGTTGTTTTTGCCGAGTATGACAGCGCCCGCCTCCTTGAGCTTCCTTATGACGGTCGCGTCGTATGGCGGCACGAAATTCTCGAGTATCCTCGACGAGCAGGTCGTCCTCACGCCACGGGTGGAGAATATGTCCTTTACGGCTATGGGGACCCCGGTAAGCGGTGTGACGTCCTCGCCCCTGGCGATGCGGGAGTCGGCTTCGGAGGCGGCCTTGAGCGCCTCTTCCGGCGTGACGGTCACGAAGGCGGAGACCCGCTCCTCGACCCTGCCTATCCTTTCGAGATACGCCCGGGTCGCTTCAGCCGATGAAAGCTCCTTTTTCACGAGCTTCCCTGAAAGGGCGCTTATGTCCAATGACGTTATGTCCAATTTTTTCTCTCCGGGTTCTTCTTCGACCGTCGTTCGGTCGTCATTCGATTATTTTGGGGACCTTGAAGCAGCCCCTGTCGGAAGACGGCGCGTTACTCAAGGCCTCTTCACTTGGGAGCGAGGGAAGCACCCGGTCCTCCCTGTACGCGGTCCTGGGCGGAACGGTGTGCGTGGTGGGCCGTACTCCGTCCGTGCCGAGCTCGGAGAGCTTTTCCACGTAGCCAAGTATGCGCTTAAGCTGCACGGTGTAGATCTCCTTCTCCCTTGCGGTGAGCTCAAGGCGCGCAAGCTCGGCCACGTGCAGCACGTCTTTCTCTGTTATGGACACTGGACAGGCACTCCCCTCGTTTTTTTTCGAAGCGTCCTAATTAACATACAAGCGGAGCCGTTGCAAGCCCGACGGACCGCTCTTCTTCGCCGCCGCGAAAAAAAATATTAAAGAAAATCGTGTTGACAGCGAAATACAGTAGTGTTAAAAGAAAACAGGTTCTTTCTTCTCAACACCAAACCCAAAGGAGGGAAGTTGATGGCTACCGCAAAGAAAGCCGCCCCAAAGAAGAAGGCCGCCGCAAAGAAACCAGCAAAGAAGGCAGCGAAGAAGTCCTGCCGCTGAACATGAACTGAGCGGAAGGGGAGGGGCTGACCGCCTCTCCCCTTCCTGCCGCAACGCCTCCGACAAAGCCCGTTCCTCTCTCCCGTTGACAAACCATGCACCCTTGATTATCATACCTTCCCCCTGGTAGTCGGTCCAGTCCCGGTCGTCTTATAACATCCCTCAGGAGGGGAGATGAGAGTAGCTTACCTGCAGACGTCCCCGTTGTTCGGCGAAGTCGTTTCGAACGTCGAGAAGGCGGTCAGGAAGATAGCAGGGCTCGATGCCGAGCTTATCGTGCTCCCGGAGCTCTTCTCGACCGGATACCAGTTCAGGTCCGGAAGAGAGCTCCTCGACCTGGCCGAAGATGTGCCGGGAGGGTTTGCCGCAAGTAGGCTTGCCGAGGCGGCGAGGTCCAAAAGGGCCTATATAGTCGCCGGCCTTGCCGAGAGGGAGGGCAAGAGGGCGTATAACTCGGCGGTGCTCGTTGGCCCCAGGGGGCACATAGGGACATACCGGAAGGCCCACCTCTTCTGGGACGAGAAAAAGATTTTCACGAAGGGCGATACCCCTTTCGCCGTTTACAAGGCCGGAAAGGCCAGGGTAGGGATGATGGTCTGCTTCGACTGGCTCTTCCCTGAGGCCGCGAGGACGCTCGCCCTCCTGGGGGCGGACATAATCTGCCACCCGTCGAACTTGGTCCTGCCGTATTGCCCCGAGGCCATGGTAACCCGTTCGATAGAGAACCGGGTTTTCACCATAACCGCCAACAGGGTCGGCGTCGAGGAGCGGGTAAACGGAAAAAGCCTCCGTTTCATAGGGTCGAGCCAGGTCACCTCCCCGACCGGCGAGGTGCTCGCAAGGGCAGGGGGGCGGAAGGAGGGAGCGGGCGTTGTCGAGATAGAGCCTTCGGAGGCCAGGCGGAAGCTGATAACCCCCGTTAACGACATCTTCGGCGACAGGAGGAAAGACCTCTTCAGGCTCTGAGGCATTGGAGGCCGGCGCTGGCGTCTGCCGCAGGATTTTTAAAAGACCGGTTGTCCTCCATTTGTATACAGTATACCATTTTGCGCTTGACAAAGATTTCGAGTTGTTTTATCTTGCGGACTACCCTGACG
>DIDN01000013.1:0-14423 GCA_002418185.1 Deltaproteobacteria bacterium UBA5799
CGGCTCTCGAAAAGGGTCTTCTTTACCGGGCACGTGAGCCACTCGGAGATGATGGCGAGGTACTCGGATGCGCACATATTCATAAACGCGTCCTTCTACGAGTCCTTCGGGATGCCGGTGGCCGAGGCCATGGCCTGCGGCCTTCCGGTAGTCGCCACAAGGGTTGGCGGAGTGCCGGAGATCGTCGAGGACGGGGTCTCAGGCCTGCTCGTGCGGCCCGGAGACCCAGCGGGCCTGGGCAAGGCAATAGAGCTTCTCATAAAAGACCGGGGCTTGCGGGAGAAGGTCGCCGCAGCCGGTAGGGAGCGCGTAAAGGAGCTCTTCAGCTGGGACCGGATAGCCGGGACGCTGGCCGGATATTACAGGGAACTCGCGGGCGCGTAGCCCCCGGCGGCCCTCATGACGAAAGCCGAGATGAAGCAGAAGATAATCAGCGGGAGCTTCTGGACCGTATTTTCCAACGTCTGCTCCCAGCTGGTAACGTTCTCTGCAACCATAGTCCTTGCGAGGCTGCTTACGCCCGGGGACTTCGGGATCGTTGCCATATCGTCGGTCTTCATCGGGGTCGTCATCCTGTTCCAGGACCTCGGCATGGGGGCCGCCATAATACAGCGGCAGAACATAGACGACGACTACCTCTCCACCTCCTTTTTCGTAAGCATAATGGCGGGCGTTGCGCTCGCCGCGCTCCTGGCCGCCACGTCGCCCTTCATAGCGGCCTTCTACAAGGAGCCGGTCCTCCGGGACATACTCCTGGTCTCGTCGCTCGGTTTCGTGTTGAGCCCGTTTACGTCGATACACACGTCCATACTCTCGAAGAGGCTGGAGTTCAAGAAGCTTTCGCTCGTAAACCTCGGGAACCACGCCCTCTCCGGCCTCATATCGGTTGTGCTGGCGCTCCTTGGGTACGGCGTCTGGAGCATGGTGCTTGGAAAGATACTCTCCCAGCCCGTCCTCATACCCATAGTCTGGTCGGTAGTCAAATGGAGGCCCAGGGCGAGGCTTGTCAGGAAGTGCTTTACCGACCTGTTCGGCTTCAGCTCGAACCTGCTGGGATTCAACATCCTGAACTTCTTCGCCAGGAACCTCGACAATCTCATAATAGGCAAATACCTCGGCGCGCAGGCGCTCGGCTACTACTCCGTGGCATACAACCTGATGCTCAAGCCCCTTCAGCTCATATCCTGGTCAATGGGCAAGGTCCTCTTCCCGGTATTCTCGAGCATACAGGGCGACAGGGAACGTACAAGGGCGGTTTACCTGAAGGTGGTCCGGTCGATATCCCTCATAACCTTCCCGATGATGACCGGGCTCTTCATGGTCTCCGAGGAGTTCATACTCTCCGTGTACGGCGGAAGGTGGGAGCCGGCCATACTCCCATTGAAGCTCCTCTGCATCGTCGGGGCAGTGCAGTCCATCGGGACTACCGGAGGGATAATCTTCAACTCCCAGGGCAGGCCCGACCTCACGCTCAAGCTGGGGGTCTTCTCCTCGGCCCTCGTGGTCGTCGCCTTCATGGTCGGCATAAAATGGGGCCTCCTGGGCCTCATAACGGCATACATAGCCGCCACCATACCGATATTCCTGCTCGGCCAGTACGTCACCAACAGACTCATAGGGATCGACCTGTTCTCGTTCGTCAAGGCGCTCGCCCCGTCGGCGGCGTGCTCGTCCGTGATGGTCGCGTTCCTCCTCGGGTTCAGGCTCATGAACGGGAGCTCGCTGCACCTCGGGATGGAATACGCCCTCGTCGCCCTCGTGGTCCTCGGGATAGCCACGTACCTTCTTTTTGCGGCGAAGGTCTTCAAGGTGCCGGAGGTGACCGAGGCCCTCCGGATGGTAAGGCGGAAGGTCTGATGAAGATAAGGGTGCTCATGATAACCCACAACAGGCCCGCCTACACGAGGCTCTCTCTCGCGAGGCTCGCCGAGACGCTACCGCCGCACGCCAAGGCGGTGGTATGGGACAATGCCTCGTCCGAGGAGAACCTCAAGGTGCTCCGCGGCTTCGAGGGGCACCCGGCGATAGAGAGGATAATCTACAACAGGACGAACGACAGGCTCCGGGGGCCAACGAACTGGTTCTGGAGGAACCACGCGGACGCGGACCTCCTCGGGAAGATAGACGACGACTGCCTGATGCCGGCGAGGTGGGTCGAGAAGGTGGAGAAGGCGCACAGGGACATAACCGAGGCCGGGATAATCGGCTGCTGGAGGTTCCTGCCCGAAGACTTCAGCGTCTCGAAGGCGACAAGGAAGATACACTCCTTCGGCGCGCACATGATCCTCAGGAACTGCTGGATAGAGGGCTCCGGGTACCTGATGAAAAGGAAGGTGGTCGACGAAATAGGCGGGCTCAGGCCCAAGGAGACCTTCACCACATGGTGCATCAGGGCCGCGGCAAAGGGCTACGTTATCGGCTGGTACTATCCCTTCCTCTACCAGGAGCACATGGACGACCCCAGGGCCGAGCATACCGGCATCAAGACGGACGAGGACCTGAGAAGGCTCCTTCCGCTCTCCGCGGAACAGTATGGCGTTAGGACCAGAGAGGAATGGGTCAGGAAGCTCAGGGGCACGGCCCAGAGGCTCCAGGAATATTCGCTCGACCCCTACGACTTCATAGGGCTAAGGTCCAGGTTGAAAAGGAAGCTCTACAACATGCTGGGGCTCGCTTACTTCCCCAAGGAATGACGGCCCCGGAAGAGCCCAGGTGCGGATGAGCTTCAGAGACGTCGGGGAGATAGCGGCGTGGCGCCTGTGCCTCGGTTGCGGCGCGTGCGCATACGCGTGCAGGTCCGGGAAGGTCAGGCTCGCGGACATAATCCAGGACGGGATAAGGCCGGTGGTGGAAAGCGGGTGCGACGACTGCGGCGATTGCGTCCAGGTGTGCCCGGGCATCGAGACCTCGCACGGCAGCTGGCCGGAAGGTTCGCTCCGGGCGCTCAGGAGAGGCTGGGGGCCGGTACTGGAGGTCTGGGAAGGCCATGCAGCCCACCCCGGGATAAGGTTCGCGGGGTCCTCGGGAGGGGCAGCTACCGCCCTGGCGCTTTACTGTATCGAAAGGCTCGGGATGCACGGCGTCCTGCACAGCGGCGCATCAACCGACGAGCCGTGGAGGAACAGGACTGTATTCAGCAGGACCAGTGAGGAGATCGTCTCGCGCGCGGGTTCCAGGTACTCTCCGGCCTCTCCCTGCGAAGGGCTCGCGTCGATAGAGACGGCCCCCTCCCCTTCGGTATTCATCGGGAAGCCGTGCGACGTGGCCGCTCTAAGGAAGGCGGAAAACATGAGGCCGGCCCTCAAGGCAAAGACCGGTCTCGCGGTCTCCATCTTCTGCGCCGGCACCCCTTCGACGATCGGCACGATAGACCTCCTCGGGAAGTTCAACGTGTCCGCGGGCGAGCTCAAGAGCCTCAGGTACAGGGGCATGGGCTGGCCGGGCATGTGGGAAGCGGTTCTGAAGAACGGCGAGTCAGTGAAGCTCTCATACATGGACGCCTGGGGGTTCCTCCAGAGGTACAGGCCGCTAAGGTGCTATCTCTGCCCCGACGGCACCGGCGAGTTCGCGGACATCTCCTGCGGAGACCCCTGGTACAGGGAGCCGGATGAGCGGGAACCAGGGCTCTCGATGGTCGTTGCGAGGACCGGACTCGGGAGGAGGGTAATAGTCTCGGCTGCGGAGGCGGGCTATCTGAAGCTACGGAGGATAGACCCCGCCCTGCTCGGAAGCTCACAGGCCAACCTGCTGGCAAAAAGGAGGTCGATATGGGGACGTCTCGCCGCCATGAGGCTCTTCGGCGTGCCCGTGCCCAGGCTCTCGGGCTTCAGCCTCTTCCGAAACTGGCTCGGCCTCCCCGTGGGCGGCAAGGCAAGGTCCATTGCCGGGACTGCCAGGAGGATTATCAAAAGGGGATACCGCACGAAGGCCGGGCGCATCTCCCCGATAGAGGGCGGAACCAAGGAACCTTCAACCACCTGAACGAGGACTCCAATGAAAACAGAGAGACTTTTCGAGACCCCGCTTACCGAAGAGCAGCAGGCGAACAGCCTTCTTAACAGGAAGGAGTTCAGGGAAGGCAGGACCGTCCTCAATTCGCTCCCGAGGAGGATAGTATTCGAGCTGACGAACAGGTGCAACTTCCAGTGCATCATGTGCGGCAGGGAGGCGGTCAACTTCAGGGTGAACGACATGCCTGTGGAGGTCGTGAAGGCCTTCGAGCCGTTCTACGGGAAAACCGAGGAGGTCACTCTCCACGGCTGGGGCGAAGGCACCCTCCACCCGAAGCTCCCGCAGATACTCGAATACCTGAACAGGTTCAGCCGCCTCAGGAAATACTTCGTCACGAACGGCAGCACCATACCGAAGATAAAAGACCTCGTCTTCGAGCACCGCGTGGACCTCATAGCCGTCTCGCTCGACGGCTCCACCGCCGGAACGAACGATTCCATCAGAAAAGGCGGCAACTTCATGCGCGAGGTGGATTCAGTGACGGCGCTCATGGAGGAGAAGAAGAGGCGGGGCGCCGCCTACCCGTACGTGAACTTCGTATTCACCGCGATGAGGAGGAACATAGGCGAATTGCCCGGCATGGTCGCACTCGCCAAAAGGACCGGGGTCCCCGAGGTCAAGGTCGTATACCTTACGGTGTTCGAGGAGAGACTGGCCGGCGAATCCCTCCTGGACATGCAGGAGACGGTCAGGGAGCATTTCGCCGCGGCCTCGGAGGCCGCGGAGGCCGGAGGCATAAAGCTCAAGCTCCCTGAGTTACAGGGCGAAGGCGAGGCCGGGAGGATGCCGCACAAGCAGTGCCCCTTCCCCTGGAGGGACTTCTACATCGGAAGCGACTGCTTTGTCCGCCCCTGCCAGTCTTCGTCGGAAAAACTCTTCAACCTCCGCGATTACGGGTCTCCCCTCGAGGCATGGAACTCGGAGGAGATGGCCAGGATGCGTGCGTCGGTGAACTCGGATGAACTGATGCCCTCGAGCTGCATGAACTGCTACCACAGCTCGTGCGCCAACTGGAACTTGAGGTCGAGCTTCGTGCAGTTCGGAAAATCGTTTGCGCCAGAATGGATGCCAGAGACGGGTGAAATGGTCTCCGAGGGCCTTCAGACGATCGCGGTAGACGCAAAAAAGCCCTGAGGCGGAAAGGAGCTGGGCGATGAAGGTAGCCATACTGGCCGGGGGGCTGGGCTCCAGGCTCGCTGAAGAGACGGAGCTCAAGCCGAAGCCGATGGTGGAGGTCGGGGGGCGCCCGATGCTCTGGCACATAATGATGTACTACACCGTGTACGGCTTCAGGGACTTCACCATCGCCCTGGGCTACAAGGGGGACTACATAAAGAGATGGATGAAGGACTACTGCGCGCTCAACAGCAACATGACCGTAAGGACGAGCACGGGAAAGGTCGAGATAACGGGCGGGGACGTGCCGGACTGGACGGTCGACCTAATCGACACCGGGCTGAACACCATGACAGGAGGGAGGATAAAGCGGCTCGCGCCCTGGACCGGCAACGGGACATTCATGCTCACGTGGGGCGACGGCGTCTCGGATGTCAACCTCCAGGCGCTCCTGGACTTCCACCGCTCGCACGGGAAGCTCGCAACTCTGACTGCAGTGAGGCCGCCGGCCAGGTTCGGGCACCTGGAGCTGGAGGGGAGCATGGTATCCGAGTTCTCGGAAAAGCCCCAGACCTCGGAGGGCTGGATAAACGGGGCCTTCTTCGTCCTCGAACCCGGGGTCTTCGACTATATCGAGGGCGATGAGACGCAGTTCGAGAAGGAGCCCCTCGAGAACCTCGCAAGGGACGGGGAACTCATGGCCTTCACCCATGCCTCGTTCTGGCAGTGCATGGACACGCTGAGGGACAAGCTCCACCTCGAAAGGCTGTGGACAGGCGGGAGGGCGCCGTGGAAAAAATGGTGAACGACCAGGGAGGATGAGATGACCGGGAACCGCTCAACATGCCGTTCGTGCGGGGGGAAAAGGCTCGAGACGGTCCTTGACCTCGGGAGGACGCCGCTCGCGGACGCTCTCCTTACCGTGGAGGAGCTTGGCCGCCCCGAGCCGGAATATCCGCTGGAGGCCGTCTTCTGCCGCGACTGCTCGCTCGTGCAGATAATCGAGACCGTGCCTCCGGAGGAGCTCTTCTGCAGGAGGTACCCTTACTATTCCTCGTTCTCCGACGAGCTCCTGAGGCACTCTAGCGAGAACGCGCTCGAGCTTATCGGGACAAGGCGCCTTGGTTCGCAAAGCCTTGTCGTGGAGATAGCCTCGAACGACGGATACCTTCTGAAGAACTTCGTCCAGAACGGGATACCCTGCCTCGGAATAGACCCTGCCCGGGGCCCGGCCGACGCCGCGGAGAAGGCCGGCGTGCCGACGCACTGCGGGTTCTTCGACGCGGAGCTCGTCGGCAAGCTGCGGGGCATGGGGAAAAGGGCCGACGTGATAATAGCTAACAACGTGCTTGCGCACGTGGCAGACTCAAAGGGCTTCCTCGACGGCATAAGGACTCTCCTCAAGGAAGGCGGCATCGCCGTAATCGAGGTCCCTTACGTGCGGGAGCTTGTCGACAAGTGCGAATTCGACACCATCTACCACGAGCACCTCTGCTATTTCTCGGGGACGTCGGCAGACCGGTTCCTCCGGGGCCGCGGCCTCTACCTGAACTCCGTAAGGAGGATCCCCATCCACGGGGGCTCGCTCCGGCTCTACGTCGGCCTCAGGGACGAGCCGGACGCCTCGGTAAAGGCCCTGCTCCACGAAGAAAGGAGGGACGGCGTGGACGGCTTCTCCTACTATAACGATTTCGCCATAAAGGCGGGGAACATCAAAAACGGCTTGAACCTCATGCTGAGGATACTGAGGAACGGAGGCAACCGCATCGCCGCCTACGGCGCGGCGGCAAAGGGCGCAACGCTCCTGAATTACACGGGGATAGGCGCGGACCTCATAGATTTCGTCGCGGACAGGAATATACACAAGCAGGGCCTCTACATGCCCGGGAAGCGCATCCCCATCTCCGCCCCGGAGAGGCTCATCGAGGAGATGCCGGACTACGTCCTCATCCTGGCCTGGAACTTCGCAGAAGAGATAATCGGCCAGCAGCAGGAGTACAGGGCAGCGGGCGGGAAGTTCATAGTGCCCATACCCGAATGGAAGGTGGCCTGAAAAAGGAGCTATGATGGAGAGCCTGAACATGGACGCGGCCCCTGCCCTCCCAGGCCCGGTCTACCCGGAATGCCCGGGCTGCGGCTCGGCTGAGTCGCTTGAGTTCTACTCGCAGAGCGGCGCTCCGGTGCATTCGGTTCTGCTCTTCGCGACCCGGGAAGCGGCGGTCGAGTACCCCCGGGGCGAGATAAGGCTCGCCTTCTGCGCGAGGTGCGGTTTCATATGGAACAGGTATCATCATCCCGCGCTGCAGGAGTACTCCGAGAGGTGCGAGGAGACCCAGGGGTTTTCCGTCACCTACAACGAGTTCGCGCGACGCCTCGCCTCGGACCTCGTCGAAAGGCACGGGCTGCGCGGAAAGCACATACTCGAGATAGGCTGCGGCAAGGGCGAGTTCCTGAACCTCCTGTGCAAGCTGGGCGGCAATACCGGAACGGGTTTCGACCCGGCATTCAGGGAGGACCGCGGAAGGCGCACCCCGGGGGTCAGGTTCGTGAAGGACTTCTACTCGGAAAAATACTCGGACGAGCATGCGGACTTCATGGTCTGCAAGATGACGCTCGAGCACATAGGGTGTTCAGGCAGGTTCATATCGGCTGTCAGGAGGGCGCTCGGTGAAAAGCCGACCAGGGTCTTCTTCCAGGTCCCCGACGTGACGAGGGTCCTCCGTGAGCTTGCCTTCTGGGACGTCTACTACGAGCACTGCTCCTATTTCAGCCCCGGTTCACTCGGGAGGCTCTTCAGGGCCTCGGGCTTCGATGTGACAGGCATAAGCAGGGGCTACGGCGGCCAGTACCTGCTCCTCGACGCAGTAGCCTCGGCAGGCCGGCCCTCCCCTCCCCTTCCGGTCGAGGAAGAGCCAGAGGAGCTGAGGAACGCGGTGACCTTCTTTTCGGAGAACGTCATTCAGAAGACTGCGCTCTGGCGGCACAAGCTCCGCGAGTTCCGGAAGTCGGGTTACAGGACCGTCCTCTGGGGCTCAGGCTCGAAGGGAGTGGCCTTCCTTACGACCCTCGGCATCACCGACGAGATAAAGTACGTGGTGGACGTCAACCCTTACAGGTGCGGCACCTTCATGGCCGGCACAGGCCACGAGATCGTATCGCCGGAGTTCGTGTGCCGATACAGGCCCGACGCGGTGGTCCTCATGAACCCCGTATACAGGCGCGAGGTCGAAATGGAACTGGAAAGGCTCGGCCATTCAGCAGAGGTCCTGACGGTGTAGCCCGGGAATGGAGCGCGGCAAAAAGACATGCCCGGTCTGCAGGTCGGAGTGCGTCTCGGTTTTCGCCGAGATGGCCGGCATGCCCGTCCATTGCAACATACTGTGGCACACGCGCGAAAGCGCCCTCAAGGCCCGGAGGGGCGACATAAAGCTCGGCTTCTGCAGCGGATGCGGGCACATATTCAACACGGCCTTCGACCCCGAGGCCGTGAAATACACGCAGGAGTACGAGAACTCGCTCCACTTCTCGCCTTTCTTCCAGGACTACGCGAGGTCGCTGGCGGTAAAGCTCATCGAGAAGTTCAACCTGTACGGGAAGGACATAATCGAGATAGGCTGCGGCAAGGGCGAGTTCCTCGTGCTCCTGAGCGAGCTGGGCGGGAATAGGGGCGTGGGCTTTGATACGAGCTACGTCCACGAGAGGATGGAGAACAGGGACAACAGGGTCGTTTTCATCCAGGACCTCTACTCGGAGCAGTATTCGGAATACAAGGGAGACTTGATCTGCAGCCGGCAGGTGCTCGAGCACATAGAGTCGCCGAGGGCTTTCATGGAAAAGATGAGGAAAGCCCTCGGCGAGAGGACCGGGACAGTGGTCTTTTTCGAGGTCCCAAATGTACTCTATACCTTCAGGGAACTCGCGATATGGGACATAATCTACGAGCACTGCTCCTACTTCAGCTCAGTTTCGCTCGCGAAGCTCCTTGCGTCGACCGGGTTCAGGACGGTAAGCATAGAGGAGTCGTTCGAGGGGCAGTTCCTCTGCACAGAGGCGTTCCCGACGGCGGAAACCGAGGAGGCCGAGGTCCCCGGGCCGGGTTTCGGCCTGGCCGACCTGAAGACCGCTGCGGCCGCCTTCTCAAGGAGGTATACGGGCAAGATCCTGGCGTGGAAGGGCGAACTCGAGCGCATACGCGTAAAGGGGCAGCGGGCGGTCCTCTGGGGCGGCGGCTCCAAGGGCGTCTCCTTCCTCAATGCGCTGGGCGTGGCCGGGCAGATAGGGCACGTCATAGACATAAACCCGCACAAGCAGGGCAAGTACATACCTGGCACGGGCCAGGTGATCGAGCACCCGGATTTCCTCCGGGAATACTCCCCCGACATCATAATAGTCATGAACCCCAACTACATAAGCGAGATATGGCAGATGGTAAAGGAAATGGGGCTGACGACCAGCATCCTATGTGCTTAAGGCGATAGCATGGATAAGACCCCGAAGATAAGCATAGGCCTGCCCGTCTATAACGCAGAGCGTTACCTGAGGGACTCCATCGAATCGATCCTCGACCAGACCTTTGGCGATTTCGAGTTCGTCATCTCGGACAACGCGTCCACGGACTCGACATATAGTATCTGCGCCGAGTACGCCGCGCGGGACCGGAGGATCAGGCTGCACAGGAACGCGAGGAACCTCGGCGCCGCCGACAACTTCAACCGCGTCTTCCGGCTCTCCCGCGCCGAATATTTCAAATGGGCGGCCTACGACGACGTCTGCTCGCCGCACTTCCTTGAGAGGTGCATTAAGGTCCTCGAAACCGAGCCGTCCGTGGTCCTGTGCTACCCGAAGACCGTCCTCATCGACGAGAACGGCGAGGAGATATGCAAGTACGACGACAGGCTCCACATCCCCTACGGCAGGCCCCACGAGCGCCTCGGGCACTTCCTCACCAAGGTGAACCTCGCTAACGCGGTTTTCGGCGTGATGCGAGCCCCGGTCCTCAGGGAGACAAAGCTACTCGGGAAGTATTTCGGCGCGGATTACGTGCTCCTCATGGAACTGTGCCTGAGGGGGAGGTTCCACGAGATCCAGGACCACCTCTTCCTGAGGCGCGACCACGAGAGGAACTCGAGGAGGCTTCCGAGGAACGAAATCGCCGTATGGTGGGATTCGTCGCGCAAAAGCGTCTACAAGTTCATTCAGAGCAAACTCGTGATGGAACAGTTCATAGCCATAAACCGCGCAAGCCTCGGGTGGTACGAAAAGGGACTCTGCTTCGCGCAGATATCGAGATGGGTCGCAAGGCAGTTCAAGGCCAAGGGCGGCAGGTACAAGGCCAATCTCAAACAACGGCTCCAGCTGCCAGGAGCGTAAGAACGGAGAAACAGGGACATGGCCATTACCGGGAGCCGGATGATGGACGATACTCCAGGCGCGGGCGCCAGGACAAAGGTGCTCGCGATCCTCTTCTTCAGCGCCGGCATAGCGGCCGCCTTTTCAGAGCACCTGGCGAGGCTATACGGCCTGGCGATGGACAGCGAGCTGTATTCGCATATCGTCCTCATACCTGTTCTGAGCGCGTATCTCATGTATTCGAAAAGGAAGGAGGTCCTTTCGAGCGCGGCGTACGGGCCGACCTGCGGCATCCCGGTCCTCCTTGCCGGGGCCGCCGTCTTCATAGCAGGAAGGAGCGTATTCCATGACGGCGGG
The DNA here is from genome assembly GCA_002418185.1 of Deltaproteobacteria bacterium UBA5799. Taxonomy (GTDB): domain Bacteria; phylum Desulfobacterota; class GWC2-55-46; order GWC2-55-46; family GWC2-55-46; genus UBA5799. The sequence continues at coordinate 10,834 of DIDN01000013.1, forward strand.
AGCTTTCACCTCGCAGCCATGGTCCTCTCGGCCGTTGTCTTCTGGATAGGCGGCTTCGTAGCCGTCTTCGGAGCCGCATCGGCAAGGGCGGCCCTCTTCCCGCTCCTTTTTCTCCTCTTCGCGGTGCCGGTGCCGGAGGCGGCGATCGAGCCGCTCATACGTTTTCTTCAGAGGGGCTCGACCGAGGCCGCCTGGTTTTTCCTGAGCGCATCCGGCTCTCCTGTCGAGAGAGAGGGCTTTTTCTTTCATCTACCGGGGCTTACGGTCGAGGTCGCAAGGGAGTGCAGCGGGATACGTTCAAGCCTCGTCCTCTTCATCGCGGGGGTGATGGCATCGAGCATGTTCCTTCGCACGTGGCCGTGCAGGCTCGCCTTCGTCGCCGCCCTCTTCCCGATAGCGGTCGTTAAAAACGGGGTCAGGATAACCGTGCTCACGCTTGCGGGATACCACATAGACGAGCGGATGCTTTACGGCACCCTGCACACGCGGGGCGGGATACCTTTCTTCCTTCTGGCGCTCGTGATGGCCGGGGTCGTAATGTGGGCGCTTGCAAAGGTCGAAAGAAAGGCCGCAAGGGGCGGCTGAGCGCCCTTGCGGCCTTCATGATTGTGTCAGTCCATGCGGATTTCGGAGCTTCAGGAAGCCCGGGGCCTCTGGCAGCCCCGGGCCCGAGAAGCCGATACCTGCTACTTCTCCCGCCTCCTCCTGCCCACGAAGAGGGCGGCACCGACGGCTACAACCGAGAACGAGGCCGACAGCAGCGGGTGCTTGACCCCGTATACTATGGGAGTCAGCACTGTCCTGGTTGCGGCGCGGAGCACTTCGTGCCTGGCGATGAAGTCAGCGACCGGCGGGGAGACTCTGTAGTAGAAGTCGACGAACGCCCTGCCTATCGGGTTGGGCAGCAGGACGCTGTCCCTGAAGTCGCGGAGCACCATGACCTCTGGCTCCAGGTAGCTGCCGTAGGCCGCCGTGGCGATGAAACAGCCGCCGCCGCCGCCGGAACCAGACGACGATGAGGCCGGCGAACCGCCGTCATTCAGGGCGGCATTCGGGACCTCTACGGTCGTGGTCGCGGTTGCTGTCCCGCCCTGGTCGTCGGTCACCTTTACCACCGGGTTATAGGTGCCCGATGCGCTGTAAGTGAACTGTGTCGGCACGGTGGTCGTTACGGCGTCCACGACCCCGTTGCCGTCGAAGTCCCACTCGAACTTGACTATGGCGCCGTTGGGGTCGGACGCCTTGACGTCGAATTTGACCGAGACGGTAGAGCCTTCCTGGGACACTGTCCCGAGGAGCGAGACGACAATAGGCGGCTCGTTCGAGGCCGACTCGACCGATATTGAAATCGGCTCCGAGACCACCACGGCGCCGCCGTTGTCCTTGACCCTCACGCTGGGCGAATAGGTCCCGGCGGACTGGTAGGTGTGCGGCGCGGACGGAACCGAGCCGGTGTCTGCGTCAAATACGCCGTCCCCGTCGAAATCCCACTCGTAGCTCACGATGAAGCCGTCGGCGTCCGCCGCCTCGGCTGACAGCTGGACCTGCAGCGGGGCCGAGCCCGAGAGCGCAGACGAGCTGAACGAGTTGATCGCCGGGGCCTGGTTGGAGGTCGTGAAGGTCTTGGCCGCGCTAACGGCCGTGTTGCCGGCCGCATCGGTCGAGACAGCCCTGTAGCTGTATGCCGTGAAGCTCTGAAGACCGTTGAGGAGGACGGAATGGACGGTCGTAAGCGAGCTGTCAAGGGGTGTCGACGAAGCGAGCGAGCCGGAAAGGCCGAAATCCACCTGCGTTGTCGAGGGCTCGTTCGTCGTCCATGTCACAAGCGCCGACGAATTGGTCACGTCCTTTACGAGCAGGTTCGATACTACAGGCGGGGCGGTGTCCGGCGCCGGCTCGGTCGTGAACTTGAAGTTACCCGAGACGGTCTTGTTGCCGGACGCGTCCGTGCTCAACACCCTGAAATTATAGGCAGTGCCGGGTTTGAGCCCGGAAAGGGCATGCGAGTGGTTCTTTTTGAGGGACTGGTCGAGCGAGGTCGAGCTGCCGTACGAGGATGTCGTGCCGTACTCGGCCTGCGAGGTGGCCGGCTCGTCGGTTACCCACTTGACGACCGCGCCCGAATGCGTAATGTCGCTGGCGTAGATGCCGGTCAGGACCGGACCGGCGGTGTCGGACGGCATGTTCTTCGAGACCTCGTTTGAATAGCCGCTTTCCCGGCCCGCGGAGTTGTAGGCGGTCACGCTGAAATAATAGGTGCTGCCGGACGCGAGGTCCTTTACGGCGTAATCCGTCGCGCTGCCGACATCGACCGTCTTTGAATAGGACCGTGTCTGCGTGCCGTAATGGACCTTGAACCCCGCCAGGTCCGTAAGGTTCGAGCCGTCCGTGTTCTTGCTCGGCGCGGTCCATTTGAGAAACGCCTCGCCTGCCAGCGCAGGCGGCGCGATGAGCAGAAGTACCGCAATAACCGCGGCAGCCGAGAACGAGATTGGCTTTACTGACTTAGGCATTTGCTACCTCCCCGTTTTTTTGAAAAAAAACGCCAAAGGGGATCTCCTTTGGCGGCTCGGCTGACATGGAAGCTGGGGAGGTCGAATGTGAGCGAATTACGTAGCGGGAAGCGTGTTGCCAGTCTTCTTTAGTCCCGTTTGCTCTGCGTCCCCCGGTTTCCCGGGGTTTGCCCTGAGCAAAGGATTCCCAAAAAACATTTTTTTCGCTCGTCATTGTATTAAATGGCGCGGCGGAGGTATGTGACCTTTATCACCGTGAGCACGAGGGAATAGCATTGGGCGAACCGCTCCGCTTCATACCGGTGCTGGCCGCGGGCCTGAGCCTCCTGCCCGTTTTCCTTGTAAGGCACAGGGTGCTCTCAAACCCGGCCAACGCGTCCTTCGCCGCGGTCGTCCTGGCGACGGGCGCCGTAAACGCCGGAGGAGCGCTCATGGTATCCGGGTACGGCGCGCACCTCTTCGCCTTCGGACAGGCCATGCTCGCGGCATCGCTCCTCGTCTTTTCCATCGCATACGGGAGTGCGGAAAAAAGGGAAGCCCTCGTTCGGTGGTCGCCGGGCATAGCCCTCGCGGTCTCGGCGCTCTTGCTCGCCGCCCTCTTCTCGCTGCCTGAAGGCCCCGTCGCCGTGGCGGGCGACGGGTTCGTGCCTGGTCCGGGCGGCAGGGTCTTCCAGGCAGCGGCGGCGCTTGCGCTGATGGTCTCGCTTGCCCAAATGGAGGGCACGTTCAGGGCCTTCAGCGGGAACGTAAGAAAGGAGGTCGGCGCACTGCTTGCGGGCGCCGGGACGGTCGGCGCCTGCTATGCCCTGTTGTCCATACAGCTCATGCTTTTCGGCCAGGCCGGAAAAACCACGATAGCCGTGACGTCGTTGGCGTCGGCGGCTGCCGCGGCCCGCATGGCGTTGTCGCTCTCGTCCGGCGGGTCCTCGGCGCTCGAGATATCGGTGTCGAGGACGGGCATCGGGAAGTCCCTGACCGTAATTTCCGGAGCTGCGTGCATTCTCGCGTCGCTCATCGTCCTGAGGGCCGCCGGCCCCGGGGCCGGCGACTACTTCACGTCCGCCCTGATAGTGGCGG